>CALHXW010000237.1 GCA_938040325.1 uncultured bacterium | reverse complement strand
ACTCGGACTCGACGATGCACGCATCGCCGTCGTCCGCCCGACGTCGCTGTGATGCGCACCTCGTTCGCCTCGCTCGAAACTAGCGCTTGCTTTAGGACTAGCGCAACGACGGGTTTCGCCACTGCGGCGCACTCTCGTGTGAAAACAACTGGCTCCAGCAGAACCTCTGCTGGAGCCAGTGTCGTTTGGGGCGCGGTCCACCCCTCTTTGGCAGCTAGCAAGCAGCGCGCGGCCAGACACCGACTGAGCGGGCGGCGTCGGCCGAGTGAAGACCCTGCGAGCATCGTCGAGTTCCCTGTCGGGAGACTCAGGGACGACATCCCTGCAACCCAGCACATCTAGCTGATGCGCGGCCCTGCGCCAGGTCGAGCTGCCAGCGCGCGCTTGACCGCCGCTTCAGAGGTCTCGAGCAGCTGCCCAATTCCAGCTTCGGCGAGCGCCAGGAGCTCATCGAGCTGGGCGCGAGAGAACGTACCCTGCTCCCCTGTGCCTTGGACCTCGATGAAACCGCCTGCGGCGTTCATGATGACGTTCATGTCGACCTCAGCACGGCTATCGAGCGGGTAGTCGAGGTCCAGATACGCCTGCCCGTCGACGATCCCTACGGAGACTGCGGCCACGGCGGGCAGGAGAGAAGCTCGAGTTCCGACGCCGTCGTGAATCAGTCGCTCGATGGCGATGCGCGCGGCCGTGTAGCCGCCCGTGATGGACGCCGTTCGGGTCCCACCGTCGGCCTGAAGGACGTCGCAATCAATCCAGAGACTGCGTTGCCCCATCGCGTCGAGGTCAAACGCGGCCCGAAGCGACCGGCCAATGAGGCGCTGGATCTCCGTGGAGCGTCCATCGAGCTTGCCCTTGGAGACCCCGCGTCGCGAGCGTCGTGAGGTGGCGCCGGGCAGCATGGAGTACTCGGCACTCAACCAGCCACCGCCGCTATCGAACCTAAAGGCCGGGACCTTCTCCTCCACGCTGGCAGTGCAAAGCACTCGCGTGTTGCCACAGCTGATGAGGACAGACGCAAGGGGGGCGTCCGTGAAGTTCTCAACGATCGTCACCGGACGAAGTTCATTGTGCGCGCGCATAGGGCCTCCTGGTCAGAACGTGGTGCGACCGCGGAGATACGCGTAATCGTTGTGACCGTAAAGGCCACCAAGCGATTGCCGTCCTCCACCGGCAAACAAGGCCATTCCCAAGCGCAGCTGCGTCGCCTCGCTCGCCTGCCAGCTGAGATAGGTGTGGCCACGTACATGGGTCGACGAGAGCTCGATGCTTACGCTGCCGACCAGACGCAGGCTTCCGCTAGGCGCAAGCAATAGCTCGGTGTTCACCTCGACCGCATGCCGGCTGGCCGTGTCGCGATACAAGGCACTGGAGACGTCGAAGAGCTCGCGGGACGTCAGGGCCATCGTGAGCGACCAAAAAACGGCGGGGTCCCAGCGAACCTCGAGGGCAGACTCGAGACCACTGGGGGTCACGACTTGCCCGTCTCGCTGGTACGTCACCTGAGTGTCGACCCAAGCGAGGTCGACCGACAACACAGTTGAAGCCACAGCCCACGACGCGCCCAGCCCAAGCGAGTGTTGAAGGCGCTGGCGCGCCCTGCCGCCGGTCGCGGAGAGAATCGGTACGCGGTCAGGTAGACGCGCGGCGATCAACTCCAGATCGACGCCGCCCAACGACGTTGTGAGCCGTGCTGCAGCCCCATCCCCGAACGTGGAAGGCTCGGTCGATAGCCTGTCACCTTGGGTGCGAACGTCCGCCTCTGCACCGGCAGCAAAGGCCCAGTCACCGGTCGCGACCGAGTAGCGATCGCCGACGACATACGGCACCCAAGCCAACGTCAGCTCGGCATCGCCAAGCCAAAGGCTGATCCCCACCGACAGTGCGGCTTGCCGAGAGGTGCCGTGAGGTTCGTAGGGGCCGAACCTGTGGTCGCGAGCATCGACTCGATCCAGCGGACTCTGCTGGCTCTTTCCCCAGGCCAGTCGTCGAGCTCCGAGCCAGACGAGGGCACGCTCTGAAGCCCGCCACTCAAGATAGGCCTCGTGTAGCGAGCCATCGAACGACGCGCCACCGCCTGGGTCCTCTCCCACTGCTGAGTTGACCCAGCCCGCGACGCTCCCGTCGAAGACCAGCCGCCAGTCGACGGCCAGCGATGACTGCAGCCGGCCTGAGAGGCGCTGGTGGAACGCGACGTGAGACTCGTCGGGCCGCCACTGGAGGTCCACTGCGAGCTGCTGTGAGTAGACGGCCTGCAGCAAGTCTACTCGCGGATAGGCGGGCCCATGCTGCCCCGACGAATCGCCATCGAGCAGTCCTCCGAGACCGTCGTCGTCGACGAACGCCCCGAGACCGTCGGCCGCGTCGCTGGCGAAGACCGAGGAGACTGACATCAAGCACACGGCGAACGACGCCCAAGCCGCCGACGGAGGGATCACCGACCGAGAGCCTCTGGCGTGAACTCGCGAGGGCTTAGGCCAGCCGGCGACTCGAAGCCGCCGAGGGTTAGTGTCGTCGAGCTACCCGCGACAAGATCGCGCATCACGAGCTTGGTCGGGACATACGAGCCGTCGAGCTTCTTGAGCTTCTTGACCCGCAGCTCACGGACTGGTGTCCCCGCGGTCCCGTAGAAGACCACCTTGAGGGGCACATTGGCCTTGGTCGCGATGTCGAAGCCAACGCGCGTGTAGGTCTGCTCAGCCGCGTTTGGCCCTGGAAGCACATCGACATGACGACACGCGACCCCACCGACCACCGAGTCCGCTCCAACCTTGAAGGTCGCGTCCCCCAGCGCACCGCCGTCCAAGTCGGCGAAGGTGAAGTCCGACCCCTGGAACCGAGCATGGCGCGCGCCGCGCGAGATGCGCCGGACCTTCTTCGCGTTCGGGAGATAGAGGTACTGGAGGGTCTCACCGTCGCCATCGACGCTCTGCACCGTGAGCAGCTCGACGCCGAGCTGGTCGCGTGGAGCCGTAAAGCGCATCCGCGTTCTCTTTTTGCCGTCGACGACCAGCGACATCACCGTCAGCTCACGCTCTAACACTGCGCCGCCCGGCGTGACGATCCGCATCGCGAGGTTTGCTCGGCCTGGCCGCAGCGAGAAGATCTCCGATGCCAGGCTGCTCTCGACGAGAGCACGTCCGTCGCTGGTCGACGGTGAGGTCGGTTCGGCTGCCGTCGCGACGCCCATCTGTGCGACGAAGAGCCCCGAGAAGATAACGCCGATGATTCGCTGCATGGTGCCACTATTGCGACGTTGGCCGCCCACGTCCAACCTTCGTCTCTGATGAAGGTCACGATCCCCCTCACTGCGAGGTGGTCCCGAACATCGAAACAGTCGCCGAGTCCGGTGTTTCGCACGGTCGCCGCGGAGCGCTGCGAGCGCAGCAGCAATCCGCCCTTTACCCCACGCCAAGGTGTCCGCACACTCGTTCCCATGACGACGATGCGATCCCCCCTCTTGAGTGGCCCAGCCCGCCTCGCACTCTCAGCGACGCTCAGCGTGTTGCTGACTCTGTCGGCAGCCCAGGCGCTGACCGTCGCCGAGGCACCGATTGAGGTCCTCGTTGACGAGGCGGCCCTTGTTGTCCACGGGCACGTCGTCGAGACGGCAACGACGCGCTACAACAATCGCGTCTGGACCCGATCGACGGTCGCCGTCTGGGAGGAACTGGGCGGGAATGAGCCGTTGCCTTACGAGGTCGTCGACATTCACCTGCCGGGCGGCGTGGAGGGCTCGCAGACAACCTACTTCCCTGGGGTACCAACGCTGACCGAAGGTGACGAGGTGGTGCTCCTGCTCGACCGCGCCGGGCCCGGTTGGGTGCCGATCGGACTGCGGCTCGGCGTGCTCTTTGGTGGGCCCGACGACTACGGTTTGAGTCGCGCGACGGTACGTGGTCGACCGGACGTGCGCCCGACGATCACGGGCGCCACACTTCGAAACGCCCTTGCTGGTGCTCGTCGGTGAGGCTTGTCATCGCAGCAGCAACAGCGCTCACGCTCGCGCAGCTAGGCGCTCCGGCGCAGGCGTTCGTCCTCGTGACCAACGACCTCGGCCAGCCGGTGTTCTGGCCGACTCGCTGCGTCACCTATCACACCAACCCCGACACCATCGATGAGGTCACGCCTGAGCAGGGCATGAGCCTGGCAGCCACGGCATTCGCGGCTTGGAACGACAACCCGTGCGCCTACGTTGAGATCGAGGACGGCGGCGCGACCTGCTTTGACGAGGCTGGTATCGCCGACTTCCCTGGGCCTCAGAACATCGTCATGTGGCGCGATGGCGCAGGGGCCTGGCCCTACACTGAGCGCGTCATTGCCCTGACCGGACTCATCTACGACAACGTCACCGCCGAGATCGTCGACGCCGACATCGAGGTCAACGGCGACATGTTCGAGTTCGACACCAACGGCTCTCCCCAGGCCTATGACCTGCTCCAGGCGCTGACCCATGAGGTCGGGCATGGACTTGGGATCGACCACTCGCTCGACGAGCGCGCGACGATGTTTTGGCTATCGGCTCCTGGGGAGACAGCAAAGCGCGTCCTGACCGCGGACGACGAAGCTGCGCTCTGCGCGTCGCATCCAGTCGCGTCTGCCCCCCCTGATGCGGTCTGCGGAAGCGGGACCGCTCCAGCGACGATCGATGCGCCATACTGCCCTGTCGACGACGCCGACCCGAACTGCTCAGGCGGCACGCTGCCCTTCGCGGTATCGCTGCCTTTAGCTCTCGGATTCCTCTACCGTCGCCGCCGCCCCCATGGAGCTTGATATGCGTCTGCTCACGCTCGCGTGTTTGAGCCTGCTCTGCACTGCCCCTGCCCTCGCCTTCAACCCGTACATCTCGTCGAGCGGCAAAGCCCTCCACTGGAAAGTCGACACGTTACGCTTTGTGGCAGCAGCGGACCTCCCCGCGAACCTCACCGAGGGCGGCGTTCAGCGGAGCCTTGAGGATGCTTTCGCCGTCTGGGGCGCTATCGACTGCTGGCCGTTGACGTTCGTCTTCGATGGCTTTCAGACCGACGTCAGCGCCAACGTCTCTGACAGGGTCAACTCGATCGTGTGGGTCCACAACATCGAAGACTGGACCGACCGCTACTCCGAGACCGAGCTCGCGCGCACGGCCGTCACCCACCGTCCGCAGAGCGGCGAGATCGTGGATGCTGACATCGAGGTCAACGTCGCAGGCTTCGACTTCACGCAGTCGGTAGGATGCGCTGCGGGCTGGGACCTCCAGTCGACGATGGCGCATGAAGCGGGCCACTTCGTCGGGCTCGATCACTCGGCCGACCGAGAGGCGACGATGTTTGCCAACACCGATCCGGGCGACTGCAAGAAGCGACAGCTCAATGTCGATGACGTGGACGGGTTCTGCGCCAGCTACGAGTGGCTCGGGGCCGGCAACTCCGACACGGCGAACACAGACACAGGTAGCGACACTGGCGGCAGTGCCGACACCAACGACGGCTCTGGTGGCAACATGGACGACGACGGCTGCTCGGCCAGCCACAGTCAGGCTCCATGGTGGCTTATGGGAGCCATCCTCCTGCTGACGCCAGTCCGCAGACGCTCGGCAGAAAACTCCGCACGTTAGAGCGCCTCATCACGCCGAACGGCGTCCGACCTTGGTCGCGATGCCGTTGCTAGCCAACCCGCTCGTCAAGCCACTCGACGACGGCGGCTAGCACCTGCTCTTTCTCGGGCTCGTTGAAGACCTCATGGTAGCAAGCAGGATAGTGCTCAAGGCGCTTGTCTACTTGGCTGAGCTTGTCGAAGAAGCCCCGAGCAACGTCCACATCAACGAGCTGGTCATGACCTGCCAGCAACATCATGAGCGGTGTCTCAAGCCGACCAACGCTGGCCAACGTCGCGGCCTGGGCGTCGAGGACCTCCGTATACCAGCGAGCTGTCGCCTGATTGGTCACGAGTGGATCGTCTTCGTAGGCCGCGACAACGGCTCCGTCACGGCTGACCGCTGTTGCGGGGATCCCCGTCGGGATTCCCAGCGTCGGCCATACCTTCGACATGAGCTTGCCGAGTCCGTCCTTCCAGGCAGGGACCTTGACGACGTTTCCGAGCGCCGGACTCGAGACGACGCCAGCAGCGATCAAGCCAGGCGACGCCTGCTGGAGGTACCGCAACACGACGAGTCCCCCCATGCTGTGGCCGATCACGACAACAGGAAGCTCCGGGTAGAGCTGACGGGCCTGGCGGACAGCCGCGTCCACGTCGGCGACGTACTCGTCGAACCGGTTGATGTACACACGGCGACCTTCCGAGCGGCCGTGGCCGCGAAGATCAGGCGCGATGGACGAAAACTTCGCGTCCGCCAGCGCTTGCATGACGTGCTCATAACGACCGCTGTGCTCCGCAAGTCCGTGCACGACGACAGCGACTCCGCGAGCGTCGGTCGCATCGACATGACGCGCGTAGAGCGTGAGCCCGAGCTTGCTTTGCAGCGAAAGGGTCTGAGTTGCCATGGTCCTTGCCTCACAGATCGCGAAAAACACCTACGACATAGTCGAATCTCGGCGCTTTTCCCACCGGCATCGGGTGCGCAGCAAGCTTGACGAAGCGAGCCTGATGCTGAAAGTTTGTGCAGGTATCGTCAGGCGATGCCAGTCGCCGAGAGGAAATCCATGATCGTCAGCATGAGCATCAAAGACTTGGCCGTGATTGAGGCCACCTCCATGGAGTTCGGCCCAGGGCTCACCGTGCTTACCGGCGAGACCGGCGCCGGCAAGTCGATCATCATCGCCGCGCTGTCGCTGTTGCTCGGGGATCGCGCTCAGACCGATGCCATTCGGCGCGGCGCCGATCGCGCCGAGGTCGAGGGGCTCTTTCGGCTTGCACCGCACAGCCGTGCGGCAGCCGAACTTGAAGCGCTGGATCTTGGCTTCGACGACGACGAGCAGATCGACGGCGCCATCACGCTCTTGATCCGGCGGGTCATCTCAAGGACCGGCCGCGGGCGTGTCTACATCAACGGGCGACTCGCTACCGTCGCCAATCTCCGCGCGGTGAGCCAAGGGCTGGTCGATATCACCAGCCAGCACCAGCACACGCAATTGCTCGACGATCGCCACCACCTCGCCGTGCTCGACCGCTTCGGTGGGCTCGATGAAGGCGTCGCTGAGTTTCGCCAGGCGTATGAGATCTGGCGCGAAGCTGCGCGTGCGCGCGACGAGCTCCGCAGCGTGGAGGCCAAGCGACTACAGCGCGAAGACTTCGTTCGCTTTCAGCTCCAAGAGCTCGACGACCTCAACCCCCAGGACGGCGAGCGAGCTCGACTGGTCGAGGAGCGCTCACGCTTGGCCCATGCCGACAAGCTTGCCAGCGCAAGCGCAAGCGCCGGCAAGGACCTCTGCGGTGGCCGCGACACGGCCGACGCAGCGCTCCGTCGTGCGATTCGTGCCCTCGATGATGCGGGCGGTGTCGACGCAGCTCTCGATGCGCTACGCGAGCGGGTTGAGACCGCGCGCATCGACCTTGAGGACGCTTCACACGAGCTCGCCATGTACAGCCGAAACGTGGACGCTGACCCCCGGCGTCTGGCTGAGACCGACGATCGGATCGCCGCCATTCGCAAGCTCGAGCGCAAGCATGGCGCCGACGAGGGCGGGCTGGTGGCGATCACCGAAGCCCTGCGTGCTGAGGTCGACACGTTCGAGTCGCTCGAGATCAACATCCAGGAAGCGGAAGCGTTGGTCACCACAACCGAGGCTGCTGCGCGTGTGCTCGCGGAGGGCGTGAGTCAGCAGCGAAAGGTCGCAGCGGCGGCCCTCGAGGAACGCGTCACGGAAGAGCTTGCGGCGCTTGCGATGCCAGATGCCAAGATTCGCTTTGAGCTCGAGCCCCGACCGACCCTTGCGGCTACCGGTGTTGACAGTGGGTCTCTGTCTATCGAGACCAATCGTGGTGAAGGCTTTGGCCCGATCGGCAAGGTTGCTTCAGGCGGCGAGCTCTCTCGTGTGCTTCTGGCTCTCAAGCGTGCACTTAGCCACGCCGACCCCGTCGAGACCTGCATCTTCGACGAGATCGACACGGGAACAGGCGGCGCGGTCGCCGACGCGATCGGACGCCAGCTCGCCGCACTTGCCGACGAGCGTCAGGTGATGGTCATCACGCACCTCGCTCAGGTCGCGGCCCGAGCCAACCACCACCTCAAAGTGGACAAGACCGTGGTGGGCGACCGCACAACCACCTCGGTCGAGACCCTCGACGCCAAGCGGCGGCACGATGAGATCGCGCGGATGCTGGGCGGATTGGAGATCACTAAGAAGACGCGCGACCACGCCGCGGAGCTTCTCTCCAGGTGACCGACACACCAGCCCGCCGCCCGTGTGTCCAACGCTCGAACACGCGACGCGAGCTGAATCGGTTGCTCGCGTGTGGTAGTTTCTAGGCGACTGCGGGGAATCGGGAGCGACCACGTGCAAGCAATGCATCATCAAAGCCGGCAACGCCTATCAGCTTCGGCAGCGGCCGCGGCGCGCGCATGCCTGGCGCTTTTCATGGCCGCACTGGTGCTGCCGGCATCAACCGGCTGTGAGCCTGAGTCGACCGGCGGATCGCTGCTCCCCGAGCTGACGATCGAGCGTGTTGGGCCGGTTCCGCTTGTCGGCGGCACACGTCTTGCGATCGAAGGAACCGGCTTTGTCATTGAGGACGTCGCCGCGCTCATCGTCGTGTTCCAGGGCCAGATTAGCGGCGAGGTCATTCAGTTCGCAGTGGCGCCCGAGCGGGTCGACGAGTCGACGCTCCTTGTGCCGATCGTCGGCGACATCGAGCAGCAGCTCATTCGCGACAATGGCGTCTTCACAGGCCGAATCACCGTGATCCGGGAGCCGACCATCGCGGCTGAAGACAGCAGCGTCTTCATCGACGTCCAGCTACCCGTCCAACGTGTGCTTCAACCGCGACTCGACGAGTTCACTCCCAACGCGCTCTTCATCGGCGAGACGGTTACTCTCTGGGGCGACAACTTCCTGCACCCGAGCGAGGGCGCCACCCTGGTTCAGCTCTCGGGCACGATGACAACGACCTCTCCCCAGCGAACGATCGCCATTGAGGGTCTCCAGATACCGACAGAGCCCGTGAGTGCCGACAGGCGTAACGAGGCCACGTTTGTCCTGACGCCTGATGTCCTGGGCATTATCCCAGGGACCTTCGAGGGTCAGCTGTCGCTGATCAACACGACCTTCGCCGGCGTCGCAACCGAGTCCGCCCCGCTGGTGGTGCCAGGGCTGCCGCTCCAGGAACCACTGGTGGCCAGCATGACGCCTGGTGCTGCGTCGCGCGGGCAGTGGATCACCATCGAAGGCAAGGGCTTCACCGCGCCTGACGGGCTCTTGAAAGTCGCCACGGTGCTTGTGCTGGAGGGGCGCTTCAGCCCTGTCGCAGGCCCGTCGGTGAGCTTAGAGGGCCCCAACGCCATCACGCTGGTCCCAGACTTCCAGATGAGCAACGACCTGGTTCGTACCGTCTTGCGCGTCGACGTCGACACCGACGGCAACCTCACGGGGCTCGGCCTCATCCCTGGCACATTCTCCGGAACGCTCTCGCCCCTTGTCCTCTTCGGCACCGACGTGGCCCGCGGCCAAGGCCTTCCGATCTCATTCCAAGTGTTGCCGCAGCGGCAGGTGGTCTACCTGAAGCTCTTGCCTGCATTCGATGACGCTCTTGCCGAGTTCGGCCTCCTGCTCGAGAAAGAGCGGGTCAAGGAGCGCATCCTTGAGGTGGTCAAGCGCGACTACGAAGGCATCAGCATCGACTTCGCGTTCGAGCCGCCAGCCGACTTCGCCGAGTACAGCGTCGTCGAGATTGCGGGCCGAGACCCAAACGGCAAGGGACTCTTTGGGCTCGACAACACCGAAGGCAAAGACGTCGGCAACGTGCGGTTTGACGACATCATCGGCGGCTACAACGCCCAGACCAATGCGGACGGCTACGCGGCTTATGGCGGCGTGTTCCCAGGCGAGTTCTTCAAGTTCTCCCAGGCCATTGGCGACCCCATCCTGGCGAACCCCCGCTTTGACGAGATCTTCGGCGCGGTGTCACCGCTGCTCGGCGGAGAGCCGGCCACAGCCAACGAGTCCCTCAAGAGCAGCTCGCGGGGCGCGTTGGTCGCAGAAGCTGTGCGGGTCTACGGCAACATTGTCGGCAACACGATCTCGCATGAGATCGGCCACAGTCTCGGGCTCGCGGCCGTCGACGGGAACTTCCACAACATCGGCGACAGCCCCAACGCCATCATGGACAGCGGCTTTGACCGTCCCTTCGCTGAGCGCGCAGAGATCGACGGCCAGGGGCCAGCGCGCTTTACGGAAGCGAGCCGCCGCTACCTCGAGCGCATCTTGCCGGTCCTCAACTGACGACGCCCAGCTCGCGTAAGCGCCCTTGCCGCTCGCGTGGAGATCACTGACGCGGGACGCTGACTCCCGCCATGGTAGCGCTCGCAGCGCCACGCGCATGGGTGCCGACGACCACGAGCGCTGGCTTGCCGGCGCGCACCACAACATCGCGACGCCACACCCCATAGCTGAGCCGATGCTCACCGGGTGGAAGGTGCATCCGGTGCAGCCGAATTGCAGCCGGCAGCGTCGTCCAGGCCCTGGTGTCTGGTCGATCGTACGCCCCGAGCGTCACGTTGAGAGCTTGTCCGACCCACCCGCCCACACCGACTTTCTTGCCAGCCTGTGTCGACGCGCGGCCGGCAGTTCTCCGCGTTGCCGCCCGCGTATAGGCGGCCTCCGACAGCCGTGGCTCGGCGCTGGCGAATGCGCTGCGCACCGTCGCGCTGACATCTGCCGACCACACCACGTCGGAGGTCGCCCCGGACGCCGAGAACGCGACCTCGGGTGCCGCCTCTTCGGCACTCAACCCGACCGTCGCAATGGTGCCGCTCACTCTCGACGCTCGGGTTAGCTCATCGCTGAGCCTCGCTCTGCGCGCGACGTCTGACGAGGCACGGCTCACCGGCTTTCGATGCGGTGCACGACCGGCCAACTCAACAATCCACACCGGCTGTCGGTGACCCAGCTCAATCCACCAGGGCGACTCTGCCACGCCATTGGCGGTGGTCTTGCGAACCCGGCGCCCCGTCTGACTGTGGGCCCAGCGATGGAGCCACTGCCCCAGTCCATCGAGGCCGCTGTCGCTGAGTTGCTGGTTGCTGAGGTAGCGCTCCATCACATCGTAGCGACGTGCCTCGACCGTTGCTCCCGTGAGGTCGTTGGCGGCAAGTCGAGCGGCAACGCCAAAGAGATTCACCAGCTGCTTTTCATGGGGAGGCGCCCGGTACTTGGCGGACGACCCGTCGAAGAGATGCGACGTGACCACGGCCTTGGGAGTCTCCGCTCCAATGTCGATCACCTCGAGCGCTGGGTCGGCTTGACGAAAGCACTCAGCTGCTTGGTCGTAAGCACCGCGCATAAGCTTGAGTGTGCCAAGCTCAAGCAGCAAGAGCGCCCGGTCGGCGCCTTGAGGGGCTCGGTGGGCAAGCTCGTCTTCGAGGGCGGCTTCAGCAGCCTCGACATCGCCGAGCGACAGGGCTCGGTGTGCATCTCCAACCCGCTGTGCGTAGTGGGGTGAACAGGCCGCGACCGTCAGGGCCCCAAGCAGCAGTCCGGTGATGAGAGTTGGGCTACCAACCGGCGACATAGGCTTTCGTCACGTCGGTCTCGTCTTGCCACATGACAATGCCCGTCTCGACCTCGATGACCTGCATAAACGCCATGTACTGCACGCGCCGCATGTCATCGGTGCGCTCGGCTGCGTCGAACACCTTGCCCATAACCACGAACTCGGCGCCGACGAGGCGCCCAAGGCGCGCAGCGTTGTCTGGGTCAAAGTAGTCGCTTTGCTGATTGTTGAGCTCGTCGATCAGAGCGGCTTGGTGACCGCGACTGACGACGCCGAAGCCGCCGTCACCGACGAACGCCGTCTCAACCTTCGCAAGCAAGGCGTCCAGCTGCCGGTCAATGTGCTCACTGGTGTCATTGACCATGGGCAGGACCGCGACGGTTGCCGTCGGCGTTCGGTCCCGTAGCCCGTGGTAGAAGTCGGAACGAAAGAGCGTCGATTGCAGCGAGCGAAACATCTTCTCGAGATCACGTTTGTCCAAGCCGGTGCTCATCGCCGGCTGGTCAATGACCGGCTCGTCTGCACCGCGAACGAACGTTCCGTAGGATGGCCCCGTGTTTGCGCAACCCGCAAAGCTCATCCCCATCAGCAAGGCACCGATCATCATCAACCGCATCGTTGGCTCCCGAGTGAATATGTGTGTGCGATGCGGACACTGACGAGCGGACGCATCACGCATTCACGTAAAAATTCCCGAGTCCATCGGGGCGTCGCCTCCGCGTGCCGACCACAAGGCCATCCCAAGCCAAAAAAAAGCCCGCGCAGAGCGCGGGCTTTCTCGTCAGTTGACGCGGCTTAGAATGCCGAGAGGCTCACGGGGATCGTGGCCTCGCCGGCAGCGCCGTCATCACCGGTGAGCTGCACGAGCTGGCAGGCGCTGGTGTCGTCGGTGCCGTCAGCACCCTCGCCCACGCAGTCCAGGTCGGTCGCGACGTAGACGTCGTAGCCCTCGTCGCCCACGCAGCTGCTGATACCGCCGCAGAAGTCGTCGCCGATCTCGTAGACCGTGACGGTGTAGCCGTCGAGGATCTGAGCCGCAGCGTCGAACTCAACCAGAGCCCAGCCGCCGTACAGCGAGTAGAAACCGCTGGTGAGCGCGCCGTCGGGAGCACCCTTCAGCTCGTCGGTGTCGCCGTAGCCGTACTCGTTGCACTCGCCGTCAGCGGGCGGGGCGGTCTTGGCACGGGCGAACGCCGCGTAGCCAACGAGCTGGGTGTCAGCGGCCGGGTCGAACAGGCCGATGGCGTCGATGTCCGCACCGTGAGCGCCGACGCTGCTGGTCGCGCAGCGCTCGTCCCAGCGGTCCGTGAGGAGAATCGCGAAGTAGTCGGGAGCGACCGGCGTCGTGTCCTCGATGAACGTGTCGTCTCCGGTGTCGGTACCGATCGTGGTATCCTCGCCGTCGAACGGGTCCTCGGAAACATCACAGCCGACGAGCGGCGAAGCGATCAGGCCAGCGGCCGCGATTGAAAGCCAAATCTTGCGCATTGGGTGCCTCCTAGGGCTCTGCATCTGTGTGCGTGCCTCACGGATGGTGCGAGGTGCACAACGTTAGGACGTGTCCGTCCTCTGGGGAATTCATCACGAATCACGCTGGCAAAATCAACCCGTAACTTCGAGGCGTTTGAGCCAGCTAGCTCATTCGGTGGCGTAGTGTAGGGGCACCGATGCTTGTGTCAAACACAACGTGTGGTTTCGTCGGCGTGTCAAAGGCGGGAAACGACACGGGGCTGCATCCTTGCGACGTTGTCGACGGTTTCATCGTGCTTGCTGCCCGAGGCGATCGTTTCACGTTCGGTGGCCGACTTTTTTCGTGACGTCTCAACAGACTCGCGATCCCCAACGGTCCGACGACGCTCACCGAATGGCATCAGCCAGTCGCTCCCAGTCGAATCCTGCCCCGGGGTCGACAAGGGTGGGAGCGAGGTGGAGATGTCCGAGCACGCCGACGAAGCTCCGCAAGCTCTTCGAGTATTTGCGTGGAATGCCACCGCTCTGCGGGTCGCGCGGTAGCCGAGGGGTGATGCCGGGAAGCTGCCGCAAGAGCGCGCGGACGAGCGACTCCAAGCTGCGGAACTGGGCGTCGGTGTAGCCCCACTGCTGGCGCTGCTGCCCCTGAATCTCGACGAACTCACTGAGCGGGCGACGGACCCCAGCCGCCTGTGCCTCCGGTGGCAGCGGGTGCTTGTCGGTCATCTCAACGGGATTCACCAGCTCGATGGCGACGCTGCGCGGGTCCGTGCTTGCCCCGGCGTGACTCGCCTCAAGCGCGAGGTCGAGCGTTTGGTAGATCGTTCCGTCCCAGTCGATGAAGAAGTGGGTCGAAAGACCCGTGTCCTCAAACGAAACGAATGCCTCACGCGCGGTACGGGTCTTGGTGTCGTGGAGGACCACGAGGTCGACCGCCCGCACCACGGACGCGCGGTCTTTCGGATCGATCTGACGCTCAGGGCTGAAGGTCCGCGGCCGGTAGTAGCGCGGCACAGGCGCTTTCCGCTCGTCGATCCCCATGGTCTTGGCGAGTTCCTTCATCGCGCGAAGCTCTTCGAACCGGTAGCGCTGGTGGTTGACCGGGAACTCAACGGGCACTTCCTGGCCAGCAATCACCAACGCACCACGACCACGCGCAGTGCTCGGTGCGATGCCCTTGTCACGTCGCGCCGTCTTTGCGGCCGCAAGGGCCTCGGGATGGGCCCCATCGAGCTCGAGGGCGTCCGCGAAGGAAGCGCGAGCACGCTCCGTGTCACCGTCGACGAGCGCGCGGTATCCCTGCTTGAGGAGTCGCTCGATCTTCAGCTCGCGAGGAGGCTCACAGTGAGGCAGCCCAACCGGTGCTTCTTCCGAGTCGCAGCCGCTTGCGGTCATCACCGCCATCGATGCCGTCAGCGCGGCAAGCAGGAAGCTGCGTGACCGCCTCATTGCGCAGCACCTGGCAGCAGCGAGATGCCCATGCCGATGAGATCGATCCGCTCTTCACCATGACGAGCATAGTTTCTGTGTCGCCCCTCAAGCTCGAACCCGCGAGAGAGGTAGAGCGCGATGGCTGCAGGGTTGTCGGCGTAGACTTGAAGACTCACGCGCGTCAGGATCGACCCCTTCCGTGCCCAGGTCAAGCAAGCGTCGAGCAGTGCACCGCCGATGCCGCCTCCCCATGCCTCTCGTCGCACGCCCATCGCCAGCTCCGCAGCGTGGAGCGTCGCGCGTGAGCGGCCCCCGATGAGGGTCGCGCAGCCGAGCAGGACAGACTTCCCTGGCTGGCCACCACGAGACGCCACGACGCAAACCGCGTTGTCACGCCGCGCGAGCCCGTCGATCGTGCTCCGCTGGCTCGACGCGTCTGGGAGCGGGTCGGCTGCCGTCTGGAGCATGTTGCGGGTCTCGGAGACAAGCACATGAAGAAGCTCTAGATACCGGGGTGCGTCACGCGCAACACCAGCGCGAAGCTCAAGGTTGCGGCCGGCGCGGTCATGACCGCGCCACGGAATCGGGATGTCACGCGTCATGTGCCCCATGTCTCTGCTGCCAGCGCGCCGTCGTCAAGTCGCTCGAGAAAGGCCAACACAGGGTACCAGACCATGTCAGGTGCGCGCGCTCCCGCGATGAGGTCGAGATGGCCCCAGCGTGTGGCGGTCTCAACCGCCTCGACCGAGGCAAGGTCATGCCGCCCTGCGATCTCACAAGCGTTTGCACCGACAACACGCAGCGTCACGTCACCGCCCCAGGCCGCGGCCAGAGCCGCAACCGACGCCGGCGGCGCGATCGCGTCGCCGGTGCCAGCAACAAGCCACAGCGGCCGCGCGGTGGCTGACGCACGTGCCCGGTAGTCGACGCCGCGCGTGCTCCGTGGCGCGCCGTCGGCTGCCGCCCAAACGGTCGCGGAGACAAGGAGCTCGGCGTCGATGTCCTCGACGGCGACATAGGCGAGTGCGCCAGCGAGGTCAGCCTGCAGGTTCGAGCGCGAGCGCATGGCGTCGCGCAGCCGCCGCGCACCGAGCCTGGTGCCCGCAAGACGACGGCACCAGGCTCGCAACCGAATGACGCCATGGCGTTGCAGCCACCGCGTCGTCGATCGCACGACCGCGAGCCCAGGCGCGACGCGCAGGTCAAAGGGCGCCGCGAACAACGCGAGTGACCGGATACGACCGCCAAGCCGCCCGCCAGCGACGGCCGCGCCAACGGTTCCTCCCAGCTGGAACCCAAGCCAGTCCACGCTGGCTGCCCCCGTCAACCCAACCACCCGGTCGAGTGCGGCCCGTGCGTCCCGATCGACCAGCTCTTCGATGGCGACACCTCGAGGGCGCGCCTGGCCGGTGTACCGCGCGGTGTGCGTTGTCCTTAGGTCCACAAGCCAGACGTCGCGGCCCCGCGCACGAAGCCAGCGTGCAAGCGACCGACCGCGACCGAGGTCAAAGATGCGGTGGTTGAGGCCTAGCCCGTGGCACAGCAGAATCGGGGTCTCGGCAGCAATCTCGGCAGCAGGACGGTAGCGATAGAGCGCCAGTCGCCAACCGTCGGAGGTGTCGACGTAGTGGACCTCATCATAGGCAACGTCCGCGACCACATGCCTCCAGCGGTCACGACGCTTCACGCGCGCCCACCAGAGCAGCAGGACAGAGATGGCGCCCAGCGCACCTGCAATCGCCAGCTTCATTGTGAGCAGGCCGCGCCGGAAGAGCTCTGGCGATACGAACCGCCAGCGACACGCCCCCCGGAAGCTCTAGTCCCAAAACAAGCGCTCTTTCCGGCTGCGGCTTTGGCGATGCACTCGCAAGCGACGTCCGTGCGTTCGCTTCGCTCACCCGAGCTGGACGATGCACGCATCGCCTTCACTCGGCCGACGCCGCTGGCGAGGGCATCGCCAAAGCCTCGCTCGAAAATAGTGCTTGAGCTGGGACTAGCCCCAAAACAAGCGCTCTTTCCGGCTGCGGCTTTGGCGATGCACTCGCAAGCGACGTCCGTGCGTTCGCTTCGCTCACCTGAAGCTCGACGATGCACGCATCGCCTTCGTCCAGCGGACGCCGCTGGCAAGCACATCGCCTTCGCCTCGCTCGAAAACAGCGCTTGATTTGGGACTAGCCTCAGTCACTCTGCTTCGGAGTGAATGAGAGTCGATGCTTGCTGCCTTCCGGCGCGACGTCGATGGCGACACCTGCCGCATCCTTGAAGTTGCCCGCGATCAGCTCATAAGCGAGCGGATCCTCGACAAGCTGGCGAATCGCCCGCTTGACCGGTCGCGCTCCGAAGGCCGGGTTGTAGCCTTCCTCTGCGAGCACATCGATCGCGGCATCGGTAATGTCGACGCTGAGCTTCCGCTCGGCGAGACGCTTCTTGAGCCCACCCAGCTGGAGCTTGACGATGAACTTGATGCTGTCGCGAGAGAGCCGATGGAAGATGACCGTGTCGTCAATGCGGTTGAGCATCTCTGGCCGGAAGAACGAATGCAGCGCTTCCATGACCTTGTCGCGCATCGTCTGGTCATCGAGGTCCGGGTCGACGATCGCCGACGATCCAAGGTTCGACGTCATCACGATGAGCGTGTTCTTAAACGAGACGGTGCGCCCCATCGAGTCGGTCAATCGCCCCTCGTCGAGGACCTGGAGCAGAAGGTCGAAGACCTCCTGGTGCGCTTTTTCGACCTCATCGAAGAGGACGATCGAGTACGGGCGACTTCGAACCGCTTCCGTCAGCTGGCCACCCTCATCGTAGCCCACATAGCCCGGCGGTGACCCAATCAGCCGGCTCACCGCGTGCTTCTCCATGTACTCCGACATGTCGATGCGGACCAAGGCGCTCTCATCGTCGAAGAGAAGCTTCGTGAGAACCTTCGCGAGGTAGGTCTTGCCGACACCCGTCGGTCCCAAAAAGAGCAGCGAGCCAAGCGGCCGCTTGGGATCCTGGATGCCCGAGCGCGACCGACGCACGACGTTGCTGACGGCGGTGACCGCCTCGTCCTGACCGATCACCTTCTTCTTGAGTCGATTCTCAAGCTCCATGAGCTTGGTCAGCTCATCCTCGGCGAGCTTGGTCACAGGGATGCCGGTCCAAGCCGCGACAACCGCGGCCACGTCGTTGGCACCGACCGAGTCTTTCAGCCACGCCCCGTCCTTTTGAACGACAGCGAGCTCTCCCTCGAGGGCCGCGAGCTCGCGCCGGGCGGCTGGCAGTGTGCCGAACTTGATCTCAGCCGCCTCGTCAACGTTGCCGCTGCGTGTCGCCGCGTCCTCCCCACGCGTGAGAAAGTCGATCTCCTCTTTTTGCTGCCGAATCCGCGCGACCACGTCACGCTCCTTCTTCCAGCGCGCCGTGTCGGCATCAAGTCGGGTGCGCAGCTCGGCGAGTTCCTTGTCGACGACGCCCGCCTGCTCGATCGCGGCGGCTCCGCCCTCTTTCGAGAGCGCCTTATGCTCGACCTCGAGGGCTGCGATGCGACGGCGCACCTCGTCGATCTCACCGGGCAACGAGTCGGTCTCAAGGCGCAGCCGACTGCCGGCCTCATCCACCAGATCCAGCGCCTTGTCGGGCAGGAATCGGTCGGAGACGTAGCGCTTGGAGAGCCTCACGGCAGCCACCAAAGCGGCGTCCTGGATGCGCACACCGTGATGGACCTCATAGCGTTCCTTCACGCCCCGGAGGATCGAAAGACACTCTTTGGACGACGGCTCCTCGACCATCACGGTCTGAAAGCGTCGGGCGAGCGCGGCATCGCGCTCGATGTTCTGTCGGTACTCTCGGACAGTGGTCGCGCCGATCGCGTTGATCTCGCCTCGCGCGAGCGCTGGCTTGAGCAGGCTGGCCGCATCGATCGCACCCTTCGCGGTGCCACCAGCCCCAACGATCTGATGAAGCTCATCGATGAAGAGCAGGACCTGACCGCCGGCGTCTCGGATCTCGTCCAAGAGCGCCTTCATCCGGGCTTCGAAGTCTCCGCGGAGCTTTGCGCCAGCGAGCACGCTGCCAATGTCGAGCGAGAGCAGCCGTCGCCCGCGGAGCGCGTCCGGAACGTCACCAGCTGCAATGCGCTGAGCAAAGGCCTCGATAATCGCGGTCTTGCCAACGCCGGGCTCGCCGATGAGAACCGGGTTGTTCTTGCGGCGCCGGCAGAGGATCTCCATCAGGCGACGGATCTCGTCGTCACGTCCCACCACGGGATCCAGCTTGCCGTCGGCCGCGCGCTGGGTGAGGTCGATCGTGAACTTGCCGAGCGCCGTGTCGTCACCCATAGACGGTGAGACGCCGGTCAGTCCGCCCGAGCTGCCTTGGGCAGAGCCCGTCGCTGCTGCCGCCTTCTTGGCGGAGCCACGGGACTCGACGGCGGAGCTGTCGGGACGGGCCGCCGACGCGGTCCGCGCCGTCTCTTTCGAGCCAACGTGGTGGGCCGCCTTGGCTACGCCGGCGCTGGTGACGCCGGAGCCCTGGAGCGCGGCGTGCGCGCGCGTCCCCGTGACGTAGCTCAGTGCCCCAAGCAGGTGTGCTGTCGATGTCGCAGGTGCCCCGGCCGCGCGAGCGTTCGCCCGTGCCTGGTCAAAGATGCGGACCAAGGCCGGCGCGATGAAGAGCTTCGAACCGGCGGCGACGCGAGGGATCTTGCTGACCTCGTCGGCGACCGCCTGTCGAAGCGTCGCGGTCTGGGTGCCCATGTAGCCCCAGATACGCATCGCGTCGGTGTCTCGAGAGTCGAGCATCATCAGCAGCACCTGTGACGGCATGAGCTGAGCGTGTGATTGCTCTTTGGAAGCGGCGTTGGCCTGCTCGACCACACGCCGCGCGGCATCGGAATAATCGTCGAAGCGCATCGCGGTCCTCCTTGCGAGCGGGTTCAATACCACGGCTTGCGTTCGCGGTGTATGGCACGCCGCCGACGGGACTCCGGCTTTGGAACCAGGACCTTTGGCAGCAAGGACGGGCCACGCTCAGCGCGGCCCGCGCGCTTCTTCTAGGGTCGCACTCACGGTGATCGTCTCACCATCGCGGATGAGGCCGAGATGGATCGTGCGTCCAGCCACAGCGCTCCCGATGACGAGACGAAACTCAGCGGCCGACGGCACCGGCCGGTCGTCGAGCGCAACGACGACGTCTCCAGCAACGATCCCGGCCTTCGCGGCTGGGCTGCCATCAACAACACCGGCGACGCTGGCACCAACGCTTGTTGCGCTGCCGGTCCGCGCCAAGAAGATGCCGAGCCAGCTCCGGCTGACCTGCCCGCCTTTGCGTAGCCTCGGGAGTGCATCCGCGACGCTCTCCCAGGGGATGGCGAACCCAAGCCCGCGGCTCTCAGGGTCGAGCGCGGTGTTGATGCCAACAACTCGCCCGCGCAGATCAAAGAGAGGCCCTCCCGAGCTGCCCGGCAGGATCACCGCGTCGCTCTGGATGAGATCGACATAGCCGGTGTCGCTGGTGACGAACTCGGACCGCCCCTTGCCACTGACGATGCCCTTGGTCATCGAGTGGGACCAGCCGAGCGGGTTCCCAATCGCTACCACCCACTGGCCGACCTGAAGCTCGCTCGCTGCGCCTGCAACGACCGGCACAAGCGACGGGCTGGGCGCCACCTTCACAAGAGCGAGGTCACGCACACCGTCCAAGCCGACGAGCTGGGCCACATGGTCGCTGTGGTCGTGAAACCGAACGCGAATCTCCGACGCCCCCTCGACAACGTGCGCGCTGGTCAGGATGTGGCCTTGCTGGTCCAGCACCATGCCCGAACCGAGGGAGAGCCCGTCGCTTGGTCGTTCGTCGCGACCCGCGGCCTCGCGCGTGAAGATGTTGACGACCGACGGTGCGAGCTGACGGAAGAGCGCAGCAAACGATGGCAGGTCCGCAGGGCATGCCGCGCAGTCAGCCGGTGCTGCCGCAGGCGAAGGCTCGGGGCGCGAAGGGCCGCACGCAACGAAGGCCGCAATCATGGCGAGACCAAGACGGAACCAACCGCGCCTAGCCATCAGGGGCTGCCCTGAGTGGACGACGCCTGAGCGAGAACCGCTCGCGGAGGGCCGCGAGCACGAGGTCACTGCGTGGCGAGAAGTTCGAATGTCCCGAGAGTCCTTCACGTGTACGTCTTGCGCGTCACGCTCCCACAGGGGCCGGACCTCGTTCAAGCATCCGCCGTTTAGCGCTCGACGGCGTGGCGGCGTGACTCACGTGATCGAGGGATGGCAGGTCGCCGTGGTTGTGGTGCTCCGGGCGATGCGATCGAGCTCGCGAAGAGCTGGGACTTGCCTTCAATCCAGTGCTCTTTCCAGCGGCGACTTCCGCGATACCCTCGCTATCAGCGTCGGTTCGCTCGCTGCGCTTACCCGAACTCGACGATGCTCGCAGGGCC
>CALHXW010000236.1 GCA_938040325.1 uncultured bacterium | reverse complement strand
CGCTGTTTTCGAGCGAGGCGAAGGCGATGTTCTTGCCAGCGGCGTCCGCTGGACGAAGGCGATGCGTGCATCGTCGAGTTCAGGTGAGCGAAGCGAACGCACGGACGTCGCTGGCGAGGGCAAAGCCAAAGCCGCAGCCGGAAAGAGCGCTTGTTTTGGGGCTAGTTCGCAGCCAAATTCCGGACGCGGCACACCGATCTCGGCGTGGCTCGCCCTTGAATTGACCCGCCAGTCCTGCGGGTCTCGCTCCTTGACCTCGGCGCCGTAGCGTCGCCCGAGTTTGGCAACGAACTAGCCTGACGGGACACTAGCCAGCCCGAGCGGCCTTGCCGGGGAAATGCAGTGGCTGATGACGCGCTCAACGCGGGTCCTATGGGCGCAGCTCCTATCGATCTCGAGATCACTGAGGGACTGCGTCGCCAGAGACCGCATTTCCTGGCAACGCCGCGAGGGAGCTGACCACACGTGCATTGACAGCGTCTCGCTACCTGCGCGCGCGCAGCACCATCACTGCCCCACCCTTCTTCTCGAAGCGGACCTCGAAGCCCGGCAGCGACGGGAGCCAACCGAGGTCTGGTGGCGCTTTCCGCTTACCGGCGACCTGGCGGATCACGACCCGCCGTTGGCTCGGGTAGTCCAGGACGTACGACGCGTCGCCGAACTTGAGGGTCGTCGGAAACTCGCGGGCCAGCACCTCCGCGACGCCCCCTGGGAGCTCCGGTGGCAACAAGTCGTCCTCGCTGAGCAGCTTCAGGTCGGCGCTGGACTCAAAACCAAGCGCGGTGAGCTCTTCGAGGGCCCAGGCCTCTAGCTCTACCGTCGCGAGGACCGCACGGCGCGGGTCGTCATCGAAGCGTGCCACTCGCGGATGCGACCGAACGCCACTCCAGAGGCGCCACGCTGCCAGCCGGTCACGTGCGCGCTCCGACACCTTTCGCCACCAACGACCCGACGCGAAGAGCTTGGCGAGGGCGATCCTGGCGAGCTCGCCGCTGAGTCGCTCGTCCGTGAGACTGAGCACGACACCTGCGTGCACGCGCTCGACGCTAGCGACGAGTCGACCGCGCTCGATCCGCGGCTGCTGTGTCCGCGGCTCGCCGAGCCCCAGCCTGGCCAGCTCTCGGAGCTTGACCGGTATGGCGGCGCTCACCCGCAGGTCCACCCGGCGCAGATCCCGTCCGAACGCACGCAGCCCTAGCGCAACGATGGCCTCCGTCTTCTCAGGATCGACCGCGCTGTCGCGTCCCAGCGTCACCTCGGTGCCCCCGTTTGCCCATGCAACGCGGCCCTTGCGGCGGCGGCCGACGTGAGCAGCCTGGGGGTCGGCGGCCAGGATCGTGGCAACAAGCGCCGACCGATCGACCGGCGCGTCGGCGGCCGGCGCCGCCCCGTCGAAGAGCTTCCAGAGCCGCTTTCGAGCGCTCTTCGCTTCGCTGAGCGAGCGCGGGTCCAGCCGGTTGACGCGCACGTCGCCGCGCCGGAGTGCTGTGACGAGCGCGGTGGCGTCGCAGCCGACGGCTCGGAGGTCGTCCTCGACATACTCAGGCCTGTCGCGCGCGAAGAGCCCGCGGTCAGCAGAGAGGGCGGCCACGAGATCGACGACGTCGGCGAGCGACCCTCGACGCTGCGCCTCGACCAGCCAGCGGCCGAGTGCCGGGTCGAGCGGCCAGCCAAAGAGCTGCCGACCGGTCGCCGTGATCGCACCCGACGCCTCGCAGGCACCAAGGCCAACGAGCTGCTCGATGGCGGTCTCGATCGCATGGGTGGGCGGCGGATCGATGAACTGCAGCTCGTCGAGCGGCACTCCGCACGCTGCGGCGCCCAGCACGAGGGGCACCAACGACTCGCGCAAGATCGCTGGCGGTGTCGTTGGCTTGAGCCGAGCTGCTTGTCCCCACAGCCGAACACACTCGCCACGCTGGGTACGCCCAGCGCGACCTGCGCGCTGCTGGGCGGCGTCCATCGCGACCGGCAGCAACGTCAGGCACCCGTGTCCACGGTGGTAGCGCGTGCGCCGCACGAGGCCTGCATCGAGCACGCGCACAACGTTGGGAAGCGTCAGCGAGGTCTCAGCGACGTTCGTCGACAAGACCACACGCGGGCCGCGTGGCGTTGTGAACGCGCGCGACTGGTCACCAAGACTGAGCCCGCCGTGGAGAGCGAGCACCTCGGTGCCAGACGACATGGAGGTCAGGCGGGCCTGCAGGCGCGCGATCTCAGCTTTCCCAGGCAGGAACACGAGCGTCGTGCCATCGCGAGGCGTCCGCAGCGCCCGCAAGACGCGCGCCTCCAGCCCTTCGCCGGTCGGTGACTGGGTCGGGCTGTCGGCCTCATGGCGAATATCGACCTCGAAAGGACGGCCGTGTCCCTGCAGGTGAACGCCCCCGATGAAGGTGGCGATGCGCTCGGCCTCGAGGGTTGCGCTCATGATGACGAGGTGCCCACGGTATCGGGCCTTGAGCAGCCCCAACAAGAGATCGAGCTCAAGTCCACGCTCGTGGAACTCGTCGAGCACCACCGTCGCGGCATCGAGTCCGCCGGGGCGAGCCGCCCAGCGCAGTGCAATGCCGGGCGTCACGAACCGAATCGGCGTGTCAGGTCGGGCGCGCACGTCGTCGCGAACGACGTACCCCACGCCGTCACCGAGCGGTGTGCCCTCCAGCGAGGCAACGCGGGTCGCCAGGCTGCGGCACGCGACGCGGCGCGGCTCAACGACGAGGACTGGCTGTGGACACCAGGTTGGGACACGGGTCGACTTCCCCGACCCCGTTGGCGCTGAGATCACAACCGGCCCTGCTGCGATCGCGGCGACGACGTCTCCTCGAAGCGAGTCGATGGGCAGGGTTGTTGGGTTTGGCGGCTTCGGTTTCTCTTGCGACATGGCGCTGAGTGGCCTCCTTGGCCGATGCGAGTACCATCGGGACCGGCCCGGTGTCACCGACGCTGAATTTTGTTTCTGCCCTGGCGTCGGAATGACTGTCCGCGAAACCGCACCCCTTGGAGGTGAATCATGAATCGCAAGACGATGACCAAACTCACAATGTTCGCCCTCGCCGCCGCCCTTGCGGCACCTGGAGCGTTCGCTCAAGACGGCACCACGGTGCCTGCACCGACGGTGGTCCCGGGCCCGGCACTCGCACCCGGTCCCGTGCTTGCACCGGCGCCTGCACCGACGGCCATCACACTGCCGGAGAAAGCCGGCGACACGGCGATGCTGGAGAGCAGCGGCAAAGACGTCGAGCGCGCCTACCGCTACAAGCTCAAGGCGCTCGGCGCCAACGCGGGCGAGGTCGTCATGACCATCAAGCCGCAGGAGAAAGTCGGCAACAAGAAGGTTCGCGCGCTGCAGATGAACGCCCGCACCGAAGGGCTCGCGGCCAAGATCCTCAAGACGAACACCGCGTCGACCAGCTGGGTGGATGACCGCTGGCTACCGGTCCGCGCCCGCTGGGAGACCACGACCAACGGCGTCAAGCGACTGGTCAAGACCAAGTACGCCAACAAGGTCCTCACGAGTGTCGACGAGCGTGACGGCAAGGTCTTCGCCAAGCCGCGCCACCGCACGAAGTACCGTCCGGCCGACCTCATCAGCATCTTCCCCTGGCTGATGCAGCAGGACATGTCACCCGGCACCGAGTACGCCATCGACGTCTTCGACGGCCGGCGCATCTACCGACTCGACATCACGGTCGGCACTGCCAAAGACATCCACCTGCCGATCGGTATCCGCAAGGCCATTGAGCTTCGCGCCAAGGTCAGCCGCGGCTCCTACAAGCGTGAGATGAAGCTCTGGATTAGCGCAGACGAGGACCGAACGCCCTACAAGCTGTCGTTCAAGTACGGTCTGCTCGGCAAGGTCGAGGCGACCATCGTCGGCACCAAGAAGGGCTAAAAACGCTCGCGAAGCGACTCGAGGCCTCCGTCATTGACGGGGGCCTCTTTGTTGTTGAGCGCCCTAGCCCTAGCCTCGACTTTAGCCATTTTGAGAATCGGAGGCTTCGCTGCCTCCAGGTGCACTCTCTTTTTTGGCCGAGACGTGGGTCACGAACGGGTCGACGAGAATGGATTGCTCG
>CALHXW010000235.1 GCA_938040325.1 uncultured bacterium | reverse complement strand
GTGATGGGTGAGGCGTGGTGGGTGATGGGTGAGGCGGTGGCGTGATGGGTGATGGGTGAGGCGTGATGGGTGGTGGGTGAGGCGCAGCGCGCGAGCACGAGCGCAGCGCGCGAGAGCGAGCGTAGCGCGCGAGAGCGAGCGTAGCGAGCAGGCGAGCGCAGCGAGCCCCCCAAGCGCAGCGAGGCAGCGCAGCGAGGTCCCGTCACGAGCGGAGCGAGCCTATTCCCTTGTTGGGATGGCGGATGCGACGATGACGGCGCGCGATTGCGGTCGAGGCATGGTGCTGACGTGCGTTTCGGAACCGAGCGAAGCGAGGGTTACCTGAGGCGTAGCGGAGCTACGTTGATGGTGACGAAACGCGCGTCAGTGCCATGTATCGGCCGCAAGCGCGCGCCGGCAGCGTCGCTTCCGCCATCCCCCTTAGCGCCGCTGCGACATCATCTTCATCACGAAGTAGCCGAGCTGCATCACAGCGCCCGCGGCGCTTGCCACGTAGGTCATCGCTGCGGCGTTGAGCACCTTGTTCACGCCCGTCGCGTCCGCGACGCCTGCCGTCATTCCGAGCGCAGGCAGGAGCTTCTTGGCCCGGTTGGACGCATCAAACTCCACCGGCAGGGTCACCAGCACAAAGGCGACCATGGCGCTGAACACGATGATGCCGGCGAGCGTGAGGCCGGTCTGCTGCATCGCTAGGCCAGCGACGATGATCCACATGCCGATCTTGCTGCCGAAGCCAGCGGCCGGCGCGAGAAACGACCGGATCTTCATCGGGAAATACTCTTTGGCGTGCTGCAGCGCGTGTCCGACCTCGTGGGCAGCAACGCCGGCGGCGGCGACGCTCTTGCCGTCATAGACGTCGGGCGACAGCCGAAGCTTTCGGTTTCGAGGGTCGTAGTGGTCGCTCAAAAACCCTGGGGTGCGCTCGACGACAACGTTCGTGATGCCCTCTTGCTCAAGGATCCCACGTGCGATCTCGGCACCCGTCATGCCGCTGGTCGCCGGGACGGTTGAGTACTTGCGAAAGGTACTCTTCACCTTGAAGCCCGCCCACATCGAGAGGGCGCCGGTGATACCGATCATGATCATGTACATAGGGTCGAAGTGCATAGCTTTCTCCTGCTCGAGCCATGAGCTGTCCGCTCGGCTTCGAACCTAAACACTTCGCCACAAACGGCAAACCGATCGCTGCCTGCTCGTAAACCTTGGCGCATGATTTGCAACCCGCGCGATGGTCTGCCGCTGGGCATGCACAGGCTCGCGGCGCCATGGCCACGTCATGTAACAGGAGGTTCCGGACCAGGATCTCGACGGGACCGCGGAGCGACCAGTGCTACTCGCTGTGGTCGAGCGCGTACACGCGCCGGTCGAGAAACCGCGAGACCACCGCGTTGAGCTTGTCGGGGAACTCGACGGGGAGGTAGTGAGAGCCACCCTTCATGACGACAAGCTCGGATGCCGGGATGAGCTCAGACATCTTGCGGCTGAGCCAGTCGGGCGTCATCGGGTCGCGATCCCCGGCGACAATGAGGACCGGCACGTCGAGCTCCGGAAGCTGCTGCTCCGCGTCGTGTTGCCCAAGACCGGCAAGGATCTTGTTGTAGACGCCGAAGTCGAGCTTCACGTAGTCAGCCACCACGTCGCGCGCGAGCTCGACGTCGATCGTCTCTGCAACCAAACCAAGCTGCTTGGCCGCGTTCATGAGCATGCGCGAACCCGCGACACGCTTGACCCAGGTGCTGCGGGCTTCGACGGCCCGCTTGAAGATACCCATCGCCGGCAGAATGAGTCCTTCCGCACCACGGCCAAAGCGCGTGGTCTGGAGGGAACGTCCGAAGCTTCCGGCGATCTGTACGAGGGCCTCGATACGCTCCGGCATTGTGCGCGAGAGCTCGAAGTTGAGCTGTACGCCCATCGACCAGCCGACGAAGACCGCGGAGTCGACCTCCAGCGCTTCAACCACGGCTGCGGCGTCACGGGCGTGCGTCTCGATGCTAAGGTCTGCCGTCTCGGCGGTCTCGCCAGGCGCGAGGGTGGACCCATGGAGCCCGCGGTAGTCCCACGACACGATGCGGTGGGTGTCACGGAACGCCGCCACGAAGTGACGCCATGTCGTGAGGTTACCGCCAAGGCCGTTGACCAGAAGCAGTGTTGGCGGGTTGGCCACCGGGGGCAAACTCTCAAACGTCGCCAGCGTTGCCCCGTCGGCAGTGACCACGTCCTGCCGCTTGAAGCCCATGTCGCTCAGAGTCCCGTCTCGATCGACGGGCAGCCGCCCGCATCGCTGGAGAACTTAAGCGCCAAGCCCGTCGCGACTTGAAGGTCGACGAGCTGGTCGCCGACGCGCGCGAGGACCTGCACATCCATCGCCGGAACCGAACTCAGCGCCACGCGTGAGATCTCAGCGAGGCCGCTCGGCAAGAGCAGCAGCCCCGGCGTCGTGAACGGAATCTGCTGACCGTTGACCACCGAGCCGCTGTATTGCACCAGCTTCGTCCAGCCAATGGCACCACGCGCCCTGACGCTGACCTCATAGCTGAGCGCAGCTGCACCGGAGGGGGCGTTGAGCGTCTCGACACGGAGGAACGACTCCTCGGCGTTGAGTGCCGCACAGCGAAGGTCGCCCGCCACATCGCGGTAGGCGGTCTCCTCACGTAGGTCCGCGAGGGGAATCTCAGCCGCTTCGACTTGGTTGGCCGCCATGTCGTCAAAGTCGACCGGGATCGTCTCGACGATGGTCAGCTCAACAATGGTCTCTGCGTCGTCTGCGCACCCTGCAAGCGGCATGAGAGCCAGCGCACCAGCAGCAAGCAGGCCTCGAGCCCCACGAAGGGACAGCGTCTTAAACATCAACGTTTTCATGGATTGAGCACCTCTGCGCCGAGCACCGCCCGAACCGCTGCGTTTTCAGCTGGGAACATGATTCCACCACCCACGATGACCATGCCCGAGAGCGGTCCTGCCGTGATTGGAGCCGCCATTGACCCAGCGCGCTCGCGGTTGAGAGCCGCGCCAAAGTCCCGTGCCGAGCTGGAGTCAACCTGAATGACTTGGTCGCTAAAGCCCGGCGCGTTCATGTCGCGGAGACCGCCGAACACGTAGCAACGCGAGTCGTCCCCTGCGGCCGAAGCCCAGACGGGGAGGGAGTCTGCACCGGTCACGACGGTGGTCGAGAGCGTGCCGCCACTGACCTCGAGGTTGAGCGTCTGCAGGGCTGCCGGGCGCAGCAAGTCCGTCGACCCAGCGACGAGCTTCATGCCGCAGAGCTGAGGCCAAAACACGGTCTCGATCCCGCCGTCGTAGGCGAGGACAGACGAACCGCCGCCGCCGACGAGGCTGAGGGTCTCGGCAAGTGCGCCGCCTTCAACGTTGCCTCCGAACATCATGACGGTCTCGCACGCGGCGTCGAGGCAGGCTCCTGCCGCGCCGGCACGAGCGATGCCCATGCCGAACCCGCTGTCGCAGGTCACCGAGAGGTCGTCGCCGACCTCGCAGATGTTGGCGTCGATCAGCACGTCACCGGTTGGGTCGATGCCGCCAGCCACCAGGAATCGGCTCTCGCTGAGCGGCACAACCGTCGCTAGCGCGCGGCGCGAAGGCAAGGTGGAGGTCTTCGCCTGCCCCGTGAGCGGCTCGATGACGACGATGGTGTCGACAATGTTGGACTCCCAGTCGCCCTCTTGGTTGATGCCCCCGTTGGTGAACCCAAGGCTCAGCTGGCTCGTGCCACCGACCAGAACGGCCCGACGGTCGCTCAGCGCGGCGAAGCCGGACAGCGCTGCAGGCCAGTCGCTCAGCCCACCCTGCGCGGCGCTTGCGAACTGCCCGATGTTGGCGTCGAAGAGCTCTACGAGGAACTTCGTTCGGCGCATGATGCCGTTGGCGTCTGGGCTGCCAACGCCACCGATGAAGGCCACATGGCCGCCCTCAAGCGTCATGGCGTGGCCAAAGGCCCGTGCCTCCGACAGGTTGAGCGGGTAAGGCGAGTTCAAGGTGCAGTAGCGGGCACCCGAGGAGACCTGGGGTCCGCACTCACCGCGCGGGTGAAGGCTCTGGCAGTCGCTGCGGCCGGTGCAGGTCGGCACGCACCAAGAGCGCCCCTCTGACTGGAAGCAGATCGAGTTCGGCAAGCTCGAGCTGCAGTCTGCGTTGCTCGTGCACTGGCTGACTTCCTCGGCCGCACCCGCGGAGAGGTTGATCTCCTCAGGGAACGCCGTGATCCCACCGCGCGTGTACACCGGCAGGAAGTAGTAGGGGGCGTCGCCCTCGGTGATGTCGATGCCGCCGCGGAAACCGAGCTCTACCAAGCCGGCGGGCTCGCAGCCCGAGCTCGTATAGCCCTCAAACGCGATGGCGCGGTCGTCGCCGACCGGGATGTTGGTCAGCTCGTACGTCCGCGACACGGCCTGAACGCAGCCGGTGTCGAAGACGACGTCGCCAGAGAGCGACGTGGTGGGCGGGTCTCGGAACACACGCAGCCGGAAGAATCCCGCCTCGCCGTCGTGAAGCCCAAGCGTCATGCGACCGTACTTCGAGGAGTCGCCGTCGTCGCTCTTGTCGCAGCCGGTCGGCGCGACGAGCGATGCCACGGCTGCCACGACTGCCGCTAGTTTGCCGTACGTCATCATCATCGGCCTCCGCGGACAGAGTCGTCACGCCAGACATTGTTGGGGTCGATCGACAGCACCACCGGACCGCGAGGCCCAGCGTCGGTGCCGTCATCGTTGAGCAGCACGATCGCTGCGACTGCACCACCAACGACCACCGCGCCGACCGTCGCCCAGATGATCCAGCTTGAGTCGTCGTCGTCATCCTTCTTCGTGACCCCGCCGCCCGGCGTCTCACCTGGCTTGGTGCCACCGCCGCCGACGGTGCCGCCACCGGGCGGCTTCACCGTGGCCATCGAGAGCTCGAACTTCTGGGTGGTCTGCTTGTCACTGCGGACCGACACCTTTCGAATCTGCTCGGCGTATCCGTCATGAACCACGCGCACAACGTACTCGCCTGGCTTCCGCTGCAGCGTCGCCGTGCCGGTGCCTGCGTACTCGCCGTCTACGTAGATGGTGGAGTTGGGTAGGTTTGTGTCGATGACGAGCATGCCGTCTTTTGTCTCTTCGCCTGGCGGCTTCTCCACCGGCGGCTTCTCGACAGGCGGCACGACCACCGGCTTCTCGACGACGGGCTTTTCGACCGGCGGCGCCACGACAACGGGCTTCTCGACCGGTGGCGCGCCAAAGACCGACTCGATCTCGGTCTCGAGCGCCTTGGACAGATCGGCCGTCCGAGCGACCTTCTGCGACTTGTCGCGGACCGCCTTCGAGCGTGCCACGTCGACGACGCGAACGAGCAGCTTGAATGCGCCGCCGTCGGCGTCAACCTGCGGGTAGAAGACCTTGTCGGCGCCATACTTCTTGCCGAGCTTGCTGAGGCAGTCCGTGTCGACGTCGATACACTCGAGATCGATCATGAGATCGATCAGCTCACCCTCAGGTGGCTGCACCAGCTCGATGTCGGGGTAGCGCTTGAGCTTGGCCTGAAGAACGCCGAAGAGGTCGCTCTTGTCGCTCTTGGAGAGCGCTTCGCCCTCGACATACATCCCAAGGACCTTGTCGCCAGCCAACGCTTCGGTTGGCGTGGCGAAGGCTGCGACGCTGAGCGCTAAGGCCACAGCGGCGATGAACCGAATACGTATCATGTGTTCCACCGGCAGGGGTAAGACGGTGCGAACCGTAGCAGAGAGTCATGGACGGCGCCAACAGAAGCGGCGACGCGCTCGTCACCGGTGATGTTCACCACGTTGGGGGTCGTATCGCGACAGACACCACCCCCACGTCAGCCAGCAGATCCCCGTCGAGAGCCAGACGTCGGTCAGCCAGTGTGCTCCGATGCGAATGCGAGCCCAAGCGACCAGCAGACCCCAGGCCACGACGGCAACCATTGCCGCGGTTCGCAGCCGCGGGCGGTTGGCGGGCACCAAGAGCACAGACCCAAGCATGAACCAGGCTACGGCGACGTGCCCTGACGGGAACGACTGGAAACCGGTGATCCCCAGCGGTTCATACCAGTGCGCAAAGTCGACAACGCCAGCCTCAAGCTCTCGGAACCGCGGTCGGCCCCAGAGCGTCTTGAGAAGCATCACCAGCGGAAAGACGATGGCGCTTAGGGTGAGCTGCACCGGCGCGAAGCTCGAGCGCGTCGCGAACGCGGGAGGGCTAGGCCGGATGACGTAGTGACCCACGGCGATGAAGAGCGCCAAGACGGCCACCAAGAGCACGAGCAGATCGCTCGGGATGCTCTGCACCTGCGTGGCGCGCACGAGCATGTAGCCGACCGTGCCGGCGAGAGCCACAGCCAGCGCGGCTTGCACCAAGCGACCGCGGCGCTCGGAGAGTGCCACATGGAGCGCTAAAGCGGTGATGCCGAGGCCGGGGAGCTCGCCGTAGCTGGCGATAAAGCCTGCCAAGGGGTCGCTCATGTCCACCTGAGCGGCAGACACGCGCTCGTCATGCCCGCCGAGCCCAATGAGGCCGGCCATCCACAGCGCCCAGAGGCCCACGTGACGCCAGAGCGTCATGGGTTGACGACGATCCTCACGACGGGGCCAGCACGGAGCTCCAGCTTGCCCGTCGCCTCGTAGAGGTCGCCGTCGACCATGTACCGAATCGTCGCGCCTTCGGAGCCCTCGATCGTCACGCTGCGCGCCGCCCGACCGTCGCCACTTCGCGGGCGAAGCGGACGGCCGAACCACACCCGTCCAAGCTCACGGACGACCTCCGCCGGGCCGCCGTAGAGCCTCAGCAGGTGGAAGGCATCGTGCTGCTGGTCGGCGAGGTAAAAGGGCGTGAAACCGAGGCCAACCTCCGTGACCGTGCCGGCGCAGACCGCCATGTAGTGACGCGCCCCAAGGCGCTCGCCGTCGACGATGAGGTCGAGCTCATCGGGGGCCGTGATGCGCGAGACATACGTGCCACCAAGGAACGCACTGATCGCCGCGTGGCCAATGGTTGCTGCAGCCGTGACCGCCGACGGATCGCCGCGGCCGCGCTGGTAGTACTCGAAGAGGAAGTTTCGGAAGACGCCGGTCCCAAACAGGAAGCCGAGCCGTCCAGCCACGTCGATGGTGGAGCGGGCAACCGTCTCGAGCGAGCGACCGCCGCGCGTGGCATGAATGAGCTTGCCGAGGAGCTGACGTGGGCGGCCTCGCGGTACCCCAAGCGAGTTTGCGACGGTGTTCATCGTGCCGCCGCGCAGGAGCGCGAGGGGTGGCAGCTCATGGTCGCCGTACACCTCTCGGAAGCCCGCCACCGTGATACCGACGGTGCCGTCACCGCCGGCAATCGCCAGGATGTCGACGCCCGCGTCGCGGAACTCACGAGCGATCCGTGCAACGTCGGCGTGCGACTCGGTGGTTGCGAGGCGGCCGCGCCCACGAATCAGGTCTTCCAGCACACCCACGATCTCGGGATGATGCCGCAGGTAGCGCGAGCGGGGATTGGCGATGACACCGATCTTCACCATGCCAGCGCTCCCGCATCGACGCGTCTCTCAACAGCCCGGCGCGCGAGCTCGAGCGTCGGTGCCTCGGCCGAGCGCGACGCCAACGTCGCGACGCCAAGCCCCGTGCACCCGCACGGCACAATCGCTTCAAAGCCCGCCAGCTCGTTGTCGATGTTGAGCGCAAAGCCGTGGCAGGTGACGTTGCGAACGATCCGCAGTCCGATCGACCCGACCTTGTCGGCGCCATGGTAGACGCCCGGCCGCTTCGGGTCGTAGACCACATCGGACACGCCGAGGTCCCTGGCAACGGCCACCATCAGTGCGCCGAGCCGCTCGATGAACGCCGGGACGCTCACGCGCGCCCGCTTGAGATCGACGATCGGGTAGCCCACAAGCTGGCCAGGCCCGTGCCAGGTCGCAAGTCCGCCGCGATCGGTCGACACAACCGGCGTCGCGAGCTCGGCCAGGCGCGCACGGTCCACGGTCCCGCCTCGCCGACCGAGGGTCACCACCGGCGCGTGCTCGAGCAAGAGCAGGGCATCGTCGCCGCCCGCAATCACCCTGTCCCGGTGCGTGTGCTGCACCCGCAGCGCCTCCGCGTGGTCTAGCCGACCCAGCCAGCGAACGTTCACGAGGCGACCGCGATGATGGCCGCGATCAGCGCGTTGACCGAGGCGAGGTCGTGGGCCGGGCCGAGCGACACGCGAAGGACGCGGAGGCTCTCGTCTGGCGTCAGCCCATGGGCCATCAAGACCGGCGACGGCTCCCTGCGTCCAGCATGGCAGGCGCTCCCTGCGCTGACCGCAAAGCCGTGGGCGTCGAGCTGGGTGAGCGTGGCGCTGGCGTCACTGCCCGGCGGCAAGATAATGGCGGATGTGTTTGGCAGCCTCGGCGCGCGCTGACCGACGAACCGGGTCCCGGGCAGCTCGGCAACCAGGCGGGTCTCCAAGTGGTCGCGGAGCTTACGGAGGTCGCGCGCCCACACGTCACGCTGGCGGAGCACCACCTCGCAGGCCGCGCCAAACCCGACGATCGCTGGAACTGGCTCCGTGCCCGCGCGTGCGCCGCCCTCTTGACCGCCGCCGTAGACGACCGGCTGGAGCTCGACGTCAGCGCCGGCGACGAGAGCACCGATGCCCTTCGGCCCACCGAGCTTGTGGGCTGCGAGCACCAAGAAGTCGGGGCGGCAGCTGATGGGCGCCTTGCCTGCAAGCTGCACCGCGTCCACGATCGTCGCCACGCCGCGCACAGACGCCAGCGCGCAGAGCGCATCGACAGGCTGGCACACGCCCGTCACGTTATTGGCCGCCATCAGGGCGACAGTCCCGCCCACGCCGGCGCGGTCAACGGCAGCGGCAACGTCGAGGGCGAGGTCTTCGCCGAGGGCCAGGCTGACCACGTCGCGCCCTGGCAGCGCATGGGCGTTGTCGAAGAGCGCAGGGTGCTCCACCGCCGAGGCCACCACGCGTCCTGACCCAACGCTCCTGAGCGCGATGGCCAGGGACTCGGTGGCGCCGCTGGTGAACACAACCCGGCGGTCGGTGGCGCCGACGAGGGCAGCGACCTGTGACCGCGCACGCTCGACGAGCGCCCTGGCCTGCCGACCTGCCCAGTGGCTGCTCGATGGGTTGCCCCACCCGTGGACCAGCGCGTGCTGCATCGCGTCGACTGCCTCGGCCAAGACCGGCGTCGTCGCGTTGTAGTCGAAGTAGCGGGTGGGGGTAGGCGACGGATGCATCGCGCTTGTTCTACCTGACTCGACCACGACGGGCCAATGGTGCAGCTCTCGACAGAGCTCCAGCATTGCCCCGGCAGCTGCGGGCGGATCGGCCAGCTCGTCGACAATGCGCGCCGGCGGGGTTGAGGTTGGCCAGCGGAGGTGGGATGCTTCCGCCCGCAAGGAGTTGCCAATGAGCTACGATCTCAAGATCACAGGTGGGACGGTCATCGACGGCACGGGGGGTGCGGCCAAGCGCGCCGATGTGGCGATCAAAGACGGGCGAATCGTCGAGGTCGGCGCGTGCAGCGGCAACGCGCAGAGCACCATCGACGCCGACGGGGCCTTGGTCACGCCGGGGTTCGTCGACCTCCACACCCACTACGACGGCCAGATCAGCTGGGACGAGGAGATGGCCCCCAGCTGCTTCCACGGCGTGACGACCGCCGTGATGGGCAACTGCGGCGTCGGCTTTGCGCCGTGCCGAGCTGCTGACCGCGACCGTCTCATCGATCTGATGCAGGGCGTCGAGGACATCCCCGGAACGGCCCTCGCTGAAGGTCTCACGTGGGACTGGGAGTCCTTCCCTGAGTACCTCGACGCGATCGACGCCAAACCCCACACCATGGACTTTGCCTGCCACATCCCTCACGACGCACTGCGCGTCTACGTCATGGGCGAGCGCGCTCTGGCCGACGGGCCCGCCACCGACGACGACATCAAGGCAATGCAGGCTGTCGTGCGCGAGTCGCTCAAGGCCGGCGCGGTCGGCTTCTCCACGGGCCGCACCGACAACCACATCACCACCGCCGGCGACTTCACCCCAGCCTCGGAGGCAAGTCGCCAGGAGCTTGTCAGCTTGGCCGCGGCGCTCAAGGGCTTCGACCACGGCGTCCTGCAGGCGGTGAGCGACTTCGACATCCGGCACGGCAAGGAGCGCTTCGGCGGCGAGTTCGATGTGCTCGAAGACATGGTCAAGGCGGCGCCCGGCCACAACATGAGCATCTCCCTGCTCCAGCGGATCAAAGACACCGTCCAGTGGAAGCGCATCTTGCAGCGCGTCGAGCTGGCATCGGACAAGGGCTTACCGATCCGCGTGCAGGTCGGAGCCCGCGGCATCGGTGTGCTGGTGGGGCTCCAGGCGACCTTCCACCCGTTCATGGGCTTCCCGAGCTACAAGCGCATCGCGCACCTCCCGCTCGCCGAGCGCGTGGCCGCGATGCGCGACCCGGCCATGAAAGCCCAGATGCTGACCGAGAAGTCAGAGAAAGTCGCCGGCGACGGCAGCAACATCCCGGCCCTCGTCGACGAGTTCCTCAGCCACCTGGAGTTCGTATCGATGCGCCTGTGGCGACTCGGCGGCAACTTCGACTATGAGCCTGCTCCCACCGACTCGATCCTCGCCCAAGCGATGGCGAAGGGCGTCTCACCGCTCGACGTCCTCTACGACGCGATGCTCGAAGACGACGGCAGAGAGCTGCTCTACTTCCCCATCTATAACTACGTCGGCATGAACCTTGACGCGGTGCACGAGATGCTGACCCATCCGCTGGCGCTCTCGGGACTGTCGGACGGTGGCGCCCACGTGGGCACCATCTGCGACGCGAGCTTTCCGACCTTCATGCTGACGCACTGGGCCCGCGACCGCACCCGCGGACCCAAGCTCGAGCTCGAGCGCGTCGTGCACATGCTGACCCAGCGCAACGCGGCTTGGGTCGGGATGCACGACCGCGGCGTTGTGGCCCCGGGCATGCGTGCTGACCTCAACGTCATTGACTTCGATCGCCTCTCGCTTGCGCGCCCGCGGCTCGTGCAGGATCTGCCGGCTGGCGGCCAGCGCCTGCTGCAGGATGCGGCCGGCTACCGCTCGACCATTGTTGGCGGCGTACCGATCACCCAAGACGGCACACTCACTGGCGCGCGCCCCGGGCGCCTCGTCCGCTGCGGGCAGCTCACATAGGACCAGCGGGTGACCTTCAGCAACCGACGGCTCACCGAGTGCACGTTTGTCGCGCTCGACGTCGAGGCGACCGGCATCGCGTATGGCCACGACCGCATCATCGAGCTCGGCGTGGCACAGTTCACGCTGGGTCCAGATGGCGTCGTGCGCCCCGGGCCAACCTATCAGACGCTGGTGAATCCAAAGCAGCCGATCCCGGTACCCATCGAGCGACTCACAGGCCTGTCGAACGCGGACGTCGCCGACGCACCCACGATCGCCACCGTGTGGCCGGATCTGCTCAATGCGATCGGTACCGGTGACGCAGGCCCGCCGATCGTGCTGGCTCACAGCGTCCGGTCGGACCTCGCCTACCTGGTCTCAGAGGCCGCGCGGCACGACCTGGCGATGCCCGAAGCCGAGTACGCCTGCACGCTGGTCGCGTCCCGGCACGTCGTGACGGACGCCCCGCGGCACACCCTCCAAGCACTCATCGATCACCTCGAGCTTGGCGCAGACAAAGCCCATCATCGCGCCCTCGCCGACGCGCTGCACACCCGCAATCTCTTTGGCCGCTGCGCCGCCCTAAGCGGCGCCAAGACGCTGGGTGCTCTCGGCTTCCGAACATCGGAGCCAGTCCCGCACCCGAGCGAGTTTGAGGTGCATATCCCTCCTCGACTCCTTGGCCTGCAGGATGCGATCATTGGCCAGCGCCAGGTCGAGGTCATCTACGCTGGCGGTAGCAAAGGCCGGGCACGTCGCCTCATGACGCCGATGGCGTTCTATGCGCAGCTTGGTGAGCCCTACCTGCGCGCCTGGTGCCACATCGATGACGCGGCCAAGTCCTTTCGGTGCGATCGCATCAAGCGGTTCCGGGCTGTCGATAGCGACACCTGAGCGCCAAGACGTCAGCCGGCCGCAATGCTGGCAAAACCTTGCAGCACCTTCACGAAGCCACGCAGCTCCGCCGCCAGCGATGGAAGCGTTGGCCGCGCCCCTGCCGTGTGGCCGTAGAGACCAGTCCGCACCACCTGCAGGGTCTGAGCGTTGGGCAGCAGCTGGGCTAGCGCGTCGACCTGGGAGACGGGGATCACGTCATCATCGACGCCGTGCACGAGCCAGGTCGGGCAGGTCACCCTCGCTGCGGACGCGCGCGGATCCAGCCACTGATGGGCGGGCGCGGCAAGATCGATGGCCGCCGCGAGAGACGTGGGTGCCGTGCTCGCGGACACGCCGGCACCGCATGCCGGGTCGACCGCGCACCCTTCAAGAAAGAGCGGCAGCAGGTGGCTCGGCAGCGTCTCAGCTTCCGAGCGCGCGACCGGCACGTGGCGCCCCTGACGCTTGAGCGGCTCACGCCCCCAGGTCCGGATGCAGTAGCGCAGCCAGGCCGAGCGGAGGGTGCGGACGTCGTCGGGATCCAACCCGAAGTGCTCAGCCACCTGACCGAAGACCACCGGACGGTTTAGGGGGTCCCGCTCGCCGACCTCAGGCCCGAGCCCCACAGCGAAGCGCATGGCCGCCTGCCACGACGCATACCCACCAAAACACAGCAGCCCGCCGCAGCGAGGGTCGCTAGCAAGCTCCAGTGCAAAACGGGAGCCGAACGAGATGCTCATCACCCCAATGCGGCCGGCGGAGCGTGCGACGGCCCACTCGAAGGCGCGCCGGGTTGTCTCAAGGTCCGACGCCACAAGCCGCAGCGACCGAAAGCCAGGCGGCATCGCGCACGTGGTCTGGACGCCAGCGGCAGCCAGCGCTCTCAGAAACCGGTCCATCTTCGGCTCATTGGCGCCCGCGAAGTGGAGACCGGGGCACACAAAGACGTGCCCGAGAGGCTGGCGACGATCCGGCCGATAGACCGTGACGTCGATCTCACCGAGTCGCCAGTGCTGACGCAGGACGCCGCGCGCTGCAGCCTGCTCGTCGCTCCACGGACCGAGCCAGCCCGCGAGCGTGGCCGCTACCTGCGTGCGCGCTAGCAGCGTTGCCGGGAAATACGAGCGAACGGCACCGAGTCGAGAGAGTATCGCCATGCCCACCTCCTATCACTGTCGCTCGTCAGCGTCTCCCAGTGCGGCGGGCCTACCCGCCAGTCGCCGCCGATTGCGTGGGACGAACACGCGCCCGCCGGGGTATGGCTCAGCCAACGATGAACCGCACCTTGAGGCAACGCGATGACCTTCCAACCGCCCGCCCCGCTCTTGCCGCCCCAACGTATCCTCATGGGGCCCGGACCGTCCGACGTTCCGGCGTCGGTGCTCCAAGCGATGGCACGACCCATCGTCGGCCACCTCGACCCCTTCTTTCTGCGCGTGATGGATGAGTCTCGCGACATGTTGCGCGAGGTGTTGGGCACGACGAACACGCTGACCTTCCCCATGAGTGGAACCGGATCCGCCGGCATGGAGACCTGCATCGTCAACCTGGTCGAACCTGGCGACCGCGTGCTCGTTGCGGTCCACGGTGTGTTCGGCGGACGCATGGCAGAGGTCGCGCGGCGTGCGGGTGCGGAGGTCGTCACGAGCGAGTCCAGCTGGGGACGCGCGGTGGACGTCGATGCCCTCCGGGCCGCGGCCGGCGGCGAAGCGTTCGACCTCGTCTGCGTCGTGCACGCCGAGACCTCGACCGGTGTTCTTCAGCCGCTCGCGCCGCTGCGCGCCCTCGCTGACGACCTGGGTGCGCTCCTTGTCGTGGACGCCGTGACCTCGCTGGCGGGTGTCGCGATCAACCTCGACGAGCAGGGAGTCGACGCGGTGTACTCCGGCACTCAAAAGTGCCTGTCGTGTCCCCCCGGGCTCGCGCCGGTCAGTTTCTCGCCGCGAGCTGTCGAGCGGCTTGAGCGCCGGAAGACGCCGGTCCAGAGCTGGTACCTCGACCTATCGCTCATCGCTCGCTACTGGGGCGGCGAGCGGGCCTACCACCACACGGCGCCGATTCAGATGATCTACGCGCTACACGAGTCGCTGCGCCTTGTCCTGACCGAGGGGCTCGCGGCCCGCCAAGCGCGTCACGAGCGGGTGGGTGCAGCCCTCTGCGCAGGCCTGCAAGCGCTCGGGCTCAAGCCGCTGGTGCCGCCCGAGGAGCGCTTGCCGATGCTCACGACGGTCGCCGTTCCCGACGGCGTGGACGAGGCCGCCGTGCGGCGCAAGCTGCTGACGACGCTCAACCTTGAGATCGGCGGGGGCCTCGGCCCGATGAAGGGTCGCGCATGGCGCATCGGCACGATGGGCTCGAGCGCCACGATCGCCAATGTGCTCTTGTGCCTAGAGGGACTGCGAGCGGCGCTCAGCTTAGGCGCGTCCGATGCCGCCGCCGCGGCTCTGGCGGCGTACGCAGAATGACTGGACGCCCCCGCACCAAACCCAGGACCGACCGAGACGGCGAAACACCGAGTATCAAACTCGGAAAATCAAAACCGGCCCGTCACACCGCAACATGGTAATAAGATAGAGTCTCCCAGGCTACGGCCTGCCTCCGTCAGTAGGTACCTCCCTCGGTATGAACCGCATCTGTCCCCGCTGCTTCTCGCGCTACGACCCCGCGACGCCCGCCTGTACATCAGACGGCGTGTTGACGGTGCTCGACCGCGTCGGGATGAAGCTCGACGACCGGTTCACGCTGCGCGACCTGGTGATGGCGACGCCCGGAGTCACGAGCACCTGGCGCGCCATGGACCACGTGGCCGACGACGACACCTTCGTTCAGATCTTCGAGGGCCGCGACTCCAACGAGCGCGAGAAGTTCCTGGCCCGCACGAACGCGGTAGCAGCAGCACGGCACCCTCATCTCTTCGAGCTTCGATGGCAGTCCATCACCGCCGACGGTCGCCCGTATCTGGTGGTGAGCTTTGTGAAGGGGGACCCGCTCGAGGTCCTGCTGCGGCGAAACGCCCTCGACTACGAGGCCTCTCTGCGGCTCTCGGACCACTTCCTCAGCGCACTCGACGTCATGCATCAGCGGGGCGTCGTGCACGGCGGCATGAGCGAGAGCCACCTCTTTGTCGAGCTCGGAGACAACGGCGACCGCTTCGGACGCATCAACGGCTTGGACGTGCCACGCGGAGGCCTTGCTGACCGCAACGAGGACGTCTACGCCATGGCCAAGGTCATCTACAAGATGATGACGGGCGATGTCTGGGTCGGGGAGTTCGACCTGCACCAGCATGGCGTTCCGATCCCCGTCGCGCGCGTGATGGAGAAGGCGCTTCACGCCTCGCACACCCACCGCTACCGAACAGCCGAAGACCTACGCATCGCGCTACGCAGCGCAAGCCAGCCGGCGAGCCTCGACGCGCCGCCGGGTCAGACCCTGCCGGGGATGAGCGCGGCGCTGGTGCGCGACAACCTCTCAAGCGTGGCGATCACCGGGCCTCGGCCGACACTGCGCCCACAGTTGGAAGGGCCTGAGGCCCTGTCCCCGCGCCCTGCGGCTGCGAGCCGCTGGCATTGGGTCCTTGCGGCCGTCGTGCTGATGGCAGTTGGCAGCTACGCCATCTGGAAGATCGCCGAGCTAGGCCCCACCGACAAGACCGCGGCGCTCTTCGACGAGGACGAGGTCGACGGCGTCGCTATCGACGACTCGGCCAGCACCATGGTCAGCCCGCCGCGACCCATCCAGCGCACGCCGACGAGCGCCGAGCTCGCAGGCAGCGCGAGCGCGCCAGCCCAGATGCCGGCCGGCAAGCCAGCACGCTACATGACGATCGACGAGCGCCGTGTCCGAGTCTACGACCGCCCTGACGCCACGGTCGAGGTGCCGTGTCTCTTCACGTCCGAGCCGAGCGGAGCGCGCGTGATGTGGAACAAGACCCACCTCGGGCACACACCGCTGCAAGTGAACCTGCCCGAGGGTAAGCAGTCGCTCACGCTCGCACTCTCTGGCTACACGGAGCGCGCGATCACCGTTCCCGTCTACTTCGGAGAAAACGGCGAGCCGGTCGAGCGCTACGTCCACCTGCGGCCGTAATCATGTAGAGTCGTTCCGTGTCCGACTCGACCCCAAGCCCTGGGCCATCCTTCGTTCGGGAGGGTGCCGAAGCCCTTCGCTCACCCGTGGCGTCCGCGGGCGGTGGGCCGTTGTGTGAGCGCGTGGACGGCATCGCAAAGTCATCAGATTTCGCATTTCCCCGAGCGCTGCTAGCGGGCCCGCTCTGCCCGAAGGTGCGCTTGCCGTGGGCGTAGTGCCGCCGCTCTTGTCGCGGCTGATGAACCGCCGAATCGGCGTCATCCTGCTGCTTGGATTCGCCTCCGGGCTGCCGCTGGAGCTCACGGGCCAGACGCTGCAGCTGTGGCTCGCCGAAGGGGTCGACAAGGCCGCGCTCGCGATGATGGCCCTTGTGCCGGGTGCGCCAGACCCGGCGGGACTGCCGCGCATTGCTGAGGTCGAGGGCATCGATCTCTCGGTCATTGCGCTCTTTTCGCTCATCGGGCTGCCCTACGTGTTCAAGATGCTGTGGGCGCCGCTCATGGACCGCTACGTCCCGCCGCTGCTGGGTCGCCGACGGGGCTGGATGGCGGTGACGCAGCTCCTTTGCGCCGGCGCGCTGGTCGGAATGGCCCTCTCGTCTCCACGTGACTCAGCGTGGACGCTCGCCTTCTTCGCGCTGATCGTCGCGTTCGCGTCGGCGTCCCAAGACATTGTCATCGACGCCTACCGGACCGACGTCCTGACCCATGAAGAACGTGGCTTTGGCGCGGCCGTTTTCGTGATGGCCTATCGCCTTGCGATGCTGGTGGCTGGTGGCATCGGCGCCATCCTCGGTGACCAGATTGGCTGGTCGACCACCTACTTGGTCATGGCGGCAATCATGGGCGTCGGCCTCATCGGGACCTGGCTCGCCCCACCACCGGCACAGGTGGTCAAGCCTCCCGCGACCCTCGTTGCGGCCGTTGTCGATCCCCTGCGCGAGTTCCTGTCGCGCCGCTCGGCGCTGTGGCTGCTTGTGCTCATTGTGCTCTACAAGCTCGCCGATGCGTTTGCCGCCTCGCTCTTTAGCGCGTTTCTCTACAAGGGCTGCGGCTTCACCCCGACCGAGATCGGCGTTGTGCGCAAGGGCGTCGGGTTCTTTGCCGTCATGGGCGGTATGTTTGTCGGCGGCATCGCCATGGTTCGCCTCGGGCTCTACCGCTCGCTCATGGTCTTCGGGGTGCTGATGATCCTCACCAACCTGGTGTTCGTCGCGCTGGCAGAGGCGGGCCACGACCACACCCTGATGGTCGCGTCCATCATTGCCGAGAACGTGGCGGGTGGCATGGGCACAGCAGCCTTTGTCGCGCTCTTGATGGCGCTCTGCGACACCCGCTTCACCGCCACTCAATACGCGCTGCTGAGCGCCTTAGCCGCGCTTGGGCGGGTCATCATCGGCCCACTTGCTGGGCCCGCGGTGGAGTCACTCGGCTGGAGCGGCTTCTTCATTGTGTCCGCCGCCCTCGGAGTCCCGACCCTGCTCTTGTTGCGCTGGCTTCGCGACGTCATCCACGAGCGAGATGCGCCACCGTCGAGCGGCGACAAAGCGGTCGGGTAGCGAGACGTCGAGGGCCGCGCATGCCGGGCCCACGTTGGCCTCTGGTGAGAGGTAGCGCTCGTAGAGCCGATGCCAGTTCGCCGATGCGCCCAGCTGCTCAAAGATCGCGTTGAGGCCGAACGTGATGCGATTGAAGAAGATCAAGTCCGGCGGCAAGTTGAGCTTAGAGAGCTGCCCCGGCCGCATCACCTCGCGCGCCTCAGCGATGTAGTCGGCGTTGAACTCAAACTCGCGGTCTTCCCGGAACGGCGCTGAGTGGTACTGAAAGAACTCCCAGACCATGTCGCGCGGGTACTTGCGGCCGGGCAGGATGATGCCCATCGCCAGGATGAGCTCATCGAAGCGCTCGCGGTCGCCAGCAACGATCGCCCGGTTCATCGCGCGGACCTGGGGTAGAAACTCGCCAGAGAAGCGCTTGACGCACCCGAAGTCGATGAACGTGATGCCGCCGTCTTCGTGAAAGATGTAGTTGCCAGGATGCGGGTCGCCGTTGAACGCCTCGAAGAGATGCATCGAGTCGAAGACGAAGTCGTTGAGAACCAACGCCGCGGCCCGCGTCTCCTCCAGCGTCGCCGCGGCCCGAAAGTCGTCAAACGTCAGCCCCGCGACAAACTCCTGACAGAGGACGCGCTTGGTCGAGTGCTCCGGGTGTGGCCGCGGGATACGGATGAGCGGATGCCCGTCCCAGATCGCGTAGAAGAGCTGCTGGTTGGCCAGCTCTTTGCGGTAATCGACCTCCTCGATGAGTCGCTCTTTCAGCTCAGCGACGATGGCTTTGGCGTCCGCGTTCTTGTGGAACGTGCTGATGAGCGAGGCAAGGCCGTCGGTGAAGCGTAGGTCGCTCTCGATCGCTTCGTCGACGCCTGGGTACTGAACCTTTAGGACGACCTGCCGGCCGTCGTGCAGGACGGCACGATGGACCTGGCCAATCGAGGCCGAAGCGAGCGGAACCTCGTCGAAAGACCGAAAGCGTTGCTCAAGCGACTCGCCAAGCTCGCGCTCGACCACGTCGCGCACGAGCGGAAACGCCATCGCGGGTGCGTCTTTCTGAAGCGTCTTCAGGGTGGCCTTGGCCTCCTCGGGCAGCGCGTCGTTGGCGAACGACACGATCTGGCCGAGCTTCATGAAGACGCCCTTCATCTGCCCCATCATGGCCGACGCCTCTTGGGCCGTCTTGATGTGATAGGCCGCCTCCATCTTCTCGCGCCGTTCCTTGCCGGCAACAACACCCTTGAGGGCAAGCGCAGCCCGGCGACCGGCGGTGCGCGTGGCGAGCCCGCTGATCTGAGCTGAGCGCGTCGCCAAGCCGGTGCTCAGACCTGCGTCGTTGCGACGTGAGCGCAGCCAGCGGAGAGCCAGCCACCACAGCAACGAGACAGCGGCGGTGATAAGGAGCCAAGTCACGGCGATGTTGTAGCCGGACAACGCTCACTTCGCGACGATGAACCTAACCGATCCGAAAATGTCCCGGACCGCGTTGAGGTTCCCACTCGCTCAAGGGCGTCGGCATTCTTTGGCGCCGCTGTTCGTGTCCGCTCACTCGCCGCAGTCTTCGGGGCAGAGGTCGAGCTCCCCAATGTTGGGGCAGTTGCTGCAGACACCGTCGCCGCATGTGCCACAGTCGGGCGGGCAGCTGATGTAGTTTTCGCCCGGCTCGCACTCGCAGTTGCCGCACGCGCCGGCGCCCTGACAGTCGATGGGACAGGTCGCGTTCGACTCCGACGCCTCGCAGACCCCATTGCCGCAGGCTTGCTCGGCGCAGTCCTCCTCGCACGTCAGCGGGCTCTCAGGGAACTCGCAGGTTCCGTCTCCGCACGCGGCCTTGCAGTCGTTGGGGCAGCTCTCAGGGCTCTCCTGGCACAAAAAACCCATGCAGCAGCCGTCACCACAGCCGGCGCCGCCTGTCTCTGGGCAGCGACAGACGTCGATGAGGCAGCCGCACTGGGCGTCGCCAGCCTGGGCGATACCGTCGCCACAAGGCGGACAACAGTCGAGCGAGCATGAGAGGATCGACTCGCCCTTGTCGCCTTCGCAGACACCGTTGCCGCAGACAGCCACAGCGGTGTCTGTGGGAGGCGGCGTGGTGTCGACCGTCGTTGTGTCAGGCGCAACCGCGGTGTCGACCATGGTCGTGTCGGGCGAGCTGCTGTCGGGGGACGCCGTGTCGGGCGACGTGGACGTGTCCTCGGGCGTCGCGGTGTCGGTGGGTGCGTCGACCTGGGTGTCGGCGCGGCCGTTGTGGGCGTCGTCGTCGTTGAGGCAGCTGGCGAAGCCGCCAACGAGCATGACAAGAGCGACGAGGACTGTAACTCGTAGCGTGCGAGGCATGTTCATGGTCTTTCCTTGCGTGTGGCCGTTTCGTTTGGGCGTTTAGATTCCGTGGACACTGTTGGCATCGTCACAGGAGGGCAAAAGCTTTAGGCGACCCATCCTTGCCGGCCTTGACAAACACAGGCCATCCGCAGTTTCTAGCCCTGTACCTGGGGAGGAACACTTGGCTCGACCCGTCAACGCCAACGCGGCAGCGACACGACAGAGGATCCTGACGACCGCATCGCGTCTTTTCGCCGAGCGCGGCGTCGGTCAGACCTCCATCAGGCTCATCGCAAGGGAATCGTCCGTCAGTCTGGCGATGGTGCACCACTACTTTGGTAGCAAGGAAGACCTCCATCGTGACTGCATCGATGCGATGTACAAGGAGCTGGGTCAGCTCCAAGACGAGTTCGTCGAGCTCGTGCGAGACCCGCCGGACTCGATGGAGAGTGTCATCGACAGCGTCATGCGACGGGGATTCCGGTTTGGTATCGAGCACCGGTCGCAGCTCCGTTTGTTGATGCGCTCGATCGTGGACACGGGGGGCATTGGTCTCGAGTGGCGGGAGCGCGAGCTCATTCCGACGCTCACTCGATTCTCGCGACTCGTGGGTGCGCTGACCGGCAAAAACCCGGAGCGGATGCGCCTGACGATTCAGAGCGTCGTCTTCATGAATCTCCGCTATGTGGTCGCCGCGCCGGATGAGCTAGCAGCGATCGCTGGCATGCCGCCCGAGGACATCGATGCGGTCTACCAAGCCGTCGAAGATCACCTTGCGGACGTCGCGAAGGCCCTGGTCCTTAGCTAGCAGATCTCGCGACCGGCACAGCATCACCACCGCGCAACCCTAGCCACCTAAGCAGCTGGACCAGAACGACTATATCCACATTCGAAGGATTCCAAACCCACTCTATAGCCATTCTTGAATCAATTCTAAAGCAAGGTATTCCGGTCCGCGTGAGGCTTTGCTCGAGATGGCCACGGTTGGGTTGAGGACCTCCGAGCGACGGCCCTCACACGCGGTGGACGGAGTGTCCGCCCCTGCTAGACCTATGGAGTGACCGGCTCCACGCGCAGGGTGTAGGCTCGATAGTCGCGGGTTGCTGTCAGGCTGCAAAAGAGCCGCATACATCGACGCAGGGAGCAGGTCGCTTCGTCGGGTCTAAAGAATGCCGAGGTCGGAGAGTGCAGCGTCCATCAGCGGCGCCCAGCCTCGGTTCGCGAGCGGGCTTGCGGGGCTCGGGTGTGGCACGCTCCCGACGACGATGTCTTCGACCCAGCTGCCGTGTTCTTTTTCGTCGAGCTGTGAGACGAGCTGTCTGGCCTTTTTTTCGGCGAACTTGCCGATACCGACCACAAATCGCGGCTGCTGATGAATGATCGTGCGCTCCAGCGCGCGGTCGCAAGCAGCGAAGAGTGCCGTCCGCTCAGCCTTCGGCAGCTTCTCAGGGATCCGGTTGCGCCCGCCCTCTTCCATGAAGACCAGCGGGCAGTAGTTGGTGATAAAGAAGCGCTCAAAGAACGCCTCGGGGGTTGTGAAGGTCTCCTTGGCCCAGCTCCACAGCCGACGACCGCTCACCTCGCTGCGGGTGCACGCAAAGCCCAGAACCGGACGTTTCGGATGCTCCACCGGGGGCTTACCGACAGGCGCTTGTAGCCCGAGCCAGTCTCGAACATGGGCGATCTCACCGAAGGGGACGCCGACCTGGGCCATGCCGAAGGGGCCTGGGTTCATCCCGATCAACATCACCTCACGCTGCCCCTGACCAAAGCGCTCGCAGTAGAGGTCCCACGGAGCACGCGCGTAGATCAGGGGGTTGTAGACGAACGCTGTCGGCGGCGCGAAGTTCAGACCGGCGAGGTCGGCGACCAGATCATCGGTGATGGTGTTGAGCATGCAGCCACTCCTGAGATTTGGCCCCTGTTGGGGCCGCGGACGTGTGGTTTATCTCAGTGAAGCAGCCTGGTCGTCTACCATGGGCAACAGCATGGCCGCGGTCAGTACGCGGTCTCGCAGCTGTGCTGCGCGCTGAATGCGCTCGCGGCATCGAGCTGAGCGGGCGTCGCTTGGTTGTACTGCCAGCCCATGGCTCCTGCGTAGCCGGCACTCCAGAGCGCGGGAAGCATCGAGGCATAGTCGGCGTCGATGAGGCCGCTGAGCGGAAACTCCCCCATGACCACCGGACGGTCGTTGAGGCCGTAGCTCGAAGGCGAGTTGTCGTAGGGCCACCACACGTTGATCCAGTCGTAGACATGAAACTGGTCGAAGTCCAAGTCGAGCTGCGACCAGGCGGAGCGCCACTTCATGGCGGTCGCACCAACGGTCAGCAGCGCGTTCGTCTCCGCGCGCAAGACCGCTGCAAGCTCGCTCAAGAAGAGCTCCATCTCGCTGTGGGTGAGCGCGACCAAGTCCGACTCTTGCTCAAAGTCGGGGTCAGCGCCGTACAGGCCAGGACCGGTCATGGCCCACTCAGGCTCGTTGATGAGGTCCCAGCTGATCAGTCGGTCGGCATTGGGGTGAGCTGCGGCCGCTTGGGCAAAAGGACGAACGACCTGCTCAAGCAGGGCCTGCCGCTTCGCCGAGTCCGTCACGATGTCCGTCAGGCCCGGGGTCCACAGCCCCGAGATGTCGCGGCTAGGTCGGAAGCCATCGAACGAGAAGAGACAGAGCATCAGGTAGGTGTCGGTCTCTTCGGCGAGCGTGAGCGCCGCGTTGAGGTCGGCGAGGGTGGTGCCCCCAAGCCCTGTCGGTGTCTCGGTGTCGTCAACGACGATGCTGTCGCCTCGCAGATCCGGCCAGACCCACCAGCGAGCCACGCCGACGCCATGGTCCTTCATGTCGGCGAGCGCCGCTCGGTGGACGTCCAGCGCCGCTGCGACCCCCGGCTGATTCCACTGCGCGATGCCCCCGAAGTCAGCGGCAAAGTCACTCCAGGCGTAGTTGATGCCGTGCATGAAGCGCCGCTTGCCACCCCACGTGATGCCGCCGAGCGGCGCTGGACAGGGGTCGTCGCTCATGCTGTCGGCAGGCTCGGCCGAGTCCGATCCGGCTGTGTCCGCGACGCTCGTGTCGGACGCACCCGCGTCTGGCGCATCCCGGCTGTCGGCCGACGACGCTGTGTCCCCACCACCGCTGGCCCCTGCAGTGTCAGTGATTGCGCTGTCCACGGCGCTCGTGTCGGCCTCATCGGCGTCCGCCTCCGCAGTGTCTGCTCCAGCGGTCGCGCTAGCAGGATCCGAGTCGTCGCCGCACCCAATGACGAGCGGCGCGAGCAAGGCAATGACCAGCAGGTTCCAGCGAATCGACATGTGCAGCCCCTTGAGTGCTGGGCTGACTCTGGCCTATTGGCTCGCCTTGCGCCAGATGCGTTGCGCCTGGGCGCTCACGTCCGGGCCGAGCGATGCCCCTACCGTGACGTCCTCGATCGCTCCCGTCTGCTCATCGACGATCACCCGGATCGTCGCCGCGCTCTGTCAATAGGAAGGCGCCCCCCGAATCACCTCGGTCGGCGCGAGCGCCCGCAACGCCTCGATGGGCGTCGCGGATACCGCAGGCAGCGGAGACAGCGGCGCGCTGGGCGGGCCGCCGCAGGCCATGACGAGCATGAGGAACAAGACGTGTCGCATAGGCTCATAACGCTCGGCGCGCCGGTCCGGTTCACTGCCGTGTCCCGCTCGTGGTAACCGGAGCTGTCGGGGCGTCGTATCGAGTGCACCGAATCACATCCATGAGGTGGTCGATGGTCGCGGTGTTTAATGTAGCAGCGAGCGAGAGAGAACATCACGCCAGCGGACGCGAACGCTTCGCTCACGCGCTAAAGCAGCACGGGACCGACGTCCTGCGTCGCGACCAGCTCACGACTCTCCAGATCAACGTCGGTCGCGTCTGCAACCAGGCCTGCCTTCACTGCCATGTGGAGGCCGGACCCAAGCGGACCGAACAGATGAGTCCCGAGGTCGCCGACCGCCTCATCGCCTTGCTGCAGGCCAGTCCCCAGGTCCACACCGTCGACATCACGGGCGGCGCACCAGAGCTCAACCCGGAGTTCCGCCGCCTCGTCACCGAGAGCCGGCGCTTAGGCCGCCACGTGATGGTCCGCCACAACCTCACGGTGATGTTCGAGCCAGGTCAGGGCGATCTCGACACCTTCTATGCCGACAACCGGTGCGAGGTCATCGCGTCGCTGCCGTGCTACGGGCCCGACAACGTCAACAAGCAGCGCGGCAAGGGCGTGTTCGGCAAGAGCATCGATGCCCTCCTGCGCCTCAACGCGGTCGGCTACGGCCAGAGCCCGGACTCAGACTCTGACACAGGACTCAAGCTCCACCTCGTCTACAACCCACTCGGTCCCTCGTTGCCACCGGCCCAAGCCTCCCTCGAAGCCGCCTACAAAGAGCGCCTCAAAGACGACTTCGGCGTGGTCTTCAACCAGCTCTTCACCCTCGCGAACATGCCGATCAAGCGCTTCGCTCACGACCTCATCCGCGAAGGCAAGTACAGCGAGTACATGACGCTGCTGGCGTCCGCGTTCAACCCAGCGACGGTCGAGGGACTGATGTGCCGAAGCCTCATCAGCGTCGACTGGACCGGCCGCCTCTACGACTGCGACTTCAACCAGATGCTGCTGATGGATCCGCCCGACGCCGCCGCAGCGGGCGTCGCGACCATCAACGACATCGAGACGCTGGGCGAGCTCGACGGACGCGAGATCGCCGTCGGCTCGCACTGCTTCGGGTGCACGGCCGGCGCGGGCTCTAGCTGCGGCGGCGCGCTCGCATGACCGCCACCCGCCAGAGCGCGACGCCCTGGGCCAAGTGGGGACTCATCGGCCTCCTCATTGCCGGCATCGTCACCGCGTTCGTCACGCTTCCCATCACGGACTGGATGCTCTCGCTGGTCGACTGGCTCCGGGGACTCGGTGCCGTCGGTGTCGTCCTGTTCGCGCTGACCTACATCGTCGCCACAGTGCTGGCGCTGCCTGGGTCGATCCTGACGCTCGCCGCGGGCTTTGCCTACGGCCCGATCTGGGGCTTCCTCTTGGTCTCGCCCGTCAGCGTGGCCGCAGCGACCGCGGCATTCCTGCTGGGTCGCACGGTCTTCCGCAAGCGCGTTGAGGCCCGCGTCGCTGGCAGCCCGAAGCTCCAAGCCATCGACACCGCGGTCAACGAAGGCGGCGCCCTCATCGTCATGCTGCTCCGCCTCTCCCCCGTGTTGCCCTTTAACCTGCTCAACTACCTCTTGAGCCTCACCTCGGTGAAGGCCACGTCCTACATCTGGGCCTCGTTCGTCGGCATGATTCCCGGCACGTTTCTCTACGTTTACTTGGGCTCGACCCTTCCTGCCCTCGGCGCCTCTCTCGACAGCGCCGCAGACACCGGTCCATGGCGCACCGTCCTGTTCTTCGGCGGGCTCGCAGCCACCCTGCTGGTCACCGTCCTCGTCACCCGCGCAGCCAAGCGCGCCCTCGCTCGTCACGTCGCGCTTGACGACGGGGCAGCCTCCCCTTCCTAAAGGACCGCCACGATGACCGCTGCCCACCAAGACGACGGCATGCCTGCAGACACAGCGGCCCACGCGCCCATCCAGGTACTGCCCGACGACGTGCACAACCGAGAGCTCATCGCTCAGGTCCACCCGCCGAGCTGGCGCAACCCCACGGCCCCCAGCGCTCGCTACAACATCGTCGCCGTCGGTGGCGGCGCCGCAGGCCTCATCTCCTCGATCGGAATCGCCGGCCTCGGCGGCAAGTCCGCGCTCATCGAGCGCCACCTGCTTGGGGGTGACTGCCTCAACTTCGGCTGCGTCCCGTCCAAGGCGCTGCTCAGCGCTGGCCATGTCGCCCAGAGCGCACGCGACGCCGCGCGCTACGGCGTCCAGATCACCGGCGACGTCAACGTCGACTTCGCCGCCGTCATGGAGCGCTTACGCCGCTTGCGTGCGGGTATCTCCCACCATGACTCCGCCCAGCGCTTCACGGATGCTGGCGTCGATGTCTACCTAGGCAGCGGCGTCTTCACGGGCCCCGACACCATCGAAGTCGCCGGCCAGACCTTGCGCTTCGCTCGCGCGGTCATCGCCACCGGTGGCCATGCCTTTGTCCCGCCGATTCCCGGTGTCGACACCATCGGAGCGCTCACCAACGAGTCCATCTTCTCGCTGACCGAGCTGCCGAAGCGCTTGGCGGTTGTGGGCGGCGGCCCCATCGGCTCGGAGATGGCGCTGGCGTTCCGGCGCTTTGGCAGCGACGTCACGCTCTTTGACATGGGGCCAACCATCCTCGGCAACGATGACCCAGACGCTGGTGCCATCGTTCAGGCCGCCTTCGTCCGCGAAGGGATCGACGTGGTCACAAGCTCGCGCGTGAGCGGGTTCGAGCAGACCGCTGACGGCATCGTTGTCAGCTTCACGGCGGGTGGAGACGGCGCAACCGCCAAGACCGTCACCGTCGACCAGGTCCTCATCGCAGCCGGCCGCCGGCCCAACATCAAGGGCCTCGGCCTCGAGGTCGCCGGCGTCGAGGTCAACAAGCGCGGCGTGGTCGTCGACGACAAGCTCCGAACCAGCAACAAGCGCATCTATGCCGCAGGCGACGTGGCTGGCAGCTACCAGTTCACCCACACAGCCGACGCCATGGCGCGCATCGTCATCCAGAACGGCTTCTTCTTTGGCCGCAAAAAGCTCAGCAAGCTCGTGGTGCCGTGGGCCACCTACACCGACCCCGAGGTCGCCCACGTGGGCGTGCCCTACAAGTCTCTCAAAGACCACCCCGACTTGGAGGTCTTCACGGTCGAGCTCAAAGACGTCGACCGAGCGATCCTCGACGGCAAGACCGAGGGCTTTGCCCGCTTTCACGTCAACAAGAAGGGAAAGATCGTCGCCTGCACCATCGTTGCCGACAACGCTGGCGACATGATCAGCGAGGTCTGCCTGGCGATGACTCACGACATCGGTATCGGCGGCATCGCCAACACGATCCACCCCTACCCAACTCAGGCTGAGGTCATTCGAGCAGGCGCCAACGCGTACAACCGCACGCGGCTGACGCCTTTCGTCGCCAAGCTCCTCCGCAAGATCCTCGCGTGGCGCCGCTGATGCCAACCGTCCGGTCCGTGAGCCATCGCGGTGTCTGAGCGCCCCTGTCCGCGGGCGCCGGTCATCACGCTCTATGCCAAGCCGCCACGCCCTGGCGAGTCCAAGACCCGCTTGGCTGCGGGCGTCGGGGACGTGCTGGCGGCCAGGCTTGCGAGTGCCTTTCTCGAAGACACCTGGGAGTCGCTCGCAGCGCTCAGCGCCTCCCTCCACGCCCGCGTCGTGTTGGCCACGACCGACACGACGGCAACGTTCCCCGGTGCGGTCGACCTGGCGCCACAGCAAGACCGTTGGGACCAAGGTCAAGGCGGGCTCGGCGAGCGTCTTGAGCACATCTTTACCCGCGGGTTCGCAGAGGGCGCTGACGCGGTGATGGCGGTTGGCGCCGACGCCCCGGCAACGGCCGTCACCAGCCTGAAGTCCGCGTTCACAGAGCTGGGCGACGGCGTCGACGCGACGCTTGGAATGAGCGTCGACGGCGGCTTCTACCAGCTGACTCTCTCGCCCCAGGTGCCGCTGCCGGGGCTCTTCGACGGCATCCCATGGAGCCAGCCGACAACAGGCCGCGCGATGCTGGACCGACTGCTCGCGCGCGAGGTTCGGGTGGCACTCACGGCGCCGAGTGCCGACATTGACACCGCCGACGACCTCCCGAGAGCGCTCGCCTGCCTGCGTCGCGGCCTCGGCGTCGCCCCGCGAACGCTCGCCCTGCTCGAGCAGGGTCGTCGTGCTGGATCCGACTCGCCGTCTCCGTCAGCACCCACGCTGACCGCGATCGTCCCGGCGCTCAACGAAGCGCCACGGATTGCGGCGCAGGTGCGACGACTCTTCGCCGACCCCGCGATCACCGAGGTTATCGTCGTCGACGGCCAGAGCAAAGACGGCACGGAAGAAGCAGCGCGCGCGGCGGGCGCGACCGTCGTTGTCAGCGCCCGTGGCCGCTCCAATCAGCTCAATGCCGGCGCCCGCCTGGCGTCTGGCGACAACCTCATCTTTGTGCACGCTGACTGTGAGCTACCTGCGAGCGCGGGCAGTGACGTTCTCGATGCGCTTGTCGACCCTGCCACCGTCGGCGGCGCGTTCGTCACCTGGCACGTCGACGACGTGCAGAGCGGACGCCCCATCATCAAGCGCCTGCTACACCTCGCCGACGTGCGCAGCCGCTTCGCCCAGGTGCCCTACGGCGACCAGGCCATCTTTTGCCGAACGTCTGCCTTTGACCGGGTCGGCGGCTACCCGGCGCAGCCCTTGATGGAGGACGTCGAGTTCAGCCAGCGACTGCGCCGTCACGGCAAGCTTGTGCGCGTGAACAAGCGGGTGCTTGTGAGCGGCCGCCGCTTTCTCAAGCGCCCCATCTACTACACCGCCGCCATGCACACGTTCCCGTGGCTCTACCGCTTCGGCGTGACCCCCGAGCAACTCAAGAGCATCTACGAAAACGTTCGCTAGCGGTCGATGTCGTGCGCAGCGCCCACGCCCGCTGCCCACGCTCACGCCCGAGCCCGAGCCCACACTCGCTGCCCACGCCCACGCCCACGCCCGAGCCCGAGCCCGCGCTCACGCTCACGCCCACGCTCGCGCTCACGCCCGAGTCCACGCCCAGGCCCATGCCAAGGCGTGCCGGGTGATGGGTAGGCGTGCTGGGTGATGGGTAAGCGTGCCGGGTGATGGGTGATGGGTACGCGTGCCGGGTGATGGGTAGGCGTGCTGGGTAATGGGTACGCGTGCTGGGTGATGGGTAGGCGTGCTGGGTGATGGGTACGCGTGCTGGGTGATGGGTGGAGCGTGCTGGGTGATGGGTACGCGTGCTGGGTGAAGCGTGCTGGGGTGCTGGGTGAAGCGTGCTGGGGTGATGGGTGAAGCGTGCTGGGTGCTGGGTGCTGGGGCGGAGATTGCGGCCGCAGCCTTCGCAGCGTCGCAAACAATCGAGATAGCAGTAGGATAGATACGCAGCATCAGAAAGCTCCAAGTGATTGAGAATGGCGTCGCCCCGACGTCCGGAGAGACGCCCACCCCCACCGCATTGCGGTGCGGCGGCCTGCAAGGCTCGCCGAAGGCGACCGCGCGCAACCACGCACAGCCACGCGGAGCGACTCCAGAATGTGGGATCGTCATTTCCGAACCGCGGCCGCCCCGGCCCGCGAGGGGAGCATGGCGCGCATGG
>CALHXW010000234.1 GCA_938040325.1 uncultured bacterium | reverse complement strand
GAGCAGGGCCTCACCGGCACCGAGGTCTTCTTTGTGATCGACGCCGAGCTGCACGCCGACGCCGACGTGCAGGCCCGCGTTCGGCGAGCGTCCGCGGAGTGCCGCGCTGCCAAGCGCATCCCGTAGGAGGAGTGCTGGGTGCTCCCTGGACCCGCTTTGTGGTCCGCGCCAGCCGCACCTGTGCTGCACCTCCTTTCCTCGCTCGAGTTCTTGTGAGAAGTGCGGGCTAGGCGTCGCCTTTGGTTCCGCTCTCGAACCGGTGTTGGAATGCGCGCAACGTGCCTGCTGACTTCGTGCGGTCATAGATCCCGAAGACCACGCGCTTGAACGCATCTGCGAATTCTGGAGCCTCCAGCCAGTCGCCAAACGCGCTTGCGACTGCCTCAGGGTCGTTCTGAAACACGCCGCAACCCCAAGCACCCAGCACCAAGGTCTGGTGGCCGTTAGCAAGGGCTACCTCCAGGACATAGCGCGCTCGACGTCGCAGCGTGACGTCGACGTCTGCTTCACGACCTGGCTCGCGGCGGAGGAACTGCCCGGCATTCGGCGCTGGCGCGGTGATGACGGACGCCGTGAAGGGCTCTTCCAGCAAGTCACGGCCTTTCACCCGAAAGAAGGGCACCTCGGGCGAATAGATGATGTGATCGGTGTACAACAACGACGACTCGAGCCGGTTGCGCTCGTAGTATTGCGGCTGCTGGAGCAGGCACGTGTACAGCGACGAGCAGCGTGCCAGATCTTCTTCTTGGGCCTTGGCCCCACGGACAAAGCCACCGCCCGGATTGCGCGCCGACGCGAACGCCAACATCACGATGTCTCGACATCCCTCGAGGTAGAGGGCGCGTGTCACTGCTTGTGTTGTGCCACTGAGCACCTCGATGCGGGCTGCCGCTCCCGATGTCGGCGCCATGTTCCGAGCCGCGAGTGTCGCGAGCTCGGCTGGCTCATAGAGTCGTGTTCCCGCGATGGCGTGTTGCACCTGAGGTCCGATGTCCCGCAGCGTTCCTGACGGGGTCCGGTAGGTGCCCGTTGCGGTGATCTCGATGGTGGCTTTTGCGATTCCCTTCAGCGACATGAGTGGCTTGTGGCACGGCGGGTCGTCCGTCGCAAGCTGACCGCAGTGCACGCCAAACCCCGTTTTTGGATCCAGTCGCCCGCGCGCGTTCACGTTGCGCGTCAGCTCCGGCGACTGCGGCGGATCCGCGGTTTCGTCAGGCGCCACCGGCCCGATCTCATGGATCGGCTCTGGAGCGTTCAATTCGTTCGAGTGGTTTCGTTGACAGGTCTGGGGGGCCCCCTAATCGTCTCCCATGAGCGGTGCGTGAGCGCCGTCGACCACGAGGATGGCCAGCATGCACCGACAATCGACCCAAGGTAGAATCGCACGATGCGTCGTCGGCCTGCTCGCAGCACTGGCGCTCACCGCGATGTCGGCGCCGGCATCGGCCGTTCCGCTGTCCAAGATCGTCAAGATGGTCAAAGACGGGGTCAAACCGGAGCGCATCATCGCCAAGGTCTGCGACTCAGGCGCGAGCTACGAGCTCACCGCCGACCAGCTGAGCGAGCTGCGTGACGAGGGCGTGCCGCGACAAGTCGTCGCCTACCTCATCTCGACCTCGCCGAAGCGCGTCGTCGAGACTCCCGCAAAGCGGTCCACGCTCATCAAGTTCTACAAGGGCTCCTACGAAGAGGCCCTCGCCGAGGCACGCAACAGCGGCAAGGTCCTCGTCATCGACGTCGTGACCGACTCCTGCGTCGTGTGCGAGCAGATGGACAAGTACACGTTCAACGACCCGCGCGTCGCAAAGACCCTCAACGACAACTTCGTCAACATCCGCCTCGACCTCACCGGCAACCCGCTCGAGATCATGGTGGTGACCGAGAGCTACAAGGTCCGTGACTTCCCGACGCTGCTCTTCGTCAACGACGCCGAGCGCGTCATCAGCCGCCATCAGGGCTTTCATGGCCCGCAGGAAGTCATCGACGCCGCCAACGCCGCAAAGGCCAACAAAGACAAGCCGGTTCCAGCCAACCGGCAGTGAGCTCGCTCCTCCGGCGCAACCCAAGCACTCTGACCGAGGACACCGCCGATGGGCGCAACGCTGCTCTACTCAAGCCTGACCGGGCTCCTGATCTTTGCGCTCTCCGCGAACGTTACGCGACTGCGCGCGCGCTACGACGTGGCCCACGGCCACGGTGACAACGACGAGATTCGCAACGCCATTCGGGCCCACGGAAACCTCATTGAGTATGCGCCGATCGTGCTCTTTCTTCTCTTCCTCGTAGAGGCGTCGGGCCAAGGTGACCGCACCTTCCTTCATGTCGTCGGCGGCAGCTTTGTGCTCGGTCGTGTGCTCCATGCGGCGGGCATGCTCTACAACAAGGACATCGGACGCATCCCCGGGTCGCTGATCACACTCCTCACGCTTGGCGGTCTCTCGGTCTACGGGCTGATGGTTGCGCTTGGCTGAGCGCCGAGCGATCAGACGGGACGCGGGAAAAAGTCTAACGGGTCGGCCCAAGTAACCGTCGGTCAAGAAACGGTGATCGAGCTGTGGCGCGCGATGTTACGGAAACTATTGGCATGTCACGCTTGCCGCCGGCTTGGCGTGACATGTTCTGCGTTTGGCCGATTCGAGACCGTTCGACATGAACGTGTTCAGGTAATAAACCTTTCGTGTGGGCGCGGCTGCGTCCGTCATAGCTCATCGCGTCCATAGCGACGTGGACTGAGCGTCCAGCGGCTGGGCCGCTGCCGTACGGGGAACACCATATGCGTCTGCTTACCAACCGCATCACAGCGGCTCTCTTTGGCTTGTGTCTCGCTCTGGCGTCTGCCTCGGTCGCCCAAGCTGTGTGCGGTGACGGCATCATCGATCCAGGCGAGGAATGCGATGCTCCGGGCTTCAACAACGGTAGCTGCGCGGCGAACTGCACGCTCAACGCCAACAGCTACTGCGTGAAGGCCGAGCTCCGCACCGGCTGGCAGGCTGACTTCGCGGGGCCCACCACCATCGGCCAGCCAGATGGCAACTGGACGATCTCGCAGTTCGGCGGTGCCAACGGTCTACCCGCCTACGTGGTCGCTCCGTGCTTTGCGGGCTGGGCGAACCCAGCGCTCGCGAACTGGGTGACCAACAACGCGACCAACTGCATGACGACGTTCATCGGCTCGCTGGTCTTCACCAACGAGTTTCACGTCGGCATCAACGGAGCGACGCCGGCCGACATCCCGCTGAAGTTTTGGGTCGATGACGTCATCACCGAGGTCCGCATCAACGGCGTGGCGATCGACCACAGCATCACGGGCTTCGGCAACAACGCCTTCACCGAGGTCGTCATCCCCGGCGTCCTGCTTCGCGACGGCACCAACAGCCTGCAGGCCATCGTTGCCAACACCGGGACGGCTGGACCGACCAACTTCGGCGGTCTCCTCGTCGACCGCGACCCCACCGTGATCACCAACGGCTGCGGATTCTGCGGCGACGGCGTCGTGAGCGGCAGCGAAGAGTGCGACGACGGCAACAATGACTTCGGCGACGGCTGCGGTGCCAGCTGCAACGTCGAGATCAACAGCTTCTGCACCAACGGCGAGCTTCGCACTGGCTGGACCGCGACGGGCGAGCCGGTCGAGACCGATCCGGGCGGCATGATCCACTACCCCGACGGCAACTGGTTCGAAGCCAGTGGCGGCAACCGTGACCGACTGCTCGTCACCAACCCATGCTTTGCTGGCTGGGCCGACCCGGATGGCGCCCAGTGGCTCACCAACGACTCCCAGTGCATGACCCAGTCCAGCGACAACGGCACCAGCTTGTCGTGGACCAACGAGTTCTACGTTCACGCCAACGGGCCGACCCCTGACGACATCGTCTTGGAGCTCTACGCCGACGATAAGATCAACGCGGTCGTGCTCAACGGCACCACCATCGCCTCGAACCTTGGTGGCTTCGTGACCGCCGACGTGGTCACGCTCCCCGGCGCGTCGCTCGTCGACGGCAAGAACACCCTCGTGGTGCTCTTTGAGAACAACCCCACCCCCATGGGCGTCACCAACAACTTCGGCGGTCTGCTCGTCAATGTCGTCGATCCCCACAAGCTCAACCGCTGCTACAAGTGCGGCGACGGCATCCTCAGCGGCAGCGAGACCTGCGATGACGGCAACGTCGTCAACGGCGACGGCTGCTCGTCCACCTGCGCCATCGAGCCCAACTCGTCGTGCATCAACGCCGAGCTCCGCAGCGGCTACGACTCCAACCGGGTGCTCCTCATGCCTGCGGCCGGCGCGACCCTCGATGATGCCCACTGGACCTTCGGCGGCTCACAAGGCGGCACACCGCTCACCGCCCAGGCCACCGGCAACGGTCAGGCGCCGTGCTTCCCCAACTGGCCGACGAGCCCCGACGCTCTCTGGCTGACCAACCACGCCAACACCTGCATGACGACGGTCTTGGACCAGTCGATCTTCTTTGAGAACACCTTCCAGGTCGCCATCAACGGCAACACGCCTGGCGACATTGTGCTCCAGATGCGTGCCGACGACCGCATCGAGAACGTCTTCATCAACGGCACGTCGATCTCTGGCGTGCTCAACAACTTCAACACCCTCCACACCGTGACGGTCCCGGGCGAGCTGCTGGTGGATGGCGACAACCTCCTCTCGGTTCAGATGATCAACCTCTCGAGTCCCAACATCATGACCAACTACGGCGGAATCCTCGTCGATATCGTCGACGTCGACATGCAGGTCGGCTGCACCCGCTGCGGCGACGGCCGGCTTCAGACCGGCGAGGAGTGCGACGACGCCAACGACGACAGCGGTGATGGCTGCTCCGACACCTGCGAGGTCGAGGCCGGCTTCACCTGCGAGCCCAACACCTTCGCTACCGGAATCGGCGCGGACGGCATCACTCCGCTCACCGTCGGCGACGTCGACCCGCGCTGGAAGATCGACGACGGCAGCGGCCCTGCGGACGCAAGCGTCATCGATGCCATGTGCAGCGTGTCCTGGGCCTACGTGCCCGTCGACGCCCAGTGGCTTGCCCTCAACCCCGACTGCGGCTTCGGCAGCACCGCGGGCTGGACCCACAGCTACACGATGGACTTCTTCGTCGCCTCGCCCCAGTCGCGGGCGACGCTGATTCGCCAGCTCGAGATCGTCGCCGACAACACCCTCATCGACGTCTCGATCAACGGCTCGACCCCGGTTCCGTTCACGGTCGCCTCCAACTACGTCAACACGGTCGGTGTCTTCAAGAACCTGCCGCTGTCGCCGATCACGGTCGGCTGGAACACGCTGACCTTCACCGTGCAGAACGGCTCCAACCCGAACCCCGCGCTCAACCCCGGCGGCCTCTTGCTTCGCAGCCAAGGCGTCTGGTCGGAGTGCGCATCGTGCAGCGACGGCTTCGTCAACGCCGACGAGACCGACGTCGACTGCGGCGGCGGAACCTGCCCTGACTGCCCATCCGGCGATGCGTGCCTCGTCAACGGCGACTGCGTCAGCAACGTCTGCACCGGCGGCGTCTGCCAAGCGACCTGCACCGACGGGGCCGAGAACGGCGCCGAGACCGATGTCGACTGTGGTGGCGGCACCTGTCCCGACTGCCCCACCGGTGATAGCTGCACGGCCGCTAGCGACTGCATCTCGGGCGTCTGCACCGGCGGCATCTGCCGCGCTCCGACCTGCACCGACAACGTGGACAACGGCACCGAGACCGATGTCGACTGCGGTGGCAGCTGCCCAGGCTGCCCCTCGGGCGACAGCTGCTCGGTCGCGGGCGACTGCGTCAGCAACGTCTGCACTGGCGGCGTCTGCCAGCCGACCTGCAGCGACAACGCCACGAACGGCAGCGAGACGGACGTGGACTGCGGTGGACCGACGTGCCCTGACTGCCCCAACGGCGCTGACTGCAACGTCGCTGGCGACTGCCAGAGCGGCGTCTGCGCCGCCGACCAGTGCCAGGCACCCACCTGCAACGACAACGTCGAAAACGGCACCGAGACGGACGTGGACTGCGGCGGCAGCTGCCCCGACTGCCCGACCGGCGACAGCTGTAGCGTCGGTGGCGACTGCGCCTCGGGCGTCTGCACCGGCGGTATCTGTCGCGCACCGACCTGCTCGGACAACGTCGAAAACGGCACCGAGACGGACGTGGACTGCGGCGGGAGCTGTCCGGACTGCGATCCGGGCGACGGTTGCTCGGTTGCAGGCGACTGCACCTCAAACGTCTGCACCGGCGGTAGCTGTCAGGCACCGAGCTGTACCGACGGCGTGACGAACGGCAGCGAGACAGGCCTCGACTGTGGTGGCAGCTGCCCCGACTGCCCGACCGGCCAAGGTTGCGAGGCCGACGACGACTGCCAGTCGATGGTCTGCACCGCCGGCACCTGCCGCGCGCCAACCTGCGTCGACACCACCCTCAACGGCTCAGAGACCGACGTGGACTGTGGCGGCCCGACCTGCCCCGACTGTGGCAATGGCGACGACTGCAGCGTGGGTGGCGACTGTGTCTCGGGCGTGTGCTCGGGCGGAACGTGCAACGCGCCGACCTGCAGCGACACTGTCACCAACGGTACCGAGACCGATACCGACTGCGGCGGCAGCTGCCCCGACTGTCCGAATGGCGGCAGCTGTAGCGCCGACACCGACTGCCAGAGCAGCGTCTGCGACGGCGGCACGTGCGCGGCTGCTGGCTGCACCGACGACACCCTCAATGGTGCCGAGACCGATGTGGACTGCGGCGGGCCCGACTGCCCCGACTGCCCGACCGGCGATGCCTGCGCGGCCGCCGGCGACTGCCAGAGCGGCGTCTGCACCGCCGGCGCGTGCGCAGCACCGAGCTGCAGCGACGGCGTCGAAAACGGTGCCGAGACCGATGTGGACTGCGGCGGACCGACCTGCGGCGACTGCGGCGCCGGCGAAGGCTGCACGGCAGCCAGCGACTGCGACTCGAGCGTGTGCAACGGCGGGGCATGTGCGTCGCCCAGCTGCACCGACGGCGTCGAAAACGGCACCGAGACCGACGTCGACTGCGGTGGATCTACCTGTGACGCATGCCCCGCCGGCGACAGCTGCAGCGGCGGCGCCGACTGCGACAGCGGGGTCTGCACGGCCGGCACCTGTGCAGCGCCGACCTGCGGCGACAGCGTCGAAAACGGCTTGGAGACCGACGTGGACTGCGGCGGACCTGTCTGCACCGACTGCGACGATGGCGAGGGCTGCAGCACAGCCACTGACTGCGTGTCGGGCGTTTGCCAGGGCGGCGCGTGCGTGGCACCGAGCTGCACTGATGGTGTTGCCAACGGGTCGGAGACCGACGTGGACTGCGGTGGTGGATGCCCGGACTGCGCTCCTGGAGACAGCTGCGTGGCGGCGACCGACTGCACGACCGGGGTCTGCAGTGGCGGCGAGTGCGCCGCGGCGACCTGCACCGATGGTGTGACCAACGGGTCGGAGACCGATGTGGACTGCGGCGGACCGAGCTGCTCCGACTGCGACCCGGGCGATGCCTGCGCGTCGGCCAATGACTGCAGCAGCGCCGTCTGCACCGCCGGCGCGTGTGCGGCACCGACCTGCGGCGACAGCGTCCTCAATGGGTCGGAGACCGATGTGGACTGCGGCGGCAGCTGCCCAGACTGTGGCGCTGGTGAGAGCTGTGCGGCGGCGACGGACTGCGACTCGAGCGTGTGCACGGGTGGCGAGTGCCAGGCGCCAAGCTGCAGTGACGGCGTAGTCAACGGCGGCGAGACCGCTGCAGACTGCGGCGGCACGGACTGCAGCGCGTGTCCGACCGGGCTTGCGTGTGCCGAAGACATCGACTGCATCAGCGAGGTCTGCACCGCAGGCGCGTGCGCAGCGCCAACCTGCAGCGACACCGTCAGCAACGGCGCGGAGACTGGCGTCGACTGCGGTGGCCCCGACTGCCCGGCGTGCACCGCAGGACAAGACTGTGCGGCAGCGGCCGACTGTGTGTCGGGCGTCTGTGACGCAGGAAGCTGCGCACCTGCGACCTGTTTCGACACCGTCCTCAACGGCGCCGAGACTGCCGTCGACTGTGGCGGCACCGACTGCCCTGTGTGCGATGACGGCGAGGACTGCGTGGCGGGCTCGGACTGCAGCTCCGGCATCTGCGACGGCGGGAGCTGCGCGGTGCCGACCTGCACCGACAGCGTCCAGAACGGTCCAGAGACCGACGTCGACTGCGGCGGCGGCTGTGCCGCGTGTGACAACGGCGAGACCTGCGTGCGTGCGACCGACTGCGAGTCGAGCGTCTGCGAGTCCAACGTCTGCGTGGGCGCTGGCTGTGTCGACGGGGTGGCCAATGGCGACGAGACCGATGTCGACTGCGGTGGCGTGGACTGCGACGACTGCACCACCGACCAGGCGTGCGCGCTGGGGAGCGACTGCGACTCGGGCGTGTGCATGGGCGACCTCTGCCAAGCGCCGAGCTGCATCGACACGGTGCTCAACGGCACCGAGACCGACGTGGACTGTGGCGGCACCGACTGCCCAAGCTGTCCGGACGACGGCGCGTGCAGCGTCTCGGGCGACTGCGAGAGCGGTGTGTGCGACACGGGCGTCTGCGTGATGCCCACCTGCGACGACGGCGTGCTCAACGGAGCGGAGACCGCCATCGACTGCGGCGGCGCGGACTGCCCCGGCTGCGATCCGGGAGACGCGTGTGCCGACGCTGGCGACTGCGCCTCGAGCGTCTGTGAGGCGGGCGTCTGTGCCGAGCCGACCTGCACCGACACGGCCCAGAACGGGCTGGAGACCGACGTGGACTGCGGCGGTGGCGGGGCCGGTTCCGGCTGTGCGCCATGCGGCGACGCGGGAGGTTGTGCGGTGGGCAGCGACTGCGAGACGGGCGTCTGCGGCGACGACATGCTGTGCGCCACGGCAGGCTGTGCCGACGGTGTGCTCAACGGGACCGAGACCGACGTGGACTGCGGGGGCGACGACTGCTCGCCGTGCCCGGAGGACAGCGCGTGTGTGCTCGGGACCGACTGCGTCAGTGGCGTCTGCGGGTTTGCCAGCACGTGCGAGCCGGCCAGCTGCACCGACGGGCTCGCCAACGGCGACGAGACCGGCATCGACTGCGGCGGTTCGTGTCCGGGCTGTGCGGCCGGTGAGGGGTGCGCGTCGGGCGCAGACTGCGAGAGCGCGATCTGCGACGTCGACGTCTGTGTCGACGCGGGCTGCACTGACGGCGTCGTCAACGGCAACGAAACGGCCGTGGACTGTGGCGGCGACTGCGACGGCTGTGCCGACGGCGAGGACTGCAACGCCGCGACAGACTGCGAGAGCGGGGTCTGTCAGGCCGATATGTGCCAGGCGCCGACCTGCGGCGACGGCGTCCAGAACGGCACCGAGAGTGATGTCGACTGCGGTGATACCTGCGGGCCCTGTGACGACGGCGGCACCTGCTTGGTGGGCTCCGACTGCGACAGCGGTGTCTGCGAGGCGAACGAGTGCGCCGCGCCGACCTGCAGCGATGGCGTGCAAAACGGCGTCGAGACGGCTGAGGACTGCGGCGGCATTGCTTGCGGCGGCTGCGACAACAGCGAAGTCTGCGTCGATGACAGCGACTGCATCAGCGGTTTCTGTCTCGACGAGGTCTGCACGTCGCCGGTGTGCACGGACGCCATTGCCAACGGCTTGGAGACCGGCGTCGACTGCGGTGGTGTGGACGCGGGCTCGGGCTGTGACCCCTGCGGCGATGGCGAGGGCTGTGGCAGCAACAGCGACTGCGCCAGCGGCTACTGCTTGGCCGATACATGCGTGGCGGCGACCTGCGACGATGGCGTGCTCAACGGCGTTGAGACGGATGTGGACTGCGGCGGCAGCGCTGCGGGCTCGGGCTGCGAGCCGTGTCCGGACGCCGGCAGCTGCTCGGTGGGCAGCGACTGCGCGAGCGGCTCTTGTGATGACGCGGGCGTGTGCGCCGAGGCGACCTGCTTTGACGGCGTGATGAATGGCGCTGAGACCGACGCCGACTGCGGTGGCCCCACGTGTGGCCCGTGCGGCAACGGCGGCGGCTGCGTCGAAGGCACCGACTGTCTCAGCGGCGTCTGCGACGGCGACACCGGTGCGTGCGTGGCTCCAGGCTGCATCGACGGAACGATGAACGGGACGGAGACAGGCGTCGACTGCGGCGGTCCTGACTGCTTCCCCTGCGGCTCAGGTGCTGGCTGCTTGGGCAGCGCCGACTGCGTCAGCGGCGTCTGCGATGGCGGCATGTGCGCTGGCGCAACGTGCGCCGATGGCGTCACCAACGGAACGGAGACCGATGTCGACTGCGGCGGCGACACCTGCGAGCCCTGCGACAACGGCGCGACATGTGCTCTCGCGACCGACTGCGTCAGCAGCGTCTGCGACGGCGGTGCCTGTGCGCCAGCCACCTGCGACGACGGCGTCAGCAATGGCGTCGAGAGTGGCGTCGACTGTGGCGGGGCGGACTGCCCTGCGTGCGCGAGCGGCGAGACCTGTGCGGCTGGCGACGACTGCGAGAGCGGCGTCTGCGAGAGCGACGTCTGCGAGCCAGCAACCTGTGACGACGGCGTGAGCAACGGTGTTGAGACTGGCGTTGACTGTGGTGGTGTCGACTGCGCGGCCTGTGCCAATGGCGCGGCGTGTGCGGTGGGCGACGACTGCGAGAGCGGAACCTGCGATGTGCCCGACGACAGCGAGCCCGGCACCTGCGTGGCGGCGGGCTGCTTGGACGGCATTCAGAACGGTGACGAGACCGACGTGGACTGCGGTGGCGATGGCTGCGGGCCATGCGCCGACGGCGGTGTCTGCGAGGGTGGTGGCGACTGCGCCTCGGGCGTGTGCACCGACCTGGTCTGCGAGGCGCCGACCTGCGACGACGGCGTCGCCAATGGCGTCGAGACTGGCGTGGACTGTGGCGGCGGCGAGTGCGGACTGTGCGGCGAAGGCGCGGGCTGCGCAACGCGTGACGACTGCGAGAGTGCCTCGTGCGTCGACGCTGTCTGTGCGGCTCCCACGTGTGACGACGGCGCGACCAACGGCGGCGAGACCGGCGTGGACTGCGGCGGCGACGACTGCCCGCGCTGCGGCCTCGGTGCGGCGTGTGCCGAGACGAGCGACTGCGAGGCTGACGCGGTCTGCGAAGGCGGTGTCTGCGTGGCCGCTGGCTGCGACGACGGGCTGATGAACGGCGACGAGACGGCCGTGGACTGCGGCGGAAGCTGCGGTGCTTGCGCGGACGGGCTCGGCTGCGGCGTGGACGGCGACTGCATCAGCGGTGACTGCGGCGACGGCGGTGTTTGCGCGGCGGCGCCGGCCTGCGACGACGGCATTCAGAGTGGCACCGAGACGGACGTGGACTGCGGCGGCGACTGCCCGGCGTGCAACGTCGGGGCGAACTGCCTGGTGGACTCCGACTGCACGACGGCGTGCGCTAGCGGCACATGTGTGCCGCCAGCGGTCGAGTGCGCAGACGGGGTCATGAACGGCGACGAGACTGATGTGGACTGCGGTGGCAGCTGCCCGGCCTGTGCCGACGGCGCGACGTGCACGGTCGACTCCGACTGTGGCGAGGGATCGGAGTGCGACGCGGCGACGTGCGCGCCCATCGACGTCGACCCCGGAAACCCCATCGTGGTGGTCAAGGGTGGCTCGTGCGCAGGCAGCAGCTCCGCGATGCTGTGGTGGCTCGCGCTGGGGCTGGGCCTGATGGCGTGGACCCGGCGGCGGCGCCGGGTCTAAGAGGCGAATTGGATAGGTGCAGGCACGCATCGCAACTCTCTGTTGTCACGGCGAAAGTAGGTGCGTTTGCTGTATTCCTTAGCGATTCAGGCCGCCCCGTTGACTAACCAGTGCCTCCAGCTTAGTTTAGACGCATGCAAGTCAATATCCACGAAGCGAAGACGCATCTGTCACGCCTGATCGCGCAGCTTGAGTCGGGCGACGCGGTGGACGAGGTCGTGATTGCGCGCGCGGGTGTACCGGTTGCACGGTTGGTGGCGTTCTCGCGTCCCGAGGCGACTCGCGTGCTTGGCCGCGACGCAGGCCTTTTCGAGGTCCCCGACGACTTCGACGCGCCACTGCCCGACGAGCTACTGGCTGCATTCGAGTCGTGAACCTCCTGCTCGACACCCATGTGTGGCTCTGGATGGGTCTCGCTCCCGGCAAGCTCGCCCAGGAGACACAAGACGCGCTCGCAGACTTGGGCAACACACTGTGGCTCTCAGCCGCGAGCACCTGGGAAATGGCCATCAAGTACAGCCTTGGTCGGCTGCCACTGCCGATGCCGCCTGCCGAGTATGTCCCGCCGCGGCTCATCCGTGATGGCGTACAGCTGTTACCCATCACCATGGAGCACACGTTCCGGGTCGGGTCGCTGCCCCATCACCATCGAGACCCCTTCGACCGATTGCTGGTCGCCCAAGCGCTCTCAGAGAAGTTTCGCTTGGTCAGCGTCGATGCCGCAATGAGCGCATACGACGTTGAAACGTTGTAGGCTCACCCGCATGGATGCGAACTTGGTGATTGCTTGAGTTCCACGTCAACTTCAGGCCACCATCGAACGCTCAGGTGGTGGCATGAAGAAAACGCGCAAGAGACGAAAAGAGCCATTCGCGCTCGAACTTCGTGCCGTACTGTTCTCGGAGTTTCCGTGTAGCGACCCCGTCGTCACTGAGTCCGACGCGTTCCTCACAGGCGTTGAGCTCGACATAGCCGTCGTGGGCGAAGTGGCACCGATGCTCTACTTTGGAGTTGTGGCGAACCAAGAGGGCATCGCCAGCATCCCCAAGCCTCGCCAGACGTGGCTCAACGGCCGGACGCCCATCAAGGTCGAGGGGCCGACGACCGGTACTCAGATCGTTGAGCGCTTGCGGGCCATCGTTGACGAGTGCTCGCAGGAAATCGGCTACCACGAGCGCCTAAAACGCTATTTTCGCGGCGAGTATGATGACCGCAGTACGCCGCCCACCGAGACGCCGAACTGGTGGTAGGCCTCGGTAGCTTGCGCAGGCGGCAGCCAGGTAGGTCGCGCATAGCTGGAGGTGCAGGGTGGCTCGCGAGCCTCAATCCGCCCGCCCGGTTGCTTCGTCGCTCACATCGGGTCGATCTGAACGCGACCGCCGGCTAGACTCTGCGCCTACCCCGTCGCGTCAGGCGTCGACGCACTCCGGAGAACACTGATGAAGTTGAGCTTGTTGGGCGCACTCTGCGCTCTCGCACTGGTTTCTGTCACGTTCATCGACAGCACTGCGCATGCGGACTGTGGCGACTCTAACGTCGAGACAGGCGAGAGCTGTGACGACGGCAACACCGCTTCTGGCGACGGCTGCTCAGCCAGCTGCGCCACCGAGCCGAACACCTACTGCGTCAACGCGGAGTTTCGGACCGGCCGCACCGCCGCCGGCGCGCTGGCGGCCAACGGCGCCATCGATGGCCACTGGCGGGAGTCGACGACGCTCACAGGCGGCACCAACACCGCCATCGTCGTTGCCCCGTGCTCTACGCTGTGGGCGACGCCACCGACCGGCGTGAAGTGGGTCTCCAACGCCGCCAACTGCATGACGACGGTCGCGGGGACGCCGCTCTTCTTTCACAACACCTTCGACGTCTCGCTGACCAACGGCGCTGTGCCGCCAGACATCGAGCTGCGCGTCTGGGTCGACAACACGATCTCAGAGGTCTACCTCAACAACACCGCGCTCGGGGTGAGCTTCTCTGGCTTCACCTCTGCCGCGGTCAGCACCCTGACGATTCCCGGCGCGTCGCTCGTCAATGGTTCGAACAAGCTCAGCTTCGAGGTGCTCAACACCAGCCTTCCGAGCGCAGGGAACCCTGGCGGCTTCATGGTGGAGGTCGTCGACCTTGCCGCTCAAGACACCTGCGTTCGCTGCGGCGACGGCGTCATCGAGGCAGGCGAGACCTGCGACGACCTCAACGGTCAGAGCGGCGATGGCTGCTCGGCGACGTGCCAAGACGAGGCTGCGGGCGGCTTCACGTGTCGTGAGACCTCGCTGACGACCGGTCTGCTGGCCTCCGGCGCGCTTGGCTCGGCGCCTCAGGTCGACGCCAACTGGACCATCAACACCGGCGGCTCCGTGATTCCTGCGGTCATCATCGCCGACACTGGTGCCACCAACCCGCCGACCAACTGCTCACCCTCGTGGGCAGCCAACCCTACCGACGCGCGCTGGATCGCGGCTGGTCCGTGCGGCTGGGGTGGCGCGTCCGGCTGGGCCCACACGTTCACGACGACGATCTCGCTCGCAGGGCCTCAAGCCATCGCCAACTTCCCCAACCAGCTCACCGTCTGGGTCGACAACGTCCTCACCGACGTGCGCGTCAACGGTACCTCGCTCGGCATCAACGTCGGAGGCAACTGGACCTCCACGACGGGCGCCGCCATCACCATCCCAGCCTCAGCGCTGCAGGCGGGCGCGAACACCTTCGAGTTCGTGGTCGTCAACACGCCCGGACCGGCTGGCTCGGCTGCGGCGACCAACCCCGGCGGCCTGATTGTTCGCCAGGGCGCGGTCTTCACCGAGTGCGTTTCCTGCGACGACGGCCTCGCCAACCAGGACGAGACCGACGTGGACTGTGGCGGGAGCTGTGCCGATGACTGCCCGATCGGCGACGGCTGCTTGGTCGACGACGACTGCGTCAGCGACAACTGCGACGCCGGCGTCTGCGTCGCGCTCTGCACCGACGGCATCCAGAACGGCAGCGAGACGGACGTGGACTGCGGCGGGAGCTGCCCGGCCTGCGACACGGGCGAGATGTGTAGCGTCGCGAGCGACTGTACGTCAGGCGTCTGCGAGGGGGGCGTCTGCCAAGCGCCGAGCTGCACCGATGGGGTGATGAACGGCGACGAGACGGACGTGGACTGTGGCGGCAGCTGCCCCGACTGCGCCACGGGCGAGATGTGCGTGACCGGCGCCGACTGCGTCTCCAACGTGTGCGCTGGCGGCGTCTGCCAGGCACCGAGCTGCACCGACGGCGTGGTCAACGGCAGCGAGACGGACGTGGACTGCGGCGGGAGCTGCCCGGCCTGCGACACGGGCGAGATGTGCGGGGTGGCAGCTGACTGCCTCTCGAGCGTCTGCGAGGGTGGCGTCTGCCAAGCGCCGAGCTGCACCGATGGGGTGATGAACGGCGACGAGACGGACGTGGACTGCGGCGGGAGCTGCCCGGCCTGCGACAACGGCGAGACGTGTAGCGTCGCGAGCGACTGTGCGTCATCCGTCTGCGAGGGCGGCGTGTGCGTGGCTCCGAGCTGCACCGATGGCGTGGTCAACGGCAGCGAGACGGACGAGGACTGCGGCGGGAGCTGCCCGGCCTGCGACACCGGCGAGATGTGCGGGGCCGCTGCCGACTGCGTGTCGGCGGTCTGTGAGGGCGGGTTGTGCCAAGATCCGTCGTGCACCGACGGCGTGACGAACGGGACCGAGACGGACGTGGACTGCGGCGGTGCGGACTGCGAGCCCTGCGACGACGGCGAGTCGTGCGAGCTGGGCGCGGACTGCATGAGCGGCGTGTGTGGCCTGGCGTCAACATGCGAGCCCGCCAGCTGCACCGATGGCGTGCTCAACGGTGCCGAGACCGACGTGGACTGCGGTGGACCCGACTGCGAGCCCTGCGACAACGGCGAGGACTGCACGGTCGCCGGCGACTGCATGAGCGGCCTGTGCGAGGCTGGACAGTGCGCGACCCCGGGCTGCACCGACGGCGTGCAGAACGGTGACGAGACCGATGTCGACTGCGGCGGGCAGACATGTGCGGCGTGCGACGACGGCGAGATGTGCGACATCGCGAGCGACTGCGTCTCAGGCGTCTGCGAGGGTGGCCTGTGTCAGCCGGCGAGCTGCACGGACGCTGTGCTTAACGGCGGCGAGACCGATGTGGACTGCGGCGGTGGCGACTGCCCCGCGTGCGCCGACGACGCCATGTGCGTGACCGGCAGCGACTGTGAGAGCTTGGTCTGTGCCGGCGGCGTGTGTCAGCCGGCGTCCTGTGACGATGGCGTTGCCAACGGCGACGAGACGGACGTGGACTGTGGTGGTAGCTGCCCCGCCTGCGATGTTGGCCAGACCTGCGGCGGCGGCGACGACTGCACGAGCACGGTCTGCGAGGATGGCGTGTGCGCTGGACCGGGCTGCGGTGATGGCGTTCAGAACGGTAGCGAGACCGGTGTCGACTGCGGCGGTGTCGACTGCGGTCCCTGCGATGACGGAGAGGGCTGTAGCGTGGCGACCGACTGCGTGAGCCTCGTGTGTGGCGATGACGGTCTGTGTGCGCCGGCGACCTGCAGCGACGGGGTCGGCAACGGACTGGAGACCGACATCGACTGCGGTGGTGACGTGTGCCCAGCCTGTGACGACGGTCTGGCGTGCGACGACGGTGATGACTGCACCAGCACGTACTGCACCGACGAGGGGATGTGCGCGCAGCCGGGCTGCGATGACGAGGTCCTCAACGGCGACGAGACCGACGTGGACTGCGGTGGCGCCACGTGCGCGGGCTGTGATGATGGCGAAGCATGCGTTGTCGGCGGCGACTGCTCGAGCGGCGTCTGCGACGACGCAGAGGGCACGTGCTTGCCACCGACCTGTGACGACGGCGTCGAAAACGGCAGCGAGACCGATGTGGACTGCGGCGGCGACGTCTGTGAGCCGTGCGCGAACGGCCTGGATTGCCTTGTGGCGAGCGACTGCGTCAGCGGCGTCTGTGACGCCTCCGTTGGCAGCGCCGAGGACGGCACCTGCGTCGACCCTGGCTGTGTGGACGGTGTTCAGAACGGCAGCGAGACGGACGTGGACTGTGGCGGCACGGGCTGCGAGGCCTGCCCTGACGGCGACATGTGCCTGGTGGGAAGCGACTGCGAGAGCGGCGTCTGCGGCGGCGATGGCCTCTGTGCTCCGCCGGCGTGCGATGACGGCGTGCAAAACGGCAGTGAGACCGATGTGGACTGCGGTGGTGCGGACTGTCCGGCGTGTCTGGAAGACCAGGGCTGCGGTGTCGGGACCGACTGCAACAGCGGGGTGTGTGATGAGGGCGTCTGCGCCATCCATAGCTGCGACGACGGCGTGCAGAATGGCGGCGAGAGCGACGTCGACTGTGGCGGCGGTGAGTGTGAGGCCTGCGAGCCAGGCGAGGGCTGTGGGACCGATGATGACTGCGCCGGTGACGCCCGCTGTGCCGAAGGCGTGTGCGTGGCGGCCACTTGCGACGATGGCGTCCTCAATGGCGCCGAGACGGACGTGGACTGCGGCGGCGGCGAGTGCCCAGGCTGTCCTGATGGTGACGCGTGCGTCGAGGGCAGCGACTGCCTGAGCGGCGCGTGCTCGGCGGACGGCGTGTGCGTGACGCCGGCCTGTGACGACGGCGTGACCAACGGCAGCGAGACCGACATGGACTGTGGCGGTGACTGCCCAGGCTGCGGCGTCGGCCAGGTCTGTGACGACGGCGACGACTGCGCGTCGGGGATGTGTGCAGAGGGCGTTTGTGTCGCAGGCGACGCATGCGCGGATGGCGTGCAGAATGGTGACGAGACGGACGTGGACTGCGGCGGTGGCGCATGCGGACCCTGCGATGCGGGCGAGCTGTGCAGCGACAACACGGACTGCGCGTTTGATCTCTGCGACAGCGGCACGTGCGCCGTTGAGGACGTCGATGGCGACGGGGTGCCCAACGGCGTCGAGCTCGGCGATGCCGATCCGACCGACCCGCGCGATCCGGACACCGACGACGACGGCCTGTGTGACGGTCCTGCGCGAGTTGACGGCGAGTGCGAGCCCGGTGAGGACACCAACGCGAACGGTGTGGTCGACCCAGGCGAGACCGATCCAAACCTGGCTGACACGGACGGTGGTGGTGTCGATGATGGCGACGAGGTCATCAACCTTGGCACCGACCCGACCCAAGCGGCCGACGACGTCAGCGGGATCTTAGTGAAGGGCGGTCCCGAGTGCAGCGGCTCCGGCACGCCGGCCGCGTGGCTCTTCGGTCTGCTGATGCTGCTGGCGGTCACGCGTCGTCAGCGAGCCCAGGCGGCATCGGCGGCCTAAAGCGGATTCAACAAAGGGCGCGCCACGGCTTGTGTTTTCGCACGGGAAGCGGCATTCATTCACCATGAATGCTCATCCAGTGACACTCGCCGATGGCCGCAAGCTCCTTCACGGACACATGTTTGTCGGTGCCGACACGCTGTACTTTGTGTGCACGCGAGTCGGCAGTCTCACCATGGATGCGTTGGGGCAACAGGTCGGCGGACTCGTCGGTGGCGCGATCAAGGGCCTGGCCAGCGGGCGCTACGTGGAGGCAGATATCGACAGCCTCAGCGAAGCCGACCTAGCAGAGGCCGCTGCGCAGACGACCGGCGGCTTCGTCATGGCCGCCGCCGACACCGAAAAGCTCCACTACACGATGTGGGCCCGCTACATTAAGGGCAACGGCAAGAAGCTCGGCGCCGGCAAGGGGCTCTCAAAAGAGCTACGACAGGCACTCGGCGAGTGGGCCAAGCGCAACGGCGTGGCCACGAAGGGCTACAAGTAGCGCTCGCCCGTCGCTAGCGCCCAAACGATTGCGATGAGGAAGACCCGAAACAAGACCAAGACCCCGTTCGGGCTTGAGCTCAAGAGCGTGATGTTCTGGGGCTTCGAAGACGCGTTCACAGTCACCGACAACGCGCCATTTCGGACCACTGTCGAGCTGGATATCCAGATTGTCGGAGACTCAGAGGTGATCATCTTTTGGGCCGTTGTCGCCAACCAGTGGGGAATCGCCGAGATTCCAAAGCCCCGCCGCGAGACGCTGAGAGGTCGCACGCCCATCAAGGTTGGGGGCTCCATGACGTCGCGTGAGATTGAGGGCCAGCTCAAGAGGCTCGTCAACGAGTGCACAGGCGAGCACTGGGAGGCTACCCATGCACAGCTCAGCCGGTACTTCCGATGCGAATATGACGACCGCTATCCGCCCATAACGTCAGAGCCGAACCTGCCATAGGGGCGCGTGCAGCCCGACGACGGCGCCGACGTGACCAACCGTGGAAGCGACGCGAAGAGGCGTGAGCCGCACACGCGTCACGCCACCGCCAATGCGTAAGCCACCGCCAATACGTACGCCTACGCGTGCGCCAATGCCTACGCCTACGCGTGCGCCAACGCCAACGCCTACGCGTCACCCATCACCCATCACGCGCCACCCATCACGCGTCACACCCATCACGCGCCACCCATCACGCGCCACCCATCACCCAGCACGCGTCACCCATCACCCAGCACGCGCCACCCATCACCCAGCACCCAGCACTGGAGGCGGAAACGATCTCGATCCGTCCCGTAGGCGTGCTGGGCGCTGGGTAGGCGTGCTGGGTGCTGGGTGCTGGGTGCTGGGTGATGCGTGAGGCGTGCTGGGTAGGCGTGCTGGGTGCTGAGTGACGCGTGCTGGGTGATGGGCGACGCGTGCTGGGTGCTGGGTGAGGCGTAGGGGTAGGCGTGAGGCGTAGGGGTAGGCGTGACGCGCACGGGTAGGCGTAGGCGTACGGGTAGGCGTACGGGTAGGCGCATGCGTACGGGTAGGCGTAGGCGTATGCGTACGGGTAGGCGTAGGCTTACGGGTAGGCGTAGGCGTAGGCGTACGGGTAGGCGTAGGCGTATGCGTACGGGTAGGCGTACGGGTAGGCGTAGGCGTACGGGTTCGGGTAGGCGTAGGCGTGGGCGTCGCGCGTAGGGGCCGGCGTGACGCGCTGGCGACCGGCGCGCCTAGGCACAAGACGCGAAGAGCGCACCCCGAGAGGTGCGCTCTTTGCGTTGCTCTTGCGTGACCACCCTACCTAGGGCACTCGGCACTGCTTGATCGCTGCGTCTTTCGAGTTGCCCGACTTCACCTTTGATGCGAAGCAGGCGATCGTCTTTCGCGCGTCTTGGCTTGCTCGGCAGAGGTTCAGCGCATCGGCCCAGTGCCACTGCACGCCGTTGCCGTTGTTGACGCCGGAGTGCATCACGTCCTTGAAGCACTGAGCAGGCTGGACTCCACGGCCATTGTTGCAGAGGCGGGCGATGTTTGGTTCCTGCCAGACTTTCGAGCCCTTGTAGTCCCAGGCAATCTTGCCGCGCACCGCCGTCGCGCAGCTTCCGCTCGCGACGTTCTTGCCCGGCATCGGGCGAGGTGGACGGCGCGTGCGCGGCGACACGACCTTGGGCTTGACCACGGTTCCGTCGCGACGGGTCACGACCGGTCGACGGGTCTTCGGCGACGTCTTGGCAGGTTGCGCAGCCGCACGCGTTGGCCACAGAGCGGCTGCGAAGTTCTTGCCGCCACGGTCATACTTGAACCAGAATCGGTCGTTGAGCCCCACATCGAGGAGGCCATCGATGTTCGCGCTTGGTCGCGACTGAGCGAACTGCGCGTGGCCGGTCGCGATGTCTTTGACGAAGAGCGCGTAGTAGCGCTTGCCGTAGGTCTTGTGCTCGTTGCTCATCAGGATGGCGAAGACGTCGCCCTTCTTGTAGGTGGCGCCTGTCGGCTTGAAGGCGCGCGGCGGGTGCTCGATGCTCTTGCTGCCAACGACAAGCTTCACGCTTCCGTTCTGTGACCAGTTGCCCGTGATGCTTGGCATACGCACCTTGGTCCAGCCGTGTGAGTTACTCAGTGGCGCCGGCCCAGAGCCCGGCTTTGTGCGCAGCTGCCTCAGCTTGGGTGACTTGAGGGCCCAGGCGGCCGATGCGGTGTTGCCAGCTGACTTTGCCAGGCCGAAGTAGAGGTCGGGTCGTCCGTTGCCCTGCTTGTTCTGAAACTTTAGGCGGTAGTACTTTCCGTTGCGGCTCGCGACGACCACGTAGTGAAGGTCGCGTATGGTCCGGTAGGTGTGGCGGATGTTGTAGCTCGTCGGCTTGTTCTTGCCATCCTTGAGGCTGATCGTGCTCGACGTGACGGTGATGCGCACGTTGTCGACGTACCAGTGACCGTGGAACGCCGTGGGCAGCGCCTCAGCCCGCCAGACCTTGGTGTTGACTCCAGGCAGCGGCGCGGCAAGCGCGGGCGCAGCGAGCAGAGCGGACAGACAGAGCACGGTAGCGATTCGGAACATGGGTGACCTCTCCTGGTGACGGCAACCGCAAGCGTTCTACCCGGCCGCGGCACGTTTTCCCACCCTCCGGACGCAGAGATTCGACGACTATTCAAGTCGGCGCTGCACGGCAACGTTCACCACCGGGACATCGTCGAGGGTCTCGAGCGTCGCGGCACCGCCATCGTAGTCGCGGTCGATGGCCACCAAGATCTGAGCCGCGATGGCCGTTGGTGCCAGGTCGACAACGTGAACTCCCAGTTGTGTCGCCAAGCGCCGAACAAACGTGAGGATCGACTCACCCGATGGTGTGACGCGATGCGTCGCGATGCGCGCCTGGGGCGACACTGCGGCCTCGAACCCTGCTCGGTGCGCGGCGGGATCAACGAGCTCGAGTTCGCTCACGGACCGCGTCCCGGCGAGCTGCACCGCCAAGAAATAGAGCGGCGGAAGATGTGGCTGAGCGGCAAGTGTCTGCACGAACGCGTCGAGCTCTTCGCCGTGTGGGGCGCGGCGCCGCATCATGATCTCGGCCGCCCTGCTGGTAGAGTGCGCAAAGGTGCACCCCGTGACGACGCGGCGCCGGAGCTCGTAGAGAGCAACACCAAATGGGTCTTTGCTGAGAGGAGCTGGCATCGTCGGCTCGTTGTCTGGACGCTGCCGCGCAACAACGCGCGGCGACGGGAAGCAAGACACCGGATTGGCGGCTGCGCGTCAGGTGAGTTGAGAGGTCGCAGGCGCGAACGCCTCAGGCGGCGAGTACGCGCTCGTCGGCGGCAAGCACGCTGGGTGCGTCGAGGAAGAGCCGAGCCACGGTAGCGGCGGCAACGTCGGCGAGTGACGCGTCGCTGAGCAAGCCAAGCTCGGACGCGACGGCCTGGCAGAAGCGCTCGGTCAGCGCTTCGTAGACCGCAGCGGCCGGTGTCGCTGAGAGCTGACACGCAATGAGGTAGATGCGAATAAGGCACGGCGCCTCATCGACAGCGCGAATCTCATCGACCAACTCAGCGACATGACCGGGACCGGAGGGTCGAACGTGTCGGCCGGCCGTGAGCGCGACCTGCCACAGTGACGCCCCGCCGGCAAAGGAGTCGATCGCCTGGGCGCGCAGTCGCTCAAGGGAGAAGGTTCGGTCGTAGGCATTTCGGGACGTCGTCATAGGAGCTCCAGGCAGCGAGTATGTGGCGGCAGGTTCTGCTCTGGACGGAGCAAGGGCCGTGCCAAGTGCGCACGCGACGCAGCAGCGCCGTTTGAGGCAGGGGGCAGGACGCGTCGAGTCCTCAACGTGGGGTCAAGAGTCACCGGCGTTGGGGACAACAGACCCCGGCATCGGGCGCCAACCCTTGCGACACCGACACGAGCTGTTTGGCGTGTTGTCATTTTGCCAAAATTTCTCGATGTCACGTCGCTTAACCAGCCGTGGTGACAAGATGGCAAGAAGGCGCCTCGGTGCAGAGCTAAGTGACTGACTTTGCTGGCTCACAATCTTGGCACCGTCTTTGCAGAACGTAGGCATTGAACACCAAGCAAAGGACGCCCACATGGCCATTGATGTCTCGTCTGCCATCCGCCCCAACGCCTATATGGCGCGCAACTGCTCAAGCGACATCCCATGCTGGTGCTGCTGGGGTAACGATGCCGTGCGCTCGGAAAGTGTCGCTGCCACCCAGGGCGAGATCACGCCGGTCGGCGGGAAGTGCGCCCCTGACGACGCAGACCGCTGGGCGCTAGCGACTGTGTATCAGGCAAGTCAGCGCCATGCGCTCGACGTCGAGCGACTCGAAGGTCTGAACGCGTCGTCTTCAGCGGACAGTGCGCTCGCCGCGTTCTCGCAGTGGCTCGAGTCCCGCGACACCCTGCTTCACGCGTTGGAGTTGCCCGCAACCGCCCACAACTCCCTTCAGCTCTACGATGCAGCGCTGGCGGGGCTGCCACTGTCGGCCGCACTTGCCGACATGGACACGGGCCTTCCCGCTGCGGTCCGCTGCGACGAGGTGCTGCTGCTGACTGCGTTGGCAGATCACTTTCATAGGCGCGCCATCGATGACCCCGCAGCGCGTGTCTATGACATCGAAGCCTTCCTTGGCGTCCCACACCATGACCACAACGCGGCGGTCATCAGCAGCTGGTTGGCCTGCGAGCTGCCCTTCTACGCCATGCTAGCGTCGCTCGTCACAGGCGAGGAGGCCCTTGAGAGCGCGGTCTGTTGAGTGCCTATGTCACGGCAGAGCGCTGATCTCGCGACCGCGTCCCCGCAACCCGCGGTGAGGTATCTTCGCTCGTCGTCGCAACGGCCCAACTCGCTTCGTCCCTGAATCCGCGTGCCCCCAACGCCGCTAGCTGCGTTGCCGGGAAATGCAATTCCCGATGACTTCGTGATGCGCACCACTGGACCAACGATCTCGAGATCACTCAGGAGCTGCGCCCCTGCAACCCGCGTTGTGGTTTCCTCTCGTTCATCACACCAGCGGCACACCTCGCTGCGTCCCAGAATCCGCATTCCCTGAACGCTGCTAGCAGGCTGCTGAAATTCTCCCGTCGTGGACGATAACGCCTTCGAAAGCGCTCGAGCGTTCTTCATCGAAGCGGGTCAAGGGACGCAGTTCCTTTCCGATATGCTTCTTCCCTAGAAATCGGCGACTTCGACAGGAACTGCGTCCCTGGACCCGCTTTGAGTCGCTGTCCGAATTCGTCACCGCCACTCGGTCCGAATTTCAGCAGCCTGCTAGCTGGACCGCGCACTCAGCATGTCGAAGGGAAGCGGGTACTGACTCAGC
>CALHXW010000233.1 GCA_938040325.1 uncultured bacterium | reverse complement strand
GGGCCCTCTCGAACCCGACGAATACAAGGCGGTCTTGAGCGCGCGTTTCGGCGAGAACTGGGAGAACGTGACGCGCGACCGGATTCGTCGGTCGGTAATCGACCATGAGTCGCTCAAAGCAATACGGGAACTGGCGTTCATTGGAACGAGAGCAGTTAATCCGGCAGACGAATCAGCCTATGCTTCTATCGTTGCACAACTGCACGCAACAGGAACACGATTCGAACTCTGGGTCACTGACGAGCACAATGTAAGTCAAGACGCAGAATTTGAGTGGGTAGGCTGGCACGCTGGGCTTCGTGCTGTTGCCGGAAACCCTGCAGGCGTCGCCGGCCTGTTCGTGCTGTTCGAGCACCGCGGCGCTTCATGGAATTCCGATGAAGCGGCGGAGGTGCAAGTTCAAGAGTTTTCGATTCGGTGAAACAGCCGCCAAACGATCACCGACGCCAAACGACAACCGACACTCAACTAGAGACCCAAGAACCGACGCTCACTCTAGGCCGCGAGAAGTGAGTACTCATCGAGTCGGCCGTCAGCTGAAACCGTCGGGCATCAGCTGACGACTGGATGCGAAGCTATCCGTCGAAGAACTCCGTGAAGACCTCTTCGTTGAACCCAACAATCACCGTCGATCCGACGCGCAGCGTTGGCGCCCGCATGTTGCCGGTGGGGCCAAGCATGGCCGCGACCGCATCATCGGCGACGCTATCACCAACGTCGAACTTGGTGAGCTTCTTGCCTTTTGCAACGATGAGATTTGCGCTGTTCTCGAGGATTTCGCGCGCATCATCTGCTTGCAGCTTGCGCGACGCTGGGACGCGCTCCGTGGCCGTGAGGCCTCTGGCATCCATGAACTTGGATGCTCGTGTGCAGCTCGTTCAACCGTTGCGGTAGTAGTGCCAATCGATCTGTTTCATCGTGTCTCCTCTGTGATGTCGGTGGGGCGATAGAGCCCGTCAGGTGAGGCAGCACGATACCCCGCCGGAGATGGATTCGTCGAGCCTGCTTGGGCGTGGGGCGGGGCGTGGGGCTGGGCGTGAGCGTAGGGCTGGGCGTGAGCGCGCGGCTGAGCGTGGGCGTGGGCGTGCGGGCGGGCGTGGGCGTGGGCGCGCGATGCCGAACGCGGCCGCGAGATCGCGAGCCCGAACCCAGCACGCGTCACGCGCACGCCTCACCCATCACCCAGCACGCCCACGCCTCACCCAGCACCCAGCACCCAGCACGCCTCACCCAGCACCCAGCACGCCTCACCCAGCACCCAGCACGCCTCACCCAGCACCCAGCACACACTACACCCGGCCCCCCTGCGTTCGCCGAGCAAGAGAGGCGGCAACTGTCTTGACTCGACCCGTGGGCGTGGCGGCGCACGGGCGTGACTTGCTTACAGGATTCAAAGGTCTCCGCGAGGCCGCCCTTGCCGGCTGGGGCTGTCGAATTGACGTGACCGGCTGTCGCTCTATCCTCTGGCGTCATGAAGGTCGCCTCGCCCGGTCAGCCAGCTCGAAGACGTCGCCGCCTTGCCGCCCCGCTGGCGGCTGTGCTGCTGCTGGCAGCATGCGTCTCTGACGGAACGGCTGACGAACAATCGCAACACGAGGACACCGCCGCCGACACTGAAGAACCTGACGCCGTCGAATCCGACAGCAGCGCCGACGCGTTTATCGGCGATACTTCTGGCGACAACGACGCGCGCTGGAACGCGGACACGTCCGTGGAGCCAGACCCGGGCCCGCAGCTGTGCGCCGACGACGGTCACTGGCTGGTCCCTGACCGACCTGGTCCAGCGCAGTGTGACGTCGGCGATGCGCCTAGAGCCTGCGTGACCCCCGACGGCCTCGACGGCGTTGAGGCCTGCGTCGGCTACGAGCTGCGGGAAGATGTCACAGGCTTCCGGTGGGGCCCATGCATGCCTCGCTGTGACGAGGGCGAACTCAACTCGCAACGCAGCTGTACGGACGGCGGCTTGGCCGGCGTTCAGTTCTGCGACGTCCGTCGACTCGACGCCGGCGAGAGCGTCGAGCTTTGGTTTGGCTGCCTCCGACCCGAGTGCGTTCAGTGTTTGCCAGGCGAGACCAAAGCATGCGGCCCCAGCACGCCCTACCCAGATACGCTCATGGAGTGTCACCTGTTCCACGGCGTTCCGTCATGGTTCGACGGCAACTGCTGGACCTAACCAGGCCGGCATCAGCCCGCTTGGGCCGAGAATCAAGTCCGCCGCATGTTTGTTCCGCGTGTCGAATGCATCACAACGCCGTTTGAGGGAGGCCGTTTGTTTGTCGGCATCGCGTGGAGATATGTGGGAGGCTTGGAGCTGGCTAGTTTGCCCCAGGTCGGATCGAGCTGGACGGCACTTGCACGGGTCGCGGCGATGGCACTTATCGCCGGCGGTTGTGCCGGCAGCAGTGCCGGCGGTCCGCAGTCTGCTCCGATGCACTCACCTGCGTTTACGCAGGTCGACAATCGCCAGAGTCGCTGTGCACGCGCAACCTGGGCACCACGCGCATCGATCGTGACCCATAGCTCCGAGCTCGGGGTCCACGTGAGTGCAAAGCAAGTGACGCGTGGTTCAGACCTGGGAATGCAGGTGACCGCACACTTACAGTCGCTCGACGGCAATGCTCACGACGTCATCATCGAGGCGTCGCGAGCGTCCGTTGGAACCATGGTTCGGCCCGGCTTCTCGTCTGCGGCCTGTGTCCCTGGATCCCTAAACGGCCAGCACTCCGACAATGGCCTCAAACGTAGGGTCTTGGTACCGGCGACCGGCGTCGTCAGCATCCAATACGATGTGGTGAGTGTGGGCATGGATTGCCCAGGCGGCGAAGTCTATACCGACCTCAATCCCAGCATCGTGCATGCCGACAAGACCGTGACGCGTCTGGAAGGCATAACGGTGGAGTTGCAGCTCTTGCACGCTGGTCAGGCAGAGATTGCCTTACATCCCGCCGACTGGATAAGCCCGTTGTGCACGCCCGATATCGACGAATGTTGCGGGTGACCGCAAAGCCAGGCAACGCATCCTCCGCACGACAAGCATCGCGTCGGCAGAACGCCACAGACGGCGCTCGTCACCAGCGGGACGTCGGCAACTTCAACTGGTGCCTCACGCGACGACGGCACGGGGCACCAACTCATCCATCCTTCCTGCTCACACAAGCCCTCGGATGGACGTGCTCGCTCACGTTGGTCGAGCGACGGCGAAGCCCGTGGCGGTCGACTCAGTCGCCGAGCCGCTCAGTCACCAAGTCGCTCTGGGCCATCGGGCGTGCACGGCATCTCGGGCCGGGCAGGGTCACACTTCACGTAGTCTGGCTTCACCGCACGCTTGGAGCGAACGGCGCTGAGTGGCTCTGGGCCATCGGGCGTGCACGGCATCTCGGGCCGGGCAGGGTCACACTTGACGTAGTGAGGCTTCACCGCTCGCTGGGCAGGCACGGCGCTGAGTGGCTCTGGGCCATCAGGCGTGCACGGCATCTCGGGCCGGGCAGGGTCACACTTGACGTAGTCTGGCTTCACCGCACGCTTGGAGCGAACGGCGCTGAGTGGCTCTGGGCCATCAGGCGTGCATGGCATCTCGGGCCGGGCAGGGTCACACTTGACGTAGTCTGGCTTCACCGCACGCTTGGAGGGAACGGCGCTGAGTGGCTCTGGGCCATCAGGCGTGCATGGCATCTCGGGCCGGGCGGGGTCACACTTGACGTAGTCTGGCTTCGCACCGGCTGGGGTGGTTGGCTCGACGATGCCGCCACAGGCACCAAAGACGACTGAGGCCAACAACGCTAGATAGTGGAGCGGCACGTTCAATGAATCCTACCTGTCGCCTGACCAGAGTCCGTAGTCTCCAGGCTACCAGCCACGTCACGACGTGTCAGCCGATGTCCCGATTAGTAGCTCCCGCACGAACGCAGCTACGGACGTCACGCCAAAGTACTCGATCGATCGTTTGGCCCAACCCATACGCGCGGCCGACCGAGCGGGTTGGATTGCAACGTGAGTGGCGGTTCGTGCGTACCGAGCGGGTGGGATTGCAACAGTCAGTGTTGTTTGTTGCCCTGGCCTCCCGCAGTTCGACGGCACTGGCTGCTGGTGTGGCTGGCCGGCCTGGAACGCGCCGGCGAGCTGCCGGTCGCTGAGCGAAGCGACGCCGCACACAAGGAACAACTGTGCGTGTTGCCACTGTTGACCGCCAATAGGCCGGCGCTCATACTCTCCGAATGGAAGTGGACGACACAGACTTCGGCAACGACGCCTATGACGGCGACTACACCGACACTGGCGTCGACCTTGAACTCATCCACGAGGCGCTTGCCCGCACCCCGCTAGAACGACTCCGACATCATCGGTCTTGGCAGCTCTCCGTCGCTTGGTTGCATCGTGCCAAACCCATCGCCGACTGACGTCGAAGCAGT
>CALHXW010000232.1 GCA_938040325.1 uncultured bacterium | reverse complement strand
GAGGCCGGTCAACCGGTTGCTCGCTGCCTAAAGGTCGTCGCTTTGCGCTTCGTGCACCTGCACACCAAGACCCACTTCTCGATGCTGGACTCGACCATTCGGGTCGAGGACCTCGTGGCGCGTGCGGACGCCGACCGCGGGCCGAGCCCCGACGGACCGCCAGCTCACGATGCGCCAGCCGAAGGCGCCCCTGAGCCCACGCCGGGCTTTGCGGCCGTCGCGATGACCGACCACAACAACATGTTCGGCGCCATCGACTTTCTCAAGGCCGCCAAGAAGAAGAACGTCCGGCCCATCTACGGCGCCGAGATCAACCTCTTCGACGGCGACCGCACCGACGGCGAGGTGCGCAAGACCTACACCCTTGTGCTGCTCTGCAAAGACCTCGTCGGCTACAAAAACCTCTGCTACCTGCTCAGCCGCGGCTACATGGACGCGCCGCCAAAGTCCCCGGGGCCGCGCATCGATCTCAATCTGTTGCGCGAACGGAGCGAAGGCCTCATCGCCCTGTCGGCGGGCCTGTCGGGCGAGGTCGCCCAGTCACTCCTGCGCGGCAAGTACGACGAAGCAAAAGCCAAAGCGCGCACCTACCAGACCATCTTCCCGCGCGACCACTTCTACCTCGAGGTCATCCGCAACGGCATCAAGGAGCAAGAGCGCGTCAACGAGGGGCTCATCGCGCTCTCTGAAGAGCTTGAGCTGCCGCTGGTCGCCGCCGCCGACGCCCACTATGCAGCCGTCGAGGACGCCGGCGCTCACGAGATCCTGATGTGCGTGCAGATGGGCAAGCGCATCCCGACCCTCGACACCCGCGCCCGCGTGACCGACGGCCTCTACATGGCGCCCGCAGACGAGATGTTTGAGCGCTTCTCAGACCTTCCAGACGCCGTCGCCAACACGGTCGCCATCGCCAAGCGCTGCGACGTGACCATCCCGCTCGGCGAGATCTTTCTGCCGACCTACCCGATGCCGGAAGGCTTCGACTCCGAAGAAGACTACCTCCGCCACATCTCGCTTGAGGGCCTAGAAAAGCGCATCGCACAGGCGATCAAGCAGGGCTTTGAGGTCGACGAGCAGGTCTACCGCGACCGCCTCGACGTCGAGCTCGGCATCATCAATCAGATGGGCTTTCCCGGCTACTTCCTCATCGTGTGGGACTTCATCGACCACGCCCGCAAGATCAAGGTCTCGGTCGGCCCCGGTCGGGGCTCCGGCGCGGGCTCGCTGGTCGCGTATTCGCTCGGCATCACCGACATCGACCCGATGCAGTACAGCCTGCTCTTCGAGCGCTTTCTCAACCCCGAGCGCGTGTCGATGCCTGACTTCGACATCGACTTCTGCATGAACAAGCGCGAGCAGGTCATCCAGTACGTCACGCGCAAGTACGGCGACGACAATGTCGGCCAGATCATCACCTACGGCACGATGAAGGCCAAAGCCGTCGTGCGCGACGTCGCCCGGGTGCTGGGCCTGACCTTTGCCGAGGCCGACCGCGCCGCCAAGCTCGTCCCCGATGAGCTCGGCATGACGCTCGAGAAGGCCTTTAAGGCCGAGCGCCGGCTGACCGACCTGTGCCACGAAGACGAACGCTACATGCGTCTCTTTGAGGTCGCCCGCAAGCTCGAGGGCCTCAACCGCCAGCCCGGGATGCACGCAGCCGGTGTCGTCATCGGCGACAAGCCGCTGTGGGACTACGTACCGCTCTACGCCGTGCACAACGACGACGGCGCCGTGACCCGCATCACGCAGTTCGCCAAAGAAGAGGTCGAAGAAGCCGGGCTCGTGAAGTTCGACTTCCTCGGACTCAAGACCCTGACCGTCATCGACCACGCGCTGGAGCTCATCAACGCCCGCCATGCGCGCGAGGGCAAAGAGCCCCTCGACATCATGATGATCCCGCTCAAGGACAAGCGGGTCTTCAAGCTCATCACCGCCGGCGACACCACCGGCGTCTTCCAGCTTGAGTCCAGTGGCTTCAAAGAGCTCTTGCGCAAGCTCAAGCCCGACTGCTTCGAGGACATCATCGCCGCCGTGGCGCTCTACCGCCCGGGTCCGCTGCAGTCCGGCATGGTCGACAGCTTCATCAAGCGAAAGCACGGCCAAGAGCGCGTCACCTACCCCCACCCCAGCCTCGACAAGGTCCTCAAGGAGACCTACGGCGTCATGGTCTACCAGGAGCAGATCATGCAGTCGGCAAGTGTGCTTGCGGGCTTCTCGCTGGGCCAGGCCGACATCCTGCGCCGCGCGATGGGCAAAAAGAAAGCCTCAGCGATGGCCAAGCAGCGCAAGTTCTTCGTCGAGGGCTGCGCCGAGCGAAACGTCGACGCCCAGCAGGCCAGCGACATCTTCGACACCATCGAGAAGTTTGCAGGCTACGGCTTCAACAAGTCTCACTCCGCCGCCTACGGCCTCATCAGCTATCAGACCGCCTGGCTCAAGACCCACTATCCGGTCGAGTTCATGGCGGCCCTGCTCACGTGCGACGGCGACAACACCGACAAGGTCGTTCGTCTCATCGGCGAGACGCGCGCCATGGGCATCACCGTGCTGCCGCCATCGGTGAAAGCGTCCGCTCACGACTTCACCCCCGACGACGGCGCGATTCGCTTCGGCCTCGGCGCCATCAAGGGCGTCGGCGGCGGCGCGGTCGAGGCCATCCTGGAGAGCCGTGCCCAAGACGGTCCCTACGAAGACCTCTATGACTTCTGCGAGCGGGTCGATCTCCGACGGGTGAACCGCCGCGTCATGGAGTCGCTGACCAAGTGCGGCGCGTTTGACCCCTTCAACCTCACCCGAAAGGGCATCATCGAAGAGCTCGACCGAGCCATCGAGCGCGGCCAGACCGTCCAGCGCGACAAAGCTGCCGGCCAGTTTGACCTCTTCGGCGCGTTGGAGCCTGCGGGCGACGTTCCCAAGCCCGAGCCCGTCTTCGCCGACGAGTGGGGCGACCGCGACCGGCTGGCGTTCGAGAAGGAGTGCCTGGGTTTCTACGTCTCCGGCCACCCCCTCGACCGCTACAAGGCCGAGATCGGAAAGCTCGGCGCGACGTCCATCGCCAACCTCGGCAACTTCGACGACCGAAGCGAAGTGGTTGTCGCCGCCGTCTTCAGCGAGATCCGCGAGCGGACCACCAAGACCGGCAACCGCATGGCGTTCATCCAGCTCGAAGACCTCACGGGACGCCTTGAGCTCATGGTCTTCACCCGCGCCTACCCGCTCTTTGAGCCCTACCTCACCTCGGACGAGCCGGTGCTGGTGCGGGCCCGCGTCGCGCGTGAAGGTGACGGCGACGCGAAGACGCTCAAGCTCCGCGCCGACAGTGTCCGGTCGCTGGCCGAGGCTCAGAAGGAGCGCGCAACCCGTGCGCGCGTCACCGTCGACGCCGGCATCCTTGCCGAGCGTGAGATCGACCGTCTCGCCTCGCTGCTGAAGCTCTCGCGCGAGGGACTGCCAGTCGACTTGGTCCTGCGCTTCGATGGCCAGCAGACCGGCGACAGCGAGGCCAAGGGCGACGCCACCATCGGGCTCGGCGAGACCTACAAGCTCCCGATCGACGACGACATCCTCAGCCAGGTCGAGCGCCTCGTGGGCAAGGGCCGCGTCGCCTTCGTGTGAGCGCGTCACGACGAGTGCTGCGCGGCGTGGCGTTGGCGCTCTGGGTTGTGCTGGTCACCACCACCGCGGCCCGT
>CALHXW010000231.1 GCA_938040325.1 uncultured bacterium | reverse complement strand
CCTCTGGGTGGCGCTGCCGTCCGTCGTGATCGAAGGGACGAGCGTGACCGACGCCATGTCTCGCAGCGCGCAGCTGACCGAAGGCTACCGCTGGCAGATCTTTGGCATCGCGATGCTCTCTGGGGGCCTCATGATCGTCGCCGGGGTCCTGTTGGGGGTTTTGATGGCCAAGGGAAGCATTGGCGTTGAGACCGTGCTCTACCTCTCGGTTGGACTTCAGATCGTCATCTCCGTGCTCAGCGCTGTCTTTGCGGGCGCGACCTACTACGAGCTTCGTCGCGTCAAAGAAGGCCTCGAGCTGGACGATCTCGCGGCCGCGTTCGACTAGCCCCAAATCAAGCGCTGTTTTCGAGCGAGGCGAAGGCGTGTGCTCGCCAGCGGCGTCCGCTGGACGAAGGCGATGCGTGCATCGTCGAGTTCCGCTTTGGCTGCTAGCGGGGCGCCTCGGTTGTCACCTCCACCCGTACGTGAGGTCGTGCTCCAGGTCGTCGACCGTCAGGCCGAACGACCTGCGCGACGCGGTCGTGACGGCCTGCGGCGACCGGTCGTGGGTTGAGTGCCACCCATCACGAACATCTGACGGGGCGTCGATGAAGGCCACGGCGGAAGTCACGACCGTCGGGGCCCGGACAATGCGGTGGTGGCCGAGGTCGCGAGTCACACGGAGCGTCGCGCCCGGTCGGGCCGCCACGAGTCGCTCGGCGTCGGAGAGCGGCGCGAAGCGGTCGTCGGCGTCGTGAATCACAAGAAGCTCGGCCTTCATCCGCGGGGCGAGGCGGCTGAGTGAGACGTCGTCAAAGGTGGCGCCGTACTGGTCCTCAAGGGCCGCGAAGAGGTGACGCTGGACGCTCGGCGAGAGGCCCAGGGTCGAGGCGAAGCGCGGCGGCGCGAGCGCGGCGTCCGCAGGCGAGACGAACACGACCCGGGGCACCGGCAGTCCGCCGCTCAGCGCGAGCATCGTCGCAGGGCAACCCATCGAGTGGGCCACGATGCCGTGGAGTGGCCCGACGCTGCGAGCCGCTGCAACCACGGCGTCGGCGAAGCTAAAGAGCGAGGACTCGCCGCCGCCGCTGTCGCCGTGGCCGGGCGCGTCGAACGCGACGACGCGAAACCCTCGGTCGACCAGTGGCCCTGCAAACGCACCCAGCTGACTTGCCCGGCCCTCCCAGCCGTGGACGAGCAAGACCGTCGGTCCCTCGCCCCACGCCCAGCCGGTGAGCGCCCTGACGCCGAGCGGCATTCGGACCCGGCGCGCCGATGCGATGTAGGGCCGCTCGCGATCAGGTGCTGGGAAGCTGCGCGGAGTGCTCCACATACGCTTGGCCACCCGGGCACCGAGGCGGGGAGAGAGCGAGCCGGCAGCGCGTGCAATGCGGCGTGCGCGCTTGAGCCCGGGCGAGAACGATAGGGCACGACCGTTCGTGCTTTTCTGGAGAGACGGTGAGTTGGCCACGATGGGCTCCTTGTTGGCGGCCCGAGCGCGGGCCGGAGTGGTTGTCGGTTAAGGCGTTGCGGTGCTCAAGAGGCTCTCGAAGGCCTTCCGAGCAATGTCTGAGGCGTCTGGCGAGCGGAAGAGTCGGGCTTCGACTTGGTGGGCCAGCAAGATCGCGTGCATCTGGAAGGCGAACTGAGCCAGGTCGAGGTCGGTGCGGAAGTGCCCCTCTTCGACGGCGATCGCCGCTGCCCGCGCGAGGGTGTTGCGGAACTCGCGCATGGTGACGGCGAGCACGTCACGGGCAAGTCCCGGCCGGTCGTCGAGCTCGAACGTTGACGACATGAAGAGGCACCCGCCGGGAACCACCTCGGAGTCGGTCCACTCAAGCCAGTTGTCGAAGAGTGCGACAACCCGCGGGAGACCGCGCTCTTTCGTCGTTGCCGGCCGCACGACCTTGGCGACGAACAGCTCGGCACCAAGCTCCAGCACGGCTTTTTGCAGACCATCTTTAGAGCCAAAGTGGGCGAAGAGACCGCTCTTCGACATATCGAGTTTCTTAGCCAGCGCGCCGATGCTGATGCCCTCTAGCCCCTGACTGCTCGCCTCGCGCAGTGCGCTGCGAACGATCATGCTGCGTGTGGTCTTGCCTTTCGCCATGCAGACACTAAAAGCACGACCGTTCGTTTCGTCAAGTCCGGGGTTGAAACCTCGCGGCCGCTTGGCGTCGTGGCGCCACGCACTGCAGCGTCACCACGCGATCCACGGACCGCGGATCTTTCACCTCGTCGAGGTCGTGGCAGTCGGGCTCGTGAAAAGCTCTGCGGCGCGCCGCGTCAGCCGCTGACAGCAGCGCAACGTCTCGCACCTCGCCTGCCAGACGCGCCCCCAGAGCATTGAGAAGCTCGTGGACGTCGCGGCGCCCGGCATCGCGTTGAGCGACGGGGTAGGTGGCCCGGACTTTGATGAAGTTGCGGCGATAGCCCGTGATGTAGAGCTCGGAGTCGTAGGCAGCGCCGGATTGGTCAAACACGAACGTCACGCGCCGAAAGTCGGTCTTCGCACCACCGAGGCCGAAGACGGCGTCGTCGTCGCGGATCTCGCGCAGGTTGGCGTAGTGGCCAGCTCGTGCAACCTCTCGGATTTCGCGCAGGGCATGGCTGGCCTCGGCGACGACGACAGGAGCGTCCGCGCCGTCGGGAATGCGTGGGTTGGAGCCGTTGTAGACGAAGATGTCGACCTTGAGCTTGGCGGCGGTGACGTAGCGCACCGACACGCCGAGCCCCGGCTGCGGGTACCTCTTGTGCCCGAGCAGGTCTGCCGCACCTAACCTGGCCGGAAAGCCAACGCCCGACGCCGGATCGGTCCACACAGCCGGCGCGCGTGTCTCCTTCGACGCTGCGTGCGTTGCTGGGTCGGTCTCCGTCGGGGTGACCGCGGTGGTGCGGGTCGATGAGCAGCCAGTTGCCAGCACCAGCGAGACCACGGACAGAAGGGCGAGGACTGGGGTGTTGGCGGCTCGCATGGCGGCTCCTCTCCGTGTCATCTCATGGGATGTGACGTTGCGTCCAAGTGGTCAGACACACGTTAGGACAGCTCAGCGGTCAAGCGAGGGCAAGCGCCGTCGCCGCGACTCGCGGCCTGCCGCCCTACTTGAAGAGGAGGCTCTTTCGCGACCGGCGCATCTCTGGAACCAGAGCCTTTTGGAGGCGCGCGGAACGGAGGACGCGCGGGAAGAGCGCGCGTCGATCGGAACGTGGGGCTAGCAGCGTTCGGGGAAATGCGGATTCTGGGACGCAGCGAGGTGTGCCGCTGGTGTGATGAACGAGAGGAAACCCTGTCGGGACAAGGTGATCTCGAGATCATCACTCCAGTGGTGCGCATCGCAAAGTCATCAGATTTCGCATTTCCCCGAACGCTGCTAGGGCCGGCCCGCGTCCGTCAATGAGGCTGCCTCCGAACGTGTAGAAGGGCTTATTGACAGGCTCGCCCGCGACGGCCAGCGACGCCGCCGACAACAGAACAATCGCCGACACGGCAAGACGCAGGAGCAGGGTGTGGCGGACATACCCGCTACGGGACGTTGTCGCTTGCTGGTGCACGCTCGACTCCTGTTGGACGACGACAAGCGTCAATAGTGACGTGCCATCGAGTCGACCACAATGTTGGAGCCGCCTCACGGTAGGCCGACAGCCGTTGGACAGCACCGCGCTCAGCTTGTCTAATCCCACTCCTCCCCAATGACGGGGCTCATCCAGGTTGATGACCGGCATGACACGCCCATGAGTCCTCGCGGCCCGTTTCGGCTTGAACACATCCGGGCATTGCGGCTCAGCGAAGCTCAGCGACGCGCGCTGCAGGCCACCATGTCTGGGGTCATGCACGCCGTCTACACGCCCGATGAACGGGGCAGCGAACGCATCGAGCCGTACCTCAGCGCGGCGCTCGACACGCAGGTCAACGACCACTT
>CALHXW010000230.1 GCA_938040325.1 uncultured bacterium | reverse complement strand
TGCTGCTGGCGCCGGGCCTGCTCTGCGCGTCGCGCTTGCTCCTGCTGCTGGCGCCGTGCCTGCTCTGCGCGCCGGGTCTGGTCCTGCTGCTGGCGCCGTGCCTGCTCTGCGCGTCGCGACTGGTCTTGGACCGCGCGACGGGTCGCCTCGGCGCGGTTCCCGGGGCGCTGCTCGGCTCGACGACTTGCCGGCGGTGCGGCCGCTGGCCGAGTCGCCGCGCCTCTGCTTGTGGCCGACGCTCGCGAGCGTGTGGCGGGAGGCTCGGGTCGCTTGCGCTCGACGGTGTCACGCGGAGGACGCTGGGTTCGATGCCGGACCATTGTCTCGGCGCGGACATCGCTGGGTACGGCGTCGCGCGTCCGGCGGGTGGCTGCGGGGCGTGTCGGTGTTCCGGCTGGTGTGGCGCGGAACCCGCGCGTGTCCGTGCCAGCTGCGCGGTGGCCGCGATCGCTGCGTGCCTGACCATCGTGGCTGGCTGCGGCTCCACCTGGATGGACGGCGTGCCCTCGGTCACGGCGGTCCTGCCGTGCTTGGCGGCGTTGCTGCCGACGTTCCTTCCAGCGTGTGTGGTCGTGGCGGCGCAAGCCTGCACCGCGCGCCCGTCGCTCGCTCCGGCTGGGCCCCGTGAAGTAGGTGACGCCGCGGCGGGTTCGGTGGCGGTGGGTCACGGGATGGCTGGCGGCGTAGTGGGCCCGGTAGTCTCGGGCGCGGTGTCGTCGGTGCGGCGGACTGCCAAGGTGGACTTGGAGCACGAAAGTCCAGTGGGAGTAGCCTGCCCACGCGTAGTCGCCAGGACCCCGCGGCGCCCATCCGACGTACTCGCCGCTCTCTCGCCAGTCGACCCATGCGGGGGCCCACTCCGTGCCTGGGACCCAAGCCCACTGCCCGGTGAGGATCACCCAGCGTCCGTAGTGATGCACGATCCACCCGTAGGCTTCGTTCGATCTCCAGGTACAGCCCGCATCGGTGTCGACCCAGTAGCCGTCTTGGTAGGGGCCAGCGAAGTCGTCACCAGGCAGCCACACGTCGCCGTACGTGGGATCGCTCGACCACGTGCCGTAGGGCTCCAGGGGCTCATAAAAGTCGTCGTAGCCGTCGACATCGAGGTCATCTGCCCACTGTGGCGCGTAGTCGCCGTAGTCGCCATAGCCGTCATCGGCCACATACGGCGAGCCGGTGTAGACGGGCTCGCTGTAGCGCTGAGTGGCGCAGCCAGCGGCTAGCGACAGGGCAAACGCGAGCGCGAGAGCACAGGTCAGACGAGCTGCATAAGACGCAGTCGTCGCGGGCAGCGGCGGTGGGGTAGGCATCGGCAGCTCCAGCGGCAAATTCTCGATAGAGAGAGGGCGTCAGACGCTGGAGTGCGCACGGTATTCAAAGCGATCACGTGTTTGGCAACATGCCCCGCGCATGCGGACGCTACTCGAGCTCTTCCCCTGGGATGAGCTGTTCGCCGCAGTGCGGGCAATAGCCGAAGATCTCAGAGTCTTTGCCACGCTTTTCTTCGCGCATCTGCTCAAGGAAGCCCGCGCTGATGATCCCTGTTGGGAGGGCGACAAAGAGCACGCCGATGAGGGCAATGAACGCCCCCATGATCTTTCCGATCTCGGTGATTGGGTAGACATCGCCGTAGCCGACGCTCGTCAGGGTGATGATCGACCACCACATCGTGGAGGGGATGCTGGCAAATGCCTCAGGCTGAGCTTCGTGTTCGGCGAAGTACATAACGCTCGAGGTCAAGATCACCAGCATCACGCAGACGAGCGACGTGATGGCCAGCTCCTCTTTCTTGCGGACAAAGACGGCGCCCAGGGTGCGCATGGCGTACGCGTAGCGTCCCATCTTGAGGATGCGCACCAAGCGGAACAGGCGAATGGCGCGTGCGATGCGCAGGTCGATCGAGTCGCGGAAGATGATCTCGACGTAGAAGGGCACGATGGCGACGAGGTCGACCAAGGCCATTGGCGTAAGCGCGAAACGCGCGCGGCCGCTCACCGGGCGTGCAAAGCGGGGGTCGAGCGGTGCGACCCAGAGACGCAGCACGTACTCGATGGTGAAGAAGACCGATGAGAAGATCTCAAAGCCCGTGAAGAAGCCGAGGTACGCCTGGTGCGTCGGTTCATGGGTCTCGGTGATCGCAATGAGGACATTGAGAGCGATGAGCGTGATGATGAAGGTGTCGACCCACTTGCTGTCGCCGTCGCCAGGGTTGAGGCGACGGTTGACAGCATGCTTCGCACGTAGCCAGCGGGTGGCGTCTGCAGGCAGCTCACTCATGCAGCGAGCATCGTCGAAGGGCCCGAGTCGTCAAAAAAAGGGCACTCAAATCTTGTGGTTGCACACCGAGACGCGCCCGCTATGCGGCAGGAGCGACAGGCGTGCACGGAGCCGAGCGAAGCGCCGACGTGCCAGGCCCCGTCACGCAACTGCCAGCGACGAGCGTACGCCAGTCAGCGCGGCTAGCAGCGTTGCCGGGAAATGCGGATTCTGGGACGAAGTGAGGTGTGCCGCTGGTGTGATGAACGACAGGAAACCACAACGCGGGTTGCGGGGGCGCAACTCCTGAGTGATCTTGAGATCAACAGCAGCTGCGCCCCTGGGACCCGCGTTGAGCGCATCGCAAAGTCATCAGATTTCGCATTTCCGCGAACGCTGCTAGCCTCGACTTTAGCCATTTTGAGAACCCGAGGCTTCGCTGCCTCCAGGTGGACTCCCTTTTTCGCCGAGACGTGGGTCACGAACGGGTCGACGAGAATGGATTGCTCGTCCGATGCCGGTACCGCGGGGGGATACGCCGATTGTTGTGATGCTGGCAAAGCACGCGGAGATTCGATGCGGAGTGCTCTCCGCCGAGTGCAAAGGGATGGATGTGGTCGAGTTGCAGCCTGTGCGTGGCCACACACCGCTGCGACGTCTTTGGGTCACGATACGTGCATCGCTCACCGTCGCGTTCAAAGACCTTTCGGACAACCTTTGCTGGGACGTGACGCGAGCGTGATTCGGCGACGGTCCCCGGGGATCGTGTTTCTGCGGCGCTGGTTTGAGACTTCGCGGCGCCATGGGCCGCGTTGGTCTGCTTGGGTCGCTTCACGTCGGCTCGATGGCGACGCCTGAGGTCTCTCCGAAGGAGTGTGAGCGCCTCGTGCAGCAGTGCTCGAACGCTGCGCTTGGCTGTCTGGCGGTGGCGAGTTGTAGAGGTCGGAAGTTCGTTCCTATCTCCTCGACGGTCCATCGCCGATCTCTACGGTCCGAAATCTTTCCGGGTCCCGACACACCTCGCCGGCCGAGGCGGCGGCGTCCGGACCTAAATGCGTCGTCGGATCTCGACCTCGACGACGGCCTGTCGGGATCTAGGAACGAACTTCCGGCATCTACAACTAACGAGCGCGGTCACCTCTTCGAGAAGTCCTCGGGTCTCATCGTCGATCGTCACGGTCAGCCTGTGCTCCGTTGGCAACAACGGCTGGACGGCCGCCCGACGCGGCCTCGTTCGTGGAGCGCGTTCGGGACGTGCTGGGGCCGTGGAGGGAGCTTCTGGCTGCCAGGATTCTGTAGTAAGTCCGGGCCCTTTTCGTTTTCGGTCACCAAAAGCCGTCAAGCGAAAACGCACAAAATCAAGCGTCTGTGGACATGCCAGGCTGGCGCAGTCCGTGCACAGCTTGGTGAGACGAAGATGTTGCTGCGAATTCGCCTCTCGCGGCCTCACCAACCTGCACACCGCCGGCTTGGACAACCGAGCGGATACTCAAGAATCGCTGAAAGCACGAGGTTGTCCACAAGCCCTTGGAAGTCGGCACGGACGGAGTCCGACACGGCTCCCACATCCCCACAAGCCGCGGCGGCGGCGGCAACGATGATCCCCGGGAATCATCAGGTGACCCGCAGCAGTCGTCGTCGCTCGTGTGGGCAACGTGAGTCTTGCGAACGTTGTCCAAGCCGCTCGTGGACAACGTGAGGTTTGCGAACGTTATCCAGTCGGCGGTGCGGAGGTGGGTGAGGCCGGAGTGGTCTTGAAGGCCGCAACGTGTTTGCCTCACCCAGCTGTGCACGGACGACGTCAGCGGCGGCACGTTCAAAATGGCTAAAGTCGAGGCTACCAGCGCTCGCGCGACACCACCGAGGAGAACGTTGATGCAGACTCACGTGAGTCGTGTCTTGGCTGCCGCAGCCGTTGCCGTGGCGCTC
>CALHXW010000229.1 GCA_938040325.1 uncultured bacterium | reverse complement strand
GCCACTGACTCACGAAGCAGCGAAGACCTACGGTAGGCTCGTCGCTGCACTTCGTCGGGCCGGCACTCCCATCTCGGCCAATGACATCTGGATCGCCGCACAGACGCTCGACGTGAGAGGACATCTCATCACGTTCGACGGCGACTTCAAGCATGTCGATGGGCTGCCCATGACCCTGTTGCGAGGCTGAGAGACAGCGAGCTCAACCTCAACGACCCAACACCGCCATCGCCGCCTCGGCACAGCGGATGCCGTCGATGGCGCTCGACACGATGCCGCCCGCGTAGCCTGCGCCCTCGCCGCACGGGAAGAGGCCGTCAAAGCCCGGGGCTTGGAGCTGCTCGTTGCGCGGGATGCGGATGGGGCTGGAGGTCGTGGTCTCGAAGCCGAAGAGCTGGGCCTCTTTGGTCAAGTAGCCGCCCATCTTACGGTCGAAGCCGTGGACGGCGCGGGCTAGAGGCTCGGCGAAGCGGCGCGGGAGCAGCCCGCGGAGATTCGCGGCTTGAGTGCCAGGGCGGAAGCTTGTGCGCTCGGGCAGATCGCCGGCGCGGTTTTTGAGGAAGTCCGTGAGGCGCTGCGCGGGTGCGCTGTAGTCGCTGCCGCCGTGCTCGAACGCCAAGCGCTCGAGGTGGCGCTGGAGCTCGAGGCCGGCGAGTGGGCCGAGGTGGTCGCGGTCACCGGGGCTCTCGATGTAGAAGTCGTCGGGCCGCACCTCGACGACGAGGGCCGCGTTGGCAAAGCGGCCGCCGCGCTTGGCGTTGGACATGCCGTTGACGTTGAGGTGGCCGACCTCGGTAGGCGTGGGGATGACGAAGCCACCCGGGCACATGCAGAACGAGTAGACGCCGCGGCCTGAGACCTGGGTCTTGAGGAAGTACTCGCTGGGTTCAAGCTCCGGGCGCGCCGCGTGTCGGCCATATTGGATCGCATCGATGAGCGTCTGGGGATGCTCGCAGCGCATGCCGATAGCGAAGGGCTTGCGCTCGAGGATGACGCCCGTCTCGTGGAGCCAGCGATAGACGTCGCGGGCGGAGTGTCCGGTCGCAAGGATCGTGGCGGGGCTCTTGAGCTCCACGCCAGACGCCAGTCGAACCCCGGCGACGCGGCCGCCGGTGTCGCGCAGGAGGCCCTCGACCTTCTGGCCGTAGCGGAGCTCGCAGCCGGCCTCGACAAGGAACTGCTCAAGGCCGCCGAGCATCTTGATGAGCCGGTTGGTGCCCACATGCGGGTGGGCTGCCGTGAGGATGTCTTCGGACGCGCCCAGCGCGACGAGGTCTTCGTAGACGGCCTGAACGAGGCCGCTGCGCTTGCGCGTGTAGAGCTTGCCGTCGGAGTACGTGCCCGCGCCACCCGCGCCGAAGCAGAGGTTCGACTCTGGGTCGAGCTCACGGCCTCGTCGCAGCTTTCGGACCGAGCCGTGGCGGTCGCTGAGCGCGCCGCCGCGGTCGAGCAGGATCGAGGGAATGCCAGCCCGCACGAGTCGAATCGCCGCCCACAGCCCGGCTGGGCCCGTACCCACGATGATCGGCGCCTGGCCAGCTTTGAGCGCCCGCATCCCGGCCGGCACACGCAGCGCCGGAACGCGCGCAGGCGGCACGTCCTGCCCGATGCGCCAAGCGTCGACGGTGTAGACCTGCAGCGGAACCGCGCCGCGCGCGTCGAGCGAGACCTTCACGACCCGCACCTCGGCGAGCTCCGCCGGGCTCACGCCAAGCGCGCTCGCAACGAGCGGACCGAGCCGATCGGTCGTCGCACCAAGCGGGAGCTTCAGGCCGTGAACACGCTCGGGCTGGCCAGCGCTGTCGTCGAGCGTGCTGCTCCCCATCAGGGCCACACCTGGACGTCGGAGGCGAGCTCTAGGACTTTCTCCGTCAGGCGCGACAGCGGCGCGTGTTGGCTGCCCAGCGCACTGGCATCGAACCAGCTCGCCGCCGTGTAGAAGCTGAGGGGATCGCGGCTCGAGCCCTTCGTCGCGCGGAGCTGGTAGACGTCGAGGGTGAGCCTTCGGTGGCTGAAGACGTGGGTGACCGCGCCCAGGTAGGCCCCAGGCGCGTCCCTGATACCGAGGCGCTCGCTCAAGTGCTGGGTCAGCGCCGCGCGGCCGGCGCCGTCGTCTTCGCCACCGCCCGAGTCCTTCGCGGTGCTGCCGTCCACTGGTCCGCCGGGGGCTTCCCACAAGCCGCCAAGCAAGACGTCATCGGGCCTGCGCGCCAGCAAGATCCGGCCGTCGTCATCGACACAGACGGCCGCGACGCCGCGGACTGCGACGGCCTTCTTTTTCTTCTTCTTCACCGGGTACTGGTCAGGCGTGCCGGCCGCAAACGCCGCGCAGACATCGCTGACAGGGCAGCGCGGGCAGTCGGGCGTGCCTGGCTTACACACGACCGCTCCCAGCTCCATCATCGCTTGGTTGTGGCTCGCGGGGTCGTCGCGCGAGACGAGCTTTTCGGCGAGCGCCCACTGGAGGCGCTCTCCTGGACCTGTGTTGACCGGCGTGTCCTCAGCGTCGAGCCGTGCGAGCACGCGCTTGACGTTGCCGTCGAGCACAGCTGCCACCTCGCCAAAGGCGATGGAAGCGATCGCTGCGGCCGTGTAGCGACCTACCCCGGGCAGCGCCAGAAGCTCGGCCGCGGAACCGGGAAAGACGCCGCCAAGCTCGTTGGCGACGACCTTCGCAGCCGCGTGCAGGTTGCGGCAGCGCCGGTAATACCCGAGGCCCGCCCACAGCGCCAAGACGTCTTGCTCGTCGGCCGCGGCGAGGTCGGTGACGGTTGGGAACGCCGACAGAAAGCGATGGAAATACGGAATCACCGTCGCGACCTGGGTCTGCTGGCACATGATCTCTGAGAGCCACACCCGGTACGGCGAGATGTCTTCGCGCCACGGCAGCTTGCGATGGCCGGCGTGGTACCAGCCGGCGAGGGCGTCTCGCAGGTCGGCGACTCGGCCGTCAGACCAGGCCGTCTCAAAGCTCCTCTGGGCATCGTGGGTCACGCCTCTTCCTATCACCGGACGCCGCTAATGGGGACAGGGGGCCGCGATTTTGTGACCCGAGCGTGGCGGTTGCGCTCGCCAGCCGGTATACGCTCGCCGCAATGACCTTCGCTATCCCACGCGCACGAGCGCTCTTCGCCAACGTACCGAAAGCCAACAAGCGCGCTGCGGCTGCGCGCTTCCTGCCGACGACGCGCGCCGAGATGGACGCGCTCGGCTGGGACGCGTGCGACGTCATTGTCGTGACCGGCGACGCCTACGTCGACCACCCGTCGTTCGGCATGGCCCTGATCGGTCGCCTTCTCGAAGCTCAAGGCTTTCGGGTCGGCATCATCGCCCAGCCCGACTGGCACAGCGCCGACGCCTTTCGAGCACTTGGCAAGCCGCGCCTCTATTTCGGGGTGACCGGCGGCAACATGGACTCGATGGTCAACCGCTACACGTCCGACAAGAAGATCCGCAGCGACGACGCCTACACCCCCGGTGGCGTGGCGGGCAAGCGACCGGACCGCGCCGTGCTGGTCTACGCTCAGCGGTGCCGCGAGGCGTTCAAGGGCGTCCCCGTCATCGTCGGCGGCATCGGCGCGAGCCTCCGTCGCATCGCCCACTACGACTACTGGTCGGAGAAAGTCCGTCGCTCGGTCTTGCTCGATTCCAAGGCCGATCTCCTGCTCTACGGCAACGCCGAGCGCGCACTTGTTGAAGTCACACACCGCCTCAACCGGGGTGAGAGCATCAAGAGCATTCGCGACATCCGCGGCACGGCGTTCGCGCTGAGCGAGCCGCTGCCTGGGTACGGCACCATCGACTCGACGACGCTCGACCGACCTGGGCCCGTGCAGCCGCCGGTGAATCCTTACCAGTCCACTGGCGCCGACGGTGACGCCGACACAGATGCGGCTGGTGGAGACGGCGCCAAAGCCTGCGCAACTGGCGGCGCAGGCGCGTCCGGGGCCGTCACAAGCGATGCCCCGTCTCCACCCCCCAAGCTCGTTCAGCTTCGGTCGTCGCGGCTAGCGGTTGCCCGCGACCGCACGGTGATCCGGCTGCCGAGCTTCGAGCAGGTCCGCGACGACGAGGTGCTCTACGCCCACGCGTCGCGCATCCTTCACCGCGAGGCCAACCCTGGAAACGCCCGTGCCCTTGTCCAGCGTCACGGCACCCGCGAGCTCTGGATCACGCCGCCACCGATCCCGCTGACCACGCCGGAGATGGACCGCGTCTACGAGCTGCCCTACCAGCGGGTTCCCCACCCGAGCTACGGCAACGCAAAGATCCCGGCGTACCAGATGATTCGCTTCTCGGTCACGATCCAGCGGGGCTGCTTTGGCGGCTGCACCTTCTGTTCGATCACCGAGCACGAAGGCCGCATCATCCAGAACCGCTCCGAGAAGTCGATTCTCGGCGAGGTCAAAGAGATCCGCGACAAGGTGCCGGGGTTTACCGGCACCATCAGCGACCTCGGCGGTCCGACCGCGAACATGTACCGCATCGCCTGCAAAGACCCGGCGATTGAAGCGGCATGCCGCAAGCCGTCGTGCGTCTACCCCGGCGTCTGCGACAACCTCAACACCGACCACTCGGCGCTGGTGCAGCTCTACCGCAAGGCGCGCAAGATCGACGGCGTCAAGCGCGTGATGATCGCCAGTGGCGTGCGCTATGACCTGGCGGTCAAGGACCCGGCGTACGTCAAGGAGCTCGTCACTCACCACGTCGGCGGCTATCTGAAGATCGCCCCCGAGCACCTCTCGGATGCCCCGCTGTCGAAGATGATGAAGCCGGGGATGGGCAGCTACTACGAGTTCAAGAAGCTCTTTGAGCGCTACAGTAAGCAAGCCGGCAAAAAGCAGTTCCTGATCCCGTATTTCATCGCCGCTCACCCGGGCACCAGCGACGAGGACATGCTGGAGCTGGCGCTCTGGCTCAAGGCCAATGGCTTTGAGGCCGACCAGGTCCAGAACTTCCTGCCCTCGCCGATGTCGACGGCGACGGCGATGTATCACAGCCAAAAGAATCCGCTGCGTCGGGTGACCCGCGACAGCGAGACGGTCATGAGTCCGCGCGGCATCAAGCACCGGAGGCTGCACAAGGCCTTCCTGCGCTACCATGACCCCGAGAACTGGCCGCTCTTGCGGAAGGCGCTCACGCGGATGGGACGTGCCGATCTGATCGGCAGCGCCGAGGGGCAGCTGATTCCAGCCCACGACCGGGGACATGCTCGAACTGGTACAGCTCGAAAGGGCCAGAAGAAGCAGGGGCGGGGTAAGTTTGCGACCCAGCACACGGGCGCCGCGAAGGCCGCATTTCCGCGTGGACGCAACGGCGGAGCGCCGAAGAAGCGGCGTCGCAAGTCGAGCCGCGACTGAGGTTGGCTCGACGTAAGAGTCCCCAACCGTCGCACGGGGACAGGGTCGACAGCCGTCGACGGATTCCGCTTTTCGGCAACCTTTGATACAGTTTGAGGGTTCGAAACAGGGAACATCCGGAGGGTGTCATGCGAGCGCTGAAGACGTTGGTGTGGTCATGGGTCTGTGTGGCGGTGGTGATGGTGAGTGGGGTCGCGCTGTCGCAGCCGGTGTCGACGACCGCGATCCAAGTTGAGCAGTTCGAGCCGCTACCGGCTCCGGGCCTCAACATTCTCAACGTCAACACGAGTGCGGTGTTGCCCCACCTCACGCCCTCGTTTGCGATCTTGCTGCACTATGTGGACGACCCGCTCGTGGTCCAGCGAGCCAATGGCGATGACACGGTCGTCTCGCGTCTCATCGACGACCAGCTCAAGCCCGAGCTCTCGGCGGCGCTTGGTTTCTTCGATGTGCTGAGTCTCGGCATCGTGGTGCCGATGACGGCGACGCAGTCCGGCGAAGATCTCGGCGTTGTTGACCGACCTGGCGAGCAGGTTGAGGGCTTCGCGATCAGCGACATGCGCGTCATCATCAAAGCCCAGCTTGTCGACCCGGCGCAGTTCTCGGGGTTCGGGGTCAACCTCAGCATCCCAATGTTCATCCCGATCGGCGACGCCGATCAGTTCGGTGGCGACGACAGCTTCCGGCTGCGCCCGGTCCTCGGCTTCGACTATCGCGATGAAGGTGGGTTCTTGATTGCAGCCAACGTGGGCTACACGTTGCGACCGGTCCGTCGCGCGCTGACCCACGTCAGCGACGACACGATCAACTGGGGCCTCGGGCTCGAGGTGCCGACGCCGGCGAAGGCGTTGACCATCGTGGCATCGCTCTTTGGCGCGATTCAGACCGGCGAGAACCGCGATCCTTTCGCGCTGGCCGATGGTGTAGGCGAGGCAACGGCCGAGAGTGACGACCCCATGGAGCTGCTCGGCGGTCTGCGGGTTCGCTTTGACGACAACTGGAGCATGATGGCCGGTGCGGGTGCGGGCCTCGCGGGGTCGGTGGGTGCGCCGCTCTGGCGTGGGTTCCTTGGCTTTGGCTACACGCCGGCCGTTGCAGACGTCGACAAAGACGGCGTCCCGGACGCCGAGGACCAGTGCAAGACCGAGCCTGAGGACCTCGACGGACACCAAGACTCGGACGGCTGTCCCGACACCGACAATGACGTCGACGGTGTGCTCGATGCCGATGACGGTCCGATCGACGAGTCGGGCTACGGAATCTGCCGCGACCAGCCCGAGGACATCGACAGCTTCGAGGACCTCGACGGTTGCCCTGACGCCGACAACGACGGCGACAAGATCCTCGACAACGACGACAAGTGCCCGGGAGATCCCGAGGACATGGACGGCTTCCAAGACGACGATGGGTGCCCAGACGAGGACAACGACGCCGACGGCATCTTGGACCTTCGTGACGGACCGGTTGCCGCTGGCAAGAAGGCTGGCAGCTGTGCTGGGCAGCCCGAAGACATGGATGGTTTTGAGGACAATGACGGCTGCCCCGATCCTGACAACGATGGCGACGGCATCCTCGACGTCGACGATAAGTGTCCCAACGACCCCGAGAACAAAGACGGCAACGAGGATGACGACGGCTGCCCAGACGGCGGGACAGACAACGCCAAGGTCAGCGGCAAGCTCATCAAGATCGAAGGCCAGGTGAAGTTTGTGGGACGGACCGACCGGATCTCGTCGAAGAGTCACTCGGTGCTCGACGAAGTTGCTGAGGTGCTCAAGAAGAACCCGCACATCACCAAGATCCACATCGCCGGCCACACCGACAGCGCGGGGAGCGACGCTGCGAACATGCTGCTCAGCGAGAAGCGTTCTGCGTCGGTGAAGAAGTACTTGGTGAGCAAGGGCATCGACGGGAAGCGCCTCAACCCGGTGGGCTACGGCGAGGCGCGGCCGATCGCCGACAACGCGTCGCCGATTGGGCGGACCAAGAACCACCGGGTGGACTTCCAGATCGCCGAGATCAACGGCAAGCCCGTCAAGTAGCCGCGCGTTACACGGCGTGGCACGAGTGCTCGCGCCGAGCGCGCGCAGCGCTATGATCGTGGCATGACGCGACATGACCGACATCCGCTGCGGGTCCTCGCAACCGCCCTGGCGACATCGTCACTGGTGGCGTCTGCGTGTGCTGCCCAGCGGCCGACGCTGAGGGTTCCCGCGCCGACGGCACCGGCTGCAGAGCGCCTGGCTGCCTTTCAGGAGCTCCGACCCGCCAACATCGTGACGGGCGTGTATCGCGAGCGGATCACCGACGAGGGAAACGCGCGGTTTGGGACCGCTCTGCCTTCGGGCCGCAGCACCGATAGGACCGAGACGTTCACGGTGTTGAGGCTGAAGAACGGGCTCATCATCAACGATCCGGGCGTGTTGGTCACCGCGGTTGAGGAGTCGTCAGACACCGCCGCAGCCATCAAGGCGTTTGACGCAGCACGCTCGCGCGAGGCTGACCTGACCTGGGTCTCGCTGGGTGTGCTTGGAGCGTCGGTGATCGCTGGCGTGATCGCTCTTGAGAGCGATGAGGCCGACCTGGGTGGCGTCATCCTGACGGTCGGTAGCCTGGGAGCTATCGGGGTGTTCATCGCGAGCCTCGGAGCATCGAGCGACGCGTCGGATGCACGCGCTGCAGCCTTTGAGACCTATGAGGAAGACCTCCGAGCCCGCTTGGGCGTGGTTGAGCAGATCAACGTAGCCGAGTCAGGTGCCGGCGCCCCAGCGGTCGTCTACGTGAGCGCAAACGGGACCTTCTGGCTCCTCGAGTCCGAGTCCAAGCTCGCTGGGCGCTCAGCCGGCGACGAGCTGACCTTCGATGGCCTGGAGGCTGCCATCAACGCCGCAACGCTCGGCACGTCGGTCATTGTGGTCACCGAAGGCCGTCTCAGCAGCGACGTTGTGACTCCCCTCATGCGGGCACTCTACGAGGCTAAGGTGAGCCAGATTCGCTTCCGTACGGAGACGGTCGAGCGATAGATCACGACGGTTTCCGCTGCAGCGTGCCGCGATCCTCAGCTCGATGGGCGGCGACGCTTCAGATCCCGGCCGATCCAAGGCCACGCTCGGATTCACGGTGTGAGGTCCTAGGCATCTAACGTCCCGTGAAAGAGACGAAAGTGTTGGTTCAAACGGCTCGCTGGCTCGCGGGGGCGACCGAGTTGGGGTTGAGGAGCGTCAGAGGCTGTCTGATCATCGGCGGCAGCTGACGGTCCGCGACGTCCGTCGCCCATCTTTGCTGCGGTCGCTGTTGGCGACTCGCTCAGTCTCCGGAGGACTCATGAGATTTCGACTTTGCACCATCGCGATTGGTGCCGCCATGATTCTAGCCCCGCACGCGATGGCCGAATCGCCGGAAGAAAAGAGATACCGAGTGCTACGCGCCGACGGCATTCTCTATGGCGATGATCCCACGCTCGGGCCGAAGCTGGATGCTGTTTGGAAGCAGATGACCAATATGGGGCCTGAGGCTCAGCGTAGCTGGCTCGATATGGTTGAGCCTGACTTGGCCGCCGAAAAAAAGAAGTGCGATGCAAACTCGGCATGTGCCGCCAAAATCGCAAAGAAGCGTGCCGCTGGACCCGCTGCTGATGTAGCGCCTGCGGATCCTAGAATTGCGAAGCTCGCCGCCATGGAGAGGCCCAAAGTCGAACAGAGGTGGTTGCGTCCGCTTGACGCTGCTGAGGTCGGGAAGGGCTCATCGTCGGGTGCAACGTTCGGCATGGAGCATGTCGTGGCGCACATCGACCTGCCGCACCCTGTGAAGTACTACAACCAGAAGTGGTGTCAGGACAACATCCCCAGCGATTGCGACTACCCAAGTGGCAGCGTGTACATGCTCCTGTATGTCGACGGTAAGCCCTACAAGCACCACATCGCGAAGCTGTCCGATGACGCCTACAGCAGCGCCAAGAAGCTTGCGTTCGTGGTTCTGCCCAAGACGGACGGCGAGATGTTCGCGCCATGGGGAACCAAGGTCGACGGCCGCTTTCGCATCAACCAGAAGGGACTCCTCATCTCGACGCTCATCGACCAGATCAACGGCGGCAAGATCAACAAAGGCAAGCACACCTACACGCTGAAGATCATCGCCGGCAATAAGGTGCCTGAGGACATGCACCTCACCGATGCCGACAAGAAGTTCTACAACGAAAAGGGCGCGTTCGCTTTCTACGCCAAGCATCCAGCGATCGCCGAGGTCGAGGGGACCTTCGAGGTGACCGCCGCTGGCCTCAAGGCGTTCCACAAGAAGACCTACCTCGACGTCGCAAAGAAGAAGCTGCGCAAGAACAAGAAGACCGAGGCGGAGCTGAAGAAGCAGCTCAAGGGCGCCAAGGAAGTGAAGATTCTCGCAGTGAACCAGCGCTTCGGCTGGGACATCCACTACGACAGGTTCCGCCGCCCGACCCACCGAACGTCCTCGGCCGACGTCTACTACTACAACAAGAAGACCAAGTCGCACCGGTACTTGTACAGCCGGCCAATCAGAGCCGACCACAAGGGAAACAACAAGTACGGTCCAGCACGGTGGACTGAGAGCATGCCGAACCACATGTTCATGAAGAGCCACGACCTGATTCCGGGGCTGAACTACCCGGTGTCCGGTAAGCTCAAGTTCCGTTAGTCGACCGCTCGTTCCGAGCGCAGCTCAGGCCCGCCGTGAACCGGGGCACAGCGTCACTGCTGTGCCCCGTTCTCGTCTTCATCTCGGGGCTTTCCGCGCATGGAGTAGGTCCACGCCGCAAACGGTGGGGCGCGGGAGAGGCTGGTTGGCGTTAGCCGAGACGCATTGCGTGACCGGGGCGCGGTGATCAACGAACGCGTCGACCGTCGTTGGTCCGAACGTGATCGTTTGCAGCGCACAACTGCGCGCGGATGATCCCGTCGACGCCGCCAGCGGATGGTGTCTGGCTGCACCTCAACAACTCACAGGGCGGTTTGTTTCAGGGTTTGTGATTCGTGAACAACAGTAGCGGGTTGCGTGGCATGGGTCCTGAGTCGGTCAGGCCAATGGCATGGGTCACGGGAGGCTGACTGGCTGTGGTGGAGTTGTCCACGACAAGACCGAAACCTACGATGCCGTGGGCTCGTCACACAGCGAGCTGCAGTCAGAATCAATCACTACAATGACAATCCTCGTCCGTCACAAGGATACTCGATGCAACTGAATCGCTTTACCCTGTTTGGCGCTGCGGTCGCGCTTGCCGCAACCGGGCTGGTCATCAGCTCGGCCCCAGCCTTGGCTATCACGCCGTACGACAAACATATGACTGAGGCTAGGGCCGCCGACAAGAAGGGTGATGTCGTCAACGCGTATAGGGGCTACAAAGCTGCCGCGAAAGCGAAGTATCGTGACTACCAAGCGATGGAAGGCATGAAACGACTTGAGAGCAAGCTTACCGACAACTTCGATGCCCGAATCAAGACGGCCCAGAAGGCGTCTAAGTGCAAGGACGCCAAGGCGCTGACCACAGAGCTTCGAGAGCTAGTGCCGAGCTATTCGATTCTCAAGTACCACGACGCTGCGAACGCAAAGTGTGGCGGGGCTCCGGCAGGTGGCACACCTTCGTCGGGCACTAAAGCACGAGCGACGGGGCCATTGGCTCGAGACGCAGGCCACTTCAGCAACTCGATATTCTTTTCCGAAAAGACAGATAAGGTCGATGTTGGAAAGTCTATCACCTGCCGGATGGTCTTCAGCAAGACGATGATCGAGTACGCGAAGAGCTTCGGGGTCAACGAACGCAACTGGGCGTATGCCTACGTCAACACCTACCTCAACGACGAGCTCGTCAGGGCAGATCGGTACAGCTTCTCAAGCCGAGAGAGCAAGACTTGGGAGCATTTCGACATCCCAATCTCGTTCACGAAAGACTCGATGAAGGACGTGAAAAACAAAGCGAACTACACATCCCCGCAGGCGATCTGGGCCGTTAGCAACTGGCTTGGCAACCCTGACAACCTTAGTGGATTCGCGGCGAAAGCAATCCCATATGCCAGTAAGGGCGACTTCAAGCTGACCGTGGAGTTGGGGTTCGGCGAGAAAGATGGCGACAAGCCAGCGGGTATCGTTGCTAAGAGTGACGTTATGGTGACGGTCTCGAAAGAGGGCTATGCCAAGCTGCTCGAGAACGGTCCGAAGTGGCTACGACCAATCGCCGCCGACGAGGTTGGGAAAGGCACATCGTCTGGGACGCAGTTCGGCAAGGAGCACGTCGTTGCCGAGATCGACCTTCCGCACCCCCTCAAGTACTACAACCAGAAGTGGTGCCAGCGGAACATGCCCGATGACTGTGACTACCCCAGTGGCAGCGTCTTCGCGCTGCTCTCTGTGGACGGCAAGCCCTACAAGCACCACATCGCAAAGCTCTCCGATGAAGGCTACAGCGACGCCAAGAAGCTCGCGTTTGTGGTTCTGCCAAAGACGGACGGAGAGATGTTTGCGCCGTGGGGTACGAAGGTCAACGACCGCTACCGAATCAACCAGAAGGGGCTAATCATCTCGACGCTCGTCGACCAGATTAACGGCGGCAAGATCAAGCCGGGCAAGCACACCTACAAGCTGAAGTTAGTGGCTGGCAACAAAGTGCCCGACGACATGAACCTCACGGCCGCCGACAAGGAGTTCTACAACAAAAACGGTGCGTTCGCGTTCTACGACACCCTCCCTGCGATCGCCGAAGTCGAGGGCGACTTCGAGATCTCCAAGGCGGGCATCAAGGCCTTCCACAAGAAGACATACCTCGACGTCGCGAAGAAGAAGCTGCGCAAGAACAAGAAGACCGAGGCGGAGCTGAAGAAGCAGCTCAAGGGCGCCAAGGACGTGAAGGTTCTCGCAGTGAACCAGCGATTTGGATGGGACATCCACTACGATGCGTTCAAGCGGCCGACGCATCGCACCTCCAGCGCCGACGTGTACTACTACAACAAGAAGACCAAGTCGCATCGCTACCTGTACAGTCGACCGATCAAGGCTGACCACAAGGGCAACAACAAGTACGGTCCAGCTCGGTGGACCGAGAGCATGCCGAACCACATGTTCAGCAAGAGTCACGACCTGATCCCGGGGATGAACTACCCGGTGTCGGGCAAGCTGAAGTTCCGCTAGCGAGGCGGCCTTTGTGAATGCCTTAAGAGGGCGCAGCACGATGCTGCGCCCTCGTCTTTTTGGCTGCCGAACTCAGAGCCGAGTGGCCGCGCCGATACGCGCTTAGCGCTATTGCAGCACCCGGTCGGTTGAACCGTCGGTGCGTCGACTTCCGACGAGAATCAAAGGCGCGAGGACCGCCCAAACTGAGCGCGTGCCGCAATAGGCTAAGCGCTGTGCTTACGACAGCGGCTCGGCCACGAGGCGGTCCCGGTCATCGACGGCGGTGAAGCGGCCGCGTTCGTCGAGCGCCAGGGTGCTCAGGGCGATGTCGGCGTCGTGGGTGAAGAAGATGCGCCCACCGCGGTTCACGAGGTCGCCGAGCAGCGCCGTTTTCTCATCGATGAGCAGCTCTGGGAAGCGGTCGTAGCCCATGGTGATGGGCAGGTGGACCCAGGGGCGGCCAGGGATGAGGTCGCCGGCGAAGAGGACGGGCTCGGCGGCCTCGACCTCGGTGAGCAGCAGTCCCGGCGTGTGACCGTTGGACGCATGCAGTCGATAGTGGTCGCCGAGGGTGCTGGACTTGGCCGAGTCGCTGGGCACGCGCTCGAGCTTGCCTGTCGCCGCAAGGAGCGGCTGCAGGGCAGGGATAAACGACGCGCGGTCACGGGCGTGGGGCGTCATGGCGCGCTGCCAGGCCGGCTCGCTGACAACGTAGGACGCGTCGGGGAACACGAGCGCAGGAGCGGTGCCTTCAGACCACGGCGTCAGCAAGCCGCCTGCGTGGTCAAAGTGGAGGTGGCTGAGGACGACCACGTCGATATCGCATGGCTCGAAGCCAAGCTCGGCGAGGCTCTTGAGCAAGACATGCTCGGCCGACTCGACGCCGAAGCGCTCGCGCAGCTTGGGCGAGAAGAAGGCACCGATACCGGTCTCAAAGAGCACGCGTCGACCGCTGTCTTCCTCGACCAGCAGGCAGCGACAGGCCAGGGGAATCCGGTGCGCGTCGTCGGGGGTGATCCAGCGCTGCCAGAGCGCACGCGGTACATTGCCGAACATGGCCCCGCCGTCGAGCCGTTGGCGGTTGCCTTCGACACTCCACATCCGCTGTGGACGTCCTGGCGGCTTGGTGGTCGCCAGGCTCACGAGACGGTCAGCGCGATGCCCGCCGCAGCAAGGTAGGCGGCTTCGTCGTCAAAGTCTGTCTGGGTCATCGGGTGACCCGCGAGAAAGTCGCCGGGGAACCCAACGGTGACGCTGCGTCCTTTGGTTGAGAGCGTGATGTCGGGCAGCGGTTGCCAGCTGCGCGTCCGGTTGAGGTGCACGGCGATGCGCAAGATGACGGCGAGCTGACGCGTGTACGTGCGGGTGAGCTTCGGGGCGTCGTCGATCTCCGGTCGGGCGAGCTTGCGCCGATGGGCGAGCACGAGGTTGGCGAGCATGCGTTGCTCATCGCGCGAGAACCCCGACATCGCCGAGTTCGCGATGAGGTACGCGCCGTGCTTGTGGTAGCTGTGAAACGAGACCGCGAGGCCTACTTCATGCAGGCGCGCT
>CALHXW010000228.1 GCA_938040325.1 uncultured bacterium | reverse complement strand
CGACTCCATGTCACCCGCAGGGATGGCGCCCTTTCGGTGGACCCAGAGGCCGCTCTCACGCGTCACCGAGTTGTGCGTGCAGTCGAGGTACGACTCCGCGACAGGCACGGCCCCAAGCACTCGCTCCACGATGGCCGCCAGGCTTGCGATGAGGCTCGCGCGATTGGCGCGTGCGAACGTCACCGCCCACTCTGCGTCCGCGAGGTAGTCGCGTCCGGCTGCTGACGTCGCCATCAGCCCCCGCAGCCGCTCACCGCCGGTGTGCAGGTCGCGAATGGCGGGGCCCATACAGCGCGAGCCCGTGTGAACGAGCGCCCAAAGACAGCCGGTGTCGTCGAGCTGCAGCTCGGTAAAGTGGTTGCCGCGTCCAATCGTGCCGAGCTGCCGCTTGCCGTTGCGCCGCTTCAGTGACTCGAGCTTGGGATGTGAGAGTCCAGCGTCGAGCTCTCGCGGCCAGAGCGCTGCATGCCTCGATGCTCTCGACATCGCAGGGAGCAGCGTCCTCGCCATCTCCAGGATCGCGTCGGCTTCCGCACGCTCGATCTTGTTGGCGCTCCAGCCGCGAAACGCCATGGTCGCGACGCCGCAGCCAATGTCACCCCCGACGAACGCGGGGTAGACCACGTCTTCGGTGCCGACAACTGTACCCACACTCACGTCGTGGGCGAGGTGCACGTCGGGCATGAGCGCAATGTGCCGCACACCGTCGAGTCGCTCGAGCGACTCGAGCTGCTCACGAACCTCGGCCGGCAGTGGATATGCCAGCCACGCTGTTCTCTTGACGCTCATGGCTGCACCTCGAACACGAGCTGCGGCGCATAGCGCCTCTCAACGGAGCGCGCTACGTCTTCGCGCAGTCGGCCGCAGTTTGCCCGCAGCAGCGCCAGTATCTCGTCGGCGTCCGCCAACCAGTCGCCACGCGGTGCGACCACGACACGCATCGGTCCTGCCCGGTCGCCGGGCAACACGTCGCGGACCATGAGGCTCCTTAGGACCTCGCTCTCACTATCCTCCAATGCAAGGCTGACGGCGCGGAAGACCGCACCGCACAGCTGGTACTGTTTATGATTCGAGCGCGAACCGAGGCGCTCCCTCTTTCTACGTTGCCGACGTGGATCGATCCCGTCTTCGGGGTCGAGCTCAGCGCACAGCTGACGCATCTGCTTGAGCAGATGCTCATCGATGGGACTCAAGGAGTGTTCTCCAGATAAACTTATTCAATGCAACCATCGGGTTGCGGGGTGAACTAGTTCAGTCTGGGAACAACGAGCTGCAAGAGTGCCTCCTATCGACGCCGCGGAACCTACGCGTCGCAGCGCTCATGTCAACCAAGCGGTCGTGATAGCCACGTCGATAGCCAATCAACTCCAGGATGGCCCATGTTTCGTCACTCGCCGCCGGCAGGCTGGAGCCGCCGTTCGGCTAGGTACTCCACTTGCTCCGCGGACGGAAACTGCACGAAGTCGTGCGCCAGAACACCGGCCTCACGGGCCTCTGCTTCGCCCAGCTCTCGGATGCGGCCATCGGCGGTCTCGGCAAGACCGAAAGGGCCATAGTCTGGCGAGAAGATGGGCGAGTGGAAGACCTCCGGATCTGGAGGAAACCGCTCGGTGAGGCGCTCGTCGCGGAACAGGATGCGCCATCGTCCGGACCGCAGGAACTCCTCGTCGCAGTAAAGCGCCGAAGGGAGACCTTCGATGCTTGCGTCGATGGCCTCTGGGGGGCGGTCGAACGTCGCATCGAGGAGGCCGAATGCGGTGCCGAAGCTATTGCGGTCCAGCATGACGAGTGCGCCGTACTTCGCCGCTGTCGGAAGGGGGATAGCGATGACGCTACCTCGCTGTGCGCGCTGTCGCCGCTGCGGACGGGCGACGAACACCGGTGTCAGCTGAAGGGTCTCCAACGATGGTACGTCGAGCAGCGCGCCGCTCGCTCTCAGGTCATCGGCAAGGCGATCGAGCAGCGCTTTCGCCTGGTCGTCAACGGAGAGCGTGGACTCGACCGTGCCCCGCAGGTCGCTCAACAGGCACGAGAACTCGGTGAAGACGTGGTCGCTTAGGTCGTAGAGGTCTGGAAAGTGGCTCATGTCCCCAAGCGTGACGGCGTGCGTGCAGGCTTGCGTTTCCACTCGGACGCTGGCCACAACGTCCGCGATGTCCGATGGCTGCAAGCACTGGGCGAAAACCGTCACGAACTCTTCCACGCGTGGCGTCCGCCCGAGACCTGCTCGCAGCGTCTTGACAGACTGCGCTAAAGCTCGCTCTGTCATGCGCTGCGCCGTGCGACCAGCCACCCTAGGCAGCTCGCCATGAGGAGCAACGGCCAACCGCTGGGCGAGGCACCGGCACAAAAGGACTCGTCACCGCCCACGCAGCGCTGTTGCTTGAGTTTGCTGTCGTATTTGCCGAGTTCAACGCGACAGTTCTGAGACATCAGGGCGTCGACGTAGACGTCGACGGGCACAGTCACGGTCTGCGGCGGGCGGCTGCCGTTGCTGCTCTCGCAGGTAAACGTGCCGTCTTCCATCTCGTACCACCACGGTCGCAAACGATTCACCTGGGTGGTGAGGAGGGCGCCCCTGACGATGGCAAGAGCCTGTCGGCCAACGTAGTCGCCGTCGGCTCGGTGGACATCGAGGGTGTCGCCGACATCGGTGAACGCGCTGCCGTGGACTCGGACGACCCGCATCTTTGCCGTTCCGTCGTCTGCGCTCTCCTCTATGATCGTGCCTTCAGCAACCGAAGGAGCAGCCGGATAGAGGCCGGCGCACAAACAGCCCGACGGCGAGTAACAATAGCCTGGCTGGATGCGAGCAGCCTCGTGCCAGGTGAGGCCGGCGTCGAGGAGCCACTGGCCGAGCTCGGCGTCGTCACTCAGCTCGGCAATCGAGGCACCGTTGTTGGTGGTGCGCACGCGCTCGACAAGCTCGCGGCGTCCGTCCTGCGCAACAAGGTGGCCGACAGCGCAGTGGACGTCGGCGTCATCGACAAACACAGGCGCTAGTCGCGGATACACAACGTGCGCACGAGGCTGCTCGCTTGCGGAGGTCGCTGGCCCGTGCATCGTCGTCAATCCGTGCGACTCGGACAAGGCCTTGGCTCGCGGGAACGCGCAGGCTTGGCGGTAGGTCGCTAGCTCCGCAATGTGCCGCTGCCGGTTGGCTCGCTGCGTGGTGCTCAGGTGGCCTACTTCGGCGGCCTCAAGCTCAGCGAGCACCTCCGCGAGGTGTGCTTGGATGTGCGGACGGTCGCACGGCGCGGTCGCCTTAGCCGTCGGGGCCAAGCCAAGCATCAGCAGTGAAAGCAGCACAAGCAGTGAGCGGTCCATCAACGTGCTCCGTGAGAATGTAAGCCACTCACTTTGGTCGCCTGGCGATGGCATTTGCAAGTTGCACGACGACGTGCCCGAGCGCTCAAGTCCGAGGCACTGTCGCCACGCATGAGCTCCCGAGTCGGTGGAGTTTGCTCGAAATGGGTTCGAACGACGCGTCAACCCAGGTGCTAGCGGGATCGACAGCACGTGGTTTGCTGAGCTTGGCTGAGAGCGACTTTTTATGCTCTGTGCGGACAAGAGCCTGGAAAAGCGGCGACGCGTCGAATGTGTGTCGGCGCTCGGTGCGCAGGTAGGCAATAGGCGGATCGTCGGGCCTCGAGCCCACGTCCGTTTGGACAACCTCCAGGTCACCACCTACATCGACACTCCTGGCGTTGGCGTCCTCGACCCCACGAGAGCCAAAGGGATCGTCGTTGTCTCGGGCGCAGGCATCCGTTAGCCGGGCCCTGTCGAGAGGCCCGGCATTTTTGAAACGAAGCCGGGGCCGTGTGACACCCGCGGCTACGGCCGTTGAGCTTCGTTCATTGGCCTTCGACACTGCATGCAGCCCGTTCAAAGCGTCTTGGTGCTATTGCGTGGTCCCAGTCAGACGGCCACTCTATGCGCGACCGTCACAGGGGGACTCCCGATGAGCAAACTCGCGCCCGTGTTTTCATCCGCTACCGCTCTTGCAGCGTTCACGACCGCGCTGCTGTCCGTGCCGGCTCAGGCCCAGGTCACGCCCTGCACGACGGTCGCCGACTGCCAGACCGGCCAGCTCTGCGACACCACCACGTCGACCTGCTACTTCACCGCCTGCACCGACGAGAACGTCGACGTGCGGTCCCGCCATGCCGACGTCTGGCCTTTCGGCAACGGATGTCAGCTCTCGTGGGACGCCGATCTGAACCTGACGTTTGGCACCGAGCCCAACCTCATGACGTTCGAGGGCACCGCGTCCTTCTCCGATCCCGACACCGGTGAGCTCCTCATCTACACCAACGGCATCACCGTCTGGAATGGCTCCGGGACGGTTGTCGGCAACAACCTCGGCGGCCACGACTCCGCCATGCACTCGGGCGTGATCGTGCCCGCGCCGACGCAGCCCGGCCAGGTCTATGTCATCGGCCACTCGTTCACCCTCAGCACCAAGATCACCTACCAGAAGTTCGACCTCGACAATGGCGCCTCGCCCGTTGGCGCTCCCGTCGACGTCACGGTCGGTGCCGCCGGCAACGAGGCGGCCGAGGGTATGGTTTATGTTCCGCATGCCAACGGGATCGACGGCTGGCTGCTCGTCAGCGGCGTCACCAACATCTGGGTCTTGCCCGTCACGGCAGCGGGCATCGGTGCGCCCGTTGCGCATGCCCACGGCTTGACGCTTTGGGTGCCAGGCTGGAGCCTCTTCGCCGCTAGCCACCAGAACGACCGCTTGGTCATGTCGAGCAACGACGGCGGCGAGATCGCAGCCTTTGACTTCGACGCCGCCACCGGCGCCATCTCAAACCGGGTCTCGCTCGCAGCGACCTTCTCAACCAACTACTACGGCGGCGTCTTCTCGCCGAACGGCAGCAAGTTCTACTTCGCTGCCATCACCGAGGCCGCAGGCGGCACGGTCAGCAGCTTCTATCAGTACAACTTCGACGACCAGCAGTTCACCCAGCTGAGCACCGACCCCATCCGCTACCAATACGGTGACGCGCGGCTCGGTCCCGACGGCAAGATCTACGTCGCCGGCAACACGACCAACTCCGTGCACGTCATCAGCGACCCCGACCTCGCCGGCGCTGCCTGCAACTTTGGCTTCCAAGAGCTCACTCAGCCCGCCGGCTGTACCACTCGCCTGGGTATGACCCAAGTGCCGTCGGTCACCTCGAGCCTCTCGATCAACCCAGAGGTAAGCGTGACGTCCCCGCCCAGCGTGGTCTACATCGGCTCCGGAGTCACCACCTCAACGGTCAGCGGCAACGCAGACGCACCCGATGGTGCGACCGTCTTCGTCACCGTCACAGGCCCCAACGGCTACAGCGCGACGTGCAGCGCAACGGTCGCGGGCCTCGCGTGGTCGTGCCCGGTCGACGGCCTGACGGGCCTCATCGTTGGCGACTACAACGCGATCGCCACGGTCACCTACCAGACGCGCAGCGCGTGCAGCGGCCACAAGTTCCGCGTCGACAACTGCGCGGACACCGGCACCCACGAGGTCGTCGACGCGGGCTGCGCCGAGCCGACGTCTGAGTGCGCCGTTGGCGGCGCCGAGACGTCATGCGTCGTCTGCGAAGACGACTCAGAGCCAGGAGCTATCGACGGCGGCTGCGATGACGCCACCCCGACCTGCGACACCTCGGTGGCAGGCGGCGACTGTGTCGGCTGCACCGAGGACGCCGACTGCCCGGGGACCATGGCGTGCAGCCCCAACAACGAGTGCTACTTCGTCGACTGCGACGACGGCACCATCAACGAGGAGCGCTCGCGCCACGCCGACGTCTGGCCGTTCGGCGGACTGTGCCGGCTCAGCTGGGACAGCGACCTCAACCTCTCGTTCACCACCGATCCGTCGATCGACACCGGCGAGGGCTCCACGGCGTTCTCGGACCCCGAGACCGGCGAGCTGCTGATCTACAGCGACGGCAACACGGTCTGGGATGGCGCGGGCGACCAGATCTCAACGGGGCTCGGCGGCCACCCCTCGTCGCTGCACTCGGGCGTGATCGCACCGGTCCCAGGGCGGCCAGGCCACGTGTTCGTCTTCGGGCACAGCCACCAGACGACGCTGAAGCTGACCTATCAAGAGTTCAACCTCGACAACGGCGCCGTGCCCGCAGGGATGCCGATCGATGTGCCCATTGGCACCACGGCTCGGCCAGGCACCGAGGGCATGCTCTTCATTCCGCACCTCAACGGGGTCGACGGCTGGCTGCTAGTCAGCGGGCGCTTCGACATCTACGTGCTGCCGATCACGACGACGGGCCTCGGTGCGCCAACGGTCATCGACAGCCAGCTCAGCGTTTGGACCAACGGCTGGCACCTCTTCACCGCCACGCATGCTGGCGACAAGCTCGTGATGTCGGGCAACAACGGCGGCGCCATCGCCAGCTGGGACTTCGACCGCGGAACCGGCGCGCTGACGAACCGAACCGAGCTGGTTGCGACCTACACAACCGAGTACTACGGCGGCGTCTTCTCGCCCGATGACTCCAAGCTCTACTTCTCGTCGCTGACCAAGAACGGCAACACCGGCTCGTTCCACCAGTACAACTTCGACAACGGCGTCTTCACAGAGCTGAGCAGCGTTACGCCACGCTACACGCACGGCGACGGCCGCCTCGGTCCCGACGGCAAGATCTACGTCAACGGTCGCAACAGCGGTGGTGTCCACGTCGTGACGGATCCGAACGCCGCCGGCGCCGCCTGCGGCTTCATGTACAACGGCCTCACGCCGCCCGCGGGCTGTACGTCCAAGCTCGGCCTGCCCCAGATCCCGTCGCCAACGGCGCAGATTGCGCTGACCGTCTCGGTGTCCATCGGCACGCCCGGCGCGACGCTTGTCGGCAGCTCGACCACGCTCAGCGGCTCGGCGAATGCGCCCGACGGTGCCCTGGTCTTCGTGACCGTGACAAGCGCGAGTGGCTACACAGGCACCTGCACCGGCGTCGTCAGCGGGACCCAGTGGTCGTGTCCGGCCGACAGCGTCAGCGGCCTGACCACCGGCACCTACACGGCGATTGCAACCATCACGTCGGGCCTGCGAAAAGCCTGCACGAGCCACACCTTCGAGGTCGTGACGTGTGAGGACACCGCACCCGGCGCTGACATCGACAGCGGCTGCACCACCGACGAGCCGGTCTGCAACACAGCCGAAGCGCCCGTCGAGTGCGTCGAGTGCGTCATCGATGACCACTGCAGCGCGGGCAGTGTCTGCAGCGACAACGTCTGCGTCGACTGCCGTGACGATGCGGTGGGCGAGCCGGCGGACAGCGGCTGCGCCGAGCCTGAGAGCGAGTGCAAGGAGGGCGCTGGTGGCAGCGAGTGCGTCATCTGCGAAGACGACGCGGCCCCGGGCGCAGTCGATGGCGGCTGCACGTCCGTGACACCGGCCTGCGACACGTCCAACGCGGTCGGCACTGGCGGCTTCGTTGCGTGTGTTGAGTGTCTCGATGACGCGGACTGCGGCGCGGGCACCGTCTGCAACACCACGTCCAAGACCTGTGAGAGCTGCACCGACGACATGGCGGGTGAGCCTGCTGACAGCGGGTGCGCGGAGCCGACCAGCGAGTGCGCGGTTGCCACCGACGGAAGCGGCACGTGCGTGGTCTGCGAGCCCGATGGCGGCGACGGCGCAGTCGACGGCGGCTGTACCGCGGCCCTGCCAGCGTGCATCCAAGACATGACGGGAGCAGGCACCTGTGTCGAGTGCACCAGTGACCTCGACTGTGGCGTCGATGGCCTCTGCGACCAGGCCAGCAACACGTGCGTGGCGTGCCTCGACACCGGCTCAGGTGCGGCGACGGACGCCGGTTGCTTTGCGGGCGCGAAAGAGTGTGGCGTCGACGCCAGCGGCGACGCCGTGTGCGTGGTCTGTGAAGACGATGCAGGGGCCGGTGAGATCGATGGCGGCTGCTCTGCGACCGATCCTGTGTGCGTGACCGACGACGGTGGCGCGCCCATCTGCGTTCAGTGCGGGAGCGACGATGACTGCGCGGGCGGCGTGTGCAGCGATGGCAGCTGCATCGGGTGTAGCGACGACATGACCGGCGAGGCTGCCGACAGTGGCTGTGCCGAGCCGGCCAGCGAGTGCGACGCCGACGCGTCCGGTGGACCGACCTGCGTGGCGTGCGAAAACGACGCGGCGGCAGGCGCGATCGACGGCGGCTGCGACGCGACGCTGCCGGCCTGCGATGCGGCGACCGGCGCCGCTGGCGAGTGTGTTGAGTGCACCGAGGATGCGGACTGCGCTGACGGTACCTGCGACCTGACGTCGAACACGTGCGAGCTCTGTGCCGACAGTGGCGTCGGTGAGAGCGTCGACCTCGGGTGCGCCGAGCCAAGCAGCGAGTGCGACGAGAGCGGCGCGAGCCACGTGTGCGTGGTCTGCGAAGACGATGCCCCAGCGGGAAGCATTGACGGTGGCTGTGATGCACTGACGCCAGCCTGCGCGACGGGCGACGGGACCGTGGCGTCCGTCTGCGTCGAGTGCCAAGTGGACGAGGACTGCGCGGGCGGCGCGGTGTGTGATGATGCGACCAACACGTGCCAGGCGTGCCTGGACACGGCGTCTGGTGCCGCGACCGACACGGGCTGTGCGGTAGGCGCCAAGGAGTGCGCGACCGACGATGCCGGAACGAACGCATGCGTGCTGTGTCAGGACGACGCGGTGCCGAGCGCGATCGACGGCGGCTGCAGCGCGTCCTCGCCTCACTGCGTGGGTGATGCAGGCGACGGGGCGGGCGGCAGCGCGTGTGTCGTGTGCATTGCCGAGACGGACTGCGCCGAGGGCAGCATCTGCGACGTGGCGTCGGGACAGTGCACAGGCTGCACCGATGACGGCACTGGCGATGCGGTCGACAGCGGCTGCGAAGCACCCAACGGCGAGTGTGCTGAGGACGACCAGACGGGCACGTCCAGCTGTGTGCCATGCGAAGACGATAGCGATGGCACCGACAGCGGCTGCGACGAGGCTGCGCCCAACTGTGTCGATGACGGTACGGGCGCTGTGAGCTGCGTGGCGTGTAGCGATGACGACGACTGCGCCGAGGGGCTGGTCTGTGCACCTGATGGCGCTTGCGTGCCGTGCATCGATGATGCGCCGGACGGCGCTGTCGATCAGGGCTGCACCGAGGCGGCGCCGGTCTGCGTGACAGGTCAGACGGCCGCGGACAACGCGTGCGTTGTGTGCACCAGTGATAGTGGTTGTGACGACGGCGGTTGGTGTCTTGACGGCGTTTGCATTGAAGCCGACGTCGATTCGGACAGCGACGGTCTCACCGACGACGAAGAGGAAGCGCTTGGGACCGACCCGAGCGACGCCGATACCGACAACGACGGCATCGACGATGGCGACGAGGTGGGGGGTGGAGACCCGAGCACCTATGAGCCGGGCACCGACACCAACCCGCTAGATGCCGACACCGACGACGACGGCCTCAGCGACGGCGAGGAGATGGCGACAGGCACCGACCCACTCGACGGCGACAGCGATGGCGACGGGCTCGGAGACGGACTGGAGTCCGGCGTGACCGACCCGGTCGGCGGCGGCACCAGCGACGGCGGCATCGACTTCGAGGGGACGGGACCGGGCTTCGTGCCGGACGGCGACCCCACGACGATGACGGACCCCAACGACGACGACAGCGACGACGATGGAATCACCGACGGCAACGAGGACGCAAACGGCGACGGTGCGGTCGACAACACCCTCGGCGACAGCATGTCGGAGGGGGCGGGCGAGACCGACCCGAACAACGCCGACACAGATGGCGACGGCATCCAAGACGGCACCGAGTCCGGCGTGACGCTTCCCCAAGGCGACGACACGGACCTTGGGGTTTTCCAGCCCGACCTCGACCCGGCAAGCACCAGCGACCCACTCGATCTCGACACGGACGATGGCGGTGTCGATGACGGCGTAGAGGATCCGAACTTCAATGGTCAGGTGGACGAGGGCGAGACTGCGCCGGAGCTCAACACGGACGACGCCCAGGTGGTGGATGCCGGGGTCCTGGCGAAAGGTGGAGCGTGTGCGGGCGGCGGACTGGACCTTGGGCTTCTGGTTGTGCTGATGAGCCTGCTGACCGCTGGGGTTGCTGCACAGCGTCGCCGTCGCCGGCTGCGTTAGGCGGCAGGGCGGCTGGCGAGACGTCACCAGTCGTCGCTCGACGCTCCTTGTCGGCGCGACATCTACGACGTTCGTACACACTACGTCGCCGCCGGGGCCTCATGCGGCTGCGAGCGAGGGCGCCGTGGCCGAGTTCGCCTTGACGCGGCGACGCTTTCGCGGCGTGATGACCCGCCATACGCACTCCCTACATCCCAGGAATCACTCGATGAATCTTGCTCAGATTGCTTGTGTTGCCCTCGCGCTCGTGTTCGCTCCTGCCTGCGGCGGTAGCGGCAGTGGCAGTTCCTCACCCGAGGATGCTGTGAAGAAGCTCATCGACGCGTTCAACAGCGGCGACAAAGCTGCGTTCACGGCAGCCTTTCCAACGAAGGAAGGTCTTGCCAAGGCCCTCGAGTGCAGCGGTGACAAGGGCCCATGGAAGAGCATTGAGCGTGAGATCGGACGCTTCGACAAACAGGCCAAAGAGCTCGAAGGCATGAAGTTCGAGTTCAAGAGCATCGAGTTCAAGCAAGACCGTAAGAAGGTCCTGAAGGCCGGCGAGAGCAAGGATGGCTGCAAGGCGGTCGTCGACATCGAGCTGCATCGGGCTCGCGTGCTGATGAGCGTTACCAAAGACGGCAAGACCGACGATGACGGCGAGGGCGTCGAGCTCATCAAGATTGGCGAGAGCTGGTACATGCTCGACCTGTAGTCGTCGCAGGTCAGATCTGAGCAACCTGTCCTGTCGCCAGCTCCGCGTTGGGTGTGAGTTGGCCCGTGTGTTTTGCACCCTCGCGCCTTGAATCGCGTCGGACGTCGACACACCGGCAGATCAACCTGACCGGGCGCCGGATTCCCAAAAAATAAGTCGCGGTACGGGTCTCGACCTAACTCTGCGTTGCCATGCGTATTCGAAGCGCGAGAATTCGCAAAACAGGGCGAAATCGGCCGTATCGCAAGGCCCGGTCGCTTGACAGTGAACAAACCGACTACTTAGTTTAGCTGTGTCGGGGAACGTTAAACGTGTGCAGTTGTCGCTGTGTGCGGATTCCTGTCGACGTGAATCTTGAGGACAGGGGACCGAAGATGACAGCGTTACGGACAGTTGCGGTCGGTGTGATGGCGGTCGGTCTGTTGGTGTGGGGAGGGTCCTCGGCGTTCGCCGGTGGCAAGAACTGCAAACCGAGCGTGTCGGTGGCATGGGACTGCGATGAGATCTGCGTCACCTCGACAAAGAAGCTCTCCAACATCGTGTTCGCGGTTGGCAGCACTCATACGAAGCTCGACAATCTCAACGTTGGAAAGTCGCAGTGTATCGACGCGACCGACGTCGACACCGTCTGGGTGAAGTCGGGATGCAACGGGTCTGGGGATGGTCCCGGCTACGGTCAGCGGTTCGATGCCCCCTCGAGTGTCGATTGCACCGGCGGCGCGTGCATGTCTGGAAGCGAGTGTGACTCGGGTGTTTGCACTGGCGGGGTCTGTATGGACCCGACCTGTACCGACGGGCTCCAGAATGGGTCAGAGTCCGGCGTCGACTGCGGTGGAAGCTGTGCAGCGTGTCCTTCGTGCAGCGACGGGGTGATGAACGGGGATGAGACTGGTGTTGACTGTGGAGGCGGCTGTGCACCCTGCGACGGCGGGTGCGAAAACTGCAGCTGCGAAGACGGAATCAGCTGCTGGGACTTGAACGGCAACAGAGTTGCTGACGCTGCGGAAGACGTGAACGGTGATGGGCTGGTCAACGCGCTCGACTGCAAAGGGATGACGGGCGTGCAGGGCCCAGAAGGTCCTGCGGGACCGCAAGGCGCCAAGGGAGACACTGGTGCGACTGGACCGGAAGGTCCAGCGGGCGCTGATGGGGCTCCGGGCGCGAAGGGCGACACTGGCGCGATCGGACCACAGGGTCCAGCGGGCGCTGACGGGGCTCCTGGTGCCAAGGGCGACACGGGCGCAACAGGCCCGCAGGGTCCAGCAGGCGCGGACGGCGCCGATGGTGCACAAGGACCTCAAGGCGCAACGGGACCGCAGGGTCCGGCTGGCGCTGATGGCGCTGACGGCGCGCAGGGACCTCAGGGCGAGACGGGCGCGCAGGGCGAGGTAGGACCTCAGGGTCCGGCCGGCGCTGACGGTGCTCAAGGAGACGTAGGTCCTCAGGGGCCGGCTGGCGCGACGGGCGCAACAGGCGCCGAAGGACCTACGGGACCAACCGGCGCTCAGGGCCCAGCGGGACCAACCGGCGCAACCGGCGCTCAGGGCCCTGTGGGTCCAACCGGCGCAACCGGCGCTCAGGGCCCGGCAGGCTTGACGGGTGCAACAGGCGCAACGGGTGCAACGGGAGCCAGCGGGACAGCGTGCTGGGACCTCAACGGCAACGGTGCGCTTGACGCCGCCGAAGACAGCAACGGCGACGGCTTCGGTAACGGACTCGATTGCCAGGGCGCAACCGGCGCGACTGGCGCGACTGGCGCAACCGGTGCTCAGGGCCCTGCGGGACCAACCGGCGCAACCGGCGCTCAGGGCCCAGCGGGACCAACCGGCGCAACCGGCGCTCAGGGCCCCGTAGGCTTGACGGGAGCGACAGGCGCGCAAGGACCAGTGGGTCCGGCTGGTGCCACGGGGGCGCAAGGGCCGGCAGGCCCGGCTGGCGCAACCGGTGCACAAGGAGAGACCGGTCCTCAAGGACCCATCGGTGAGCCTGGCGTTGCGGGTCCTGCAGGACCACAGGGTGATCCAGGGGCTCAGGGTCCTGCCGGCGCGAATGGCGCCGATGGCGCTGACGGACAGTCCGCCTATGACCTGTGGCTCGACGCGGACAACAATGGGACGGTCAGCGACTTCCTCATGAGCCTAGTTGGGGCGCAAGGCCCAGCGGGCGCGAATGGCGCTGACGGCGCTGATGGCGCAACGGGCTCCGCAGGTGCGGATGGCGCAGACGGCCAGTCCGCCTACGAGGTGTGGCTCGACAATGACAACAACGGCACAGTCAGCGACTTCTTTGCGAGCCTGACAGGGCCGCAAGGCATGACCGGCGCCCAAGGCCCTGCAGGTGCCACTGGTGCCACCGGTGCCCAAGGTCCTGCTGGCGCCACTGGTGCCACCGGTGCCCAAGGTCCTGCTGGCGCGACTGGCGCGACTGGTGCGCAAGGTCCTGCTGGCGCGACTGGCGCAACTGGTGCGCAAGGTCCTGCTGGTGCAACGGGTGCTACAGGCGCTCAAGGTCCCGCAGGTCCTGCCGGCGCGACTGGCGCGACGGGCGAAGCTGGTCCCGCGGGTGCAACGGGTGCTACAGGCGCTCAGGGTCCCGCAGGTCCTGCTGGCGCGACTGGCGCGACGGGCGAAGCTGGTCCCGCGGGTGCGACCGGCGCAACAGGCGCCCAAGGTCCCGCAGGTCCTGTCGGTGCAACCGGTGCAGCGGGCGCTCAAGGCCCTGCAGGCCCGGCAGGCGCCGACGGCGCTACCGGGCCAGAAGGTCCTGCAGGCGCCGACGGTGCCCCAGGTCCCGCAGGTTCTGATGGCGTCGATGGCGTTCACTGCTGGGACACCAACGAAAATGGCGTCGACGACCCTGAGGAAGACACCAATGGCGACGGCGCATTCACCACGGCGGACTGCCAAGGCGTGTGTGACACAGACTCGGTGACCAACGCCTTCTTCGACGGGCTCGGCACCGACCCGCAGCTCCACTTCGATAGCGGCTTCTATCAGGTGCAGGCGCTCGATGAGGACACGGTCCGCGTGGTCTACACGGGCTCCGGTTGCGCAACGATCTCCATCACGTACCCCGACCAGTGTGAGACCTACAACGCGCCCGACCAGAACTCGACGACCGCTACCGAGCCGACGATGTCGTACATGGAGCAGGTCCAGCGCGAAGTCTGCGGCTACGGGGACTCGCTCCAAGCGGACTTGCCATGCGTCGGCGCTGCGATGTCGATCACCGTTGCGGAAGCGACATGTGACGACCCCGCTGCCAAGCCGCTCTCCGGGCAATACCGCTGCTGGCGTTCGTGCCAGAACGGCACGTCCTGCCAAGCGGTTGTGTGCCCGGACACGACCGAGGCCATCGATCCCTGTGACCCCGACGAAACCATGCCCACCATCACGTGTCCGCAGTTCGCCTCGGTCCCGGGCTTTCCGGAACCGCAAGCTATCACGTCCGATGACATCGAAGGTTTTCAGGCTTCCGATGGCTGTGGCGACGTGGTCGTGACGGGTGGCGCGACGGTGAGTTGCGACGACATTTTCACTGAAGTGCCGATGACCTTCACCGCGACGGATCCCGCCGGGAACCAAGCCACATGCTCAGTCGATGTGTTCGTCACCGACCAGTTCGAGGCTTGTGGGGGAGAAGGACCACCGGGTGGGGATCTTTGCATCGAGGAAGGAGGCGACACCGACCTCGACGGCACATGCGACGCCAACGACTGCGCACCGCAGAACCCGGACTTGCCAACGACGCCAGGTACCGCCTGCAACGACGGCAGCCCGCAGACGATCAACGACGTCATTCAGCCCGACGGCTGCACGTGCATTGGCATGTTCGATCCCTGTGCCACGCAAGGTGGTGACAGCGATGACGATGGTACGTGCGATGAGAGCGACTGCGCGCCGAACAACCCGTTCTTGCCAGCAACGCCAGGCGCTGCCTGCAACGACGGAAATCCTGGCACCACCAATGACGTGATCCAGCCCGACGGCTGCACGTGTATGGGAGACTTCGCTCTGTAGCGGAGCTCGCCGTCGCTATCGCGGATGCGATGGCGGCGTGCGCGACTTGGACTTGGCGTGTGGGTTTCCTCCCAGACAACGACCGCTGAGCCATCAGCACAGAGGGCAGTCGCGCCGCGGCTGCCCCTCTTCATTGGCGCGAGTCGTCGCCGCCGCTGCCGCATGCTTGCGCTTGGCGTCGTCGTCCGGGCACCATCCGGGCATGAAAGACGGTCTCACACGACGTGAACTCCTGGCTGCTGGCGGCGCGGCAGCCCTTGCCTTGGCTGGCGCGAAGGCTCTCGCGAAGCCCTTGTCTCCACCAGCCGCCGTCCCCAAGCCGGTGCCCAGCCGTCCCGTCACGACGAAGATGGCCACTCGTCCGATCCCTCGCTCTGGCGAAGCGCTGCCCTGTATTGGTCTCGGCACCTGGCAGAGCTTCGACATCCTCCCTAAGCACGACGCGAGCCGCCGTGCCGTGCTCGAAGCGCTCTTTGAGGCAGGCGGCTCTGTCATCGACTCCTCGCCGATGTACGGGCGCAGCGAGGCGACCGTCGGCCGGCTGTTGACCGCGATGGGGGCCAAGGACAAGCCCTTTCGCGCCAGCAAGGTCTGGACCTCCGGCAAAGACGCTGGCGTCCGTCAGATGGCCCGCTCGCTGACCCGCATGACGGTGTCGGAAGCGCGCCCCTTCGCGCTGATGCAGGTCCACAACCTGCTCGACACCGAGGTCCACCTGCCCACGCTCAAGGCCTGGAAAGCCGAAGGCCGCATTCGCTATATCGGCGTCACACACTATATGTCGTCGTCGTTTCCTGAGCTCGAGCGCTGGATCACCAAGGAACGCCTCGACGTGATCCAGCTGCCTTACTCCATCGCCTACCGACACGCGGAAAAGCGGCTGCTTGATGCCGCCAAGGACACCGGCACGGCCGTCCTGGTCAATCGCCCCTTCGACGCGGGCGAGCTCTTTCGCCTCGTCCGCGGACGCTCGCTGCCGAGCTGGGCCGCTGAGATCGGCGCTGCGTCATGGGCTCAGGTCTTTCTGAAGTGGCTGCTGGCCCACCCCGCCGTCACCTGCCCGATCCCTGGCACGAGCAAGGCCAAGCACATGCGCGACAATGCCGCCGCAGGCGTTGGTCCGCTGCCTGATGCAAAGCTCCGCGAGCGGATCGCTCGCGAGGTCCTCGGGTAGCGATGTCAGCCGGATGCGCCCTGCCGCCACGCAGCGGGCGCCCCAAGCAGGTTTGCCGGGAAACGCCAACGTCTGATGACGTTGCGATCGCTCGACGTGGGCTTTAGGGCGCGGCTCCTGTTGCTCACACTCGCGGACTGCGTCCTGCAAGCCGCGTTGAGGTTCCTCTCGTTCATCACCGCAGCGGCACACCTCGCGTCATCGGCGGACCGCCGCAAGACCTCAAGCGCACCGAGTGAATGCAGCCCACCGGCGAGTTCCGCATGGCTGCCTGCAGAATTGGCAGAGATGACCGTCGTCCGGACCCTGCAAAAACCGCAGGAATTGCCGCGGACGCAGCTACTAAGGGGCTCGGCAAGAGTTGGCACGCCGCCTGCATCACCTCTTGTCGACTCACACAACACACCAAGGAGGGAGTCACCATGAGAAAGCACACACCCAAGTTCATCACGCTCGGTTTGGCAGTCCTCGCAGTCGGAGCCTTCACGCTCTCGGCCTCGGCTCAAGGCGGCGGAGACGGCGAGTGCAAAGGCAAGCGCGGCTTCGGCAAGCGTGGCCACGGCGGACCTAAGCTCGCCCGCATCATCGAGAAGAACGCAGAAGCGCTCGGCATCGACGAGGCCACGGTGCAAGCCGCGACCGAGATTGCGACGAACGCTCGCACAGAAGGCCAGGCCGTTCACGAGCAGATTCGACCGCTGCATGAGCAGATGAAGGCGGAGATGGACAGCGACACGCCGGACGAGGCCACCGTCTTGGAGCTTGTCGGCCAGATCTCGGCGCTGAAGTCGCAGGCCGCGGCTCTCAAGGCCCAGACGAAGCTGCAGTTCCGGGCTCTCCTGACGGCGGAGCAGTGGGAAGAGGTCAAGGCGCTCAAGAAGGCGCGACGCGGCAAGCGTGGCAAGTGGGGCAAGCGCGGCAAGCGCGGTCACCGCGGCGAGCGTGGCGGCGACGCTGACGAGTAGGCCCTCCGCGGAACTCCCTTTGCCTCAACGAGCGCCCCGACGGTTCAGTCCGTCGGGGCGCTTGCTGTTGTTGCTCTCCCGTAGTCATCGATGAGGTCTAGGAGAGCGTCGATGTCGGTTGTCTCCACAGCCGGGTTGATGATCAAGAGCCGGAAGAAGTTCGGTAGCTCACCGAGGGGTTGGTAGCCGATGAGCGTGGTTCCTTCGCGCTGCATGCGGTCTTTGATACGCGGAGCAACCCCGTTGAGGCGCTTGAGCTGCTCCGGGGTCGCGCTGGCGATATCGAGCGGGCGCATGTCTTCAGGCACCCACCAAAAGCAGGTGTGCGTAAACGACGTCGGTGCGGCCATGCAGAAGCGACCGTCGCTGGCGGCGAGCTCAGCGACACGCTCGGCGGCATGTTTCGCAAGCGCGAAGACACGGTCGATGCGGGCCTCAAAGCCGGCGTCACCGCGGGCCTTCCACAGCAGCCAGAGCTTCACGGCATCGGGTCGGCGTGCGCAGAGGACGGTCTTGTCGCCCGTGTCGAGCTCGGCGAAGTTCTTGTCTTTCTGGAACAGATAGTTGGCGTGGGATGCGAAGGCCTCACGCAGCAGCCCGCCGGAGCGATTGACCAGCAAGAGCGAGCACTGCTGGGTGACGCCGAGCATCTTGTGCGGGTTCCACGCGAGGGAGTCGGCCCGCGCGAGGCCATCGACCAGGTGCCGGTGGCGCTCCGAGAACACGACCGAGCCGCCATGGCAGCCGTCGACGTGGAGCCAGAGCCCTTCTCGCTCGGCGATGTCGGCGAGGGCGTCGATGGGATCGAATGCGCCCAGCACCGTCGTTCCAGCCGTCGCGTTGATCATCAAGGGTGTGCGACCTGCGGCACGGGCCTCGCGGATGGCGGCAGACAGCGCTTCTGGGCGCATGCCCCCGCGCGCATCGCAAGCGACATAGGTCACCGACGTGCGGCCGAGGCCCAGCAGGGCGGCGGCCTTTTGAAGCGAGTAATGCGACTGCTTGGACGTAAACAACGCGAAAGGCGGCTGTCCGTAGAGGCCGTCCTGCTTGATGGCTGGATCGTGTCGGTAGAGCGCCAACGACACGGCGAGCGTGTTGTTGAGCGACCCGCCAGGCCCGAGGACCCCGTCAGCTTCTGGGTGGGTGAAGCCAATGCGCGCATTTGTCGCGGCGACGACCTCGCGCTCCATCAGGGTGAACACGGGGCCCGCTTCGAAGGTGGCGGCGGTGGTGTTGACCGTGGCGATGAGCCAGTCGGCGATGACCGCGATGGGGTCGGCGCCGGCAAAGTTCTGGTTGAAGAAGCGCGGATGCTGGGTTCGGACGGAGCTCATGAGCACCGCGTCGACGGCCGCAACGAGGGAGGCAGGATCCGTGTCGACACGCCCGGGTTCGCCGGTCCGAGCCACCGGCAGCGGCACGCCGGCGGCCTCAAAGCGCTGCATGAGCCCCTCGGGCGACACGAAGTCCACGACGGGCAGGTCGCGCTCAGCTCGCTGATGGAGGTAGGCGAGAAGGTGGTCGGCGCAGGTCGCCAGCAGCGTGTCTAGGGTCATCGTGTCCTCGCTGAGCTTGCGCGACCGTACCGGGATTGGCCCGACTTTCTCACACAATTCGAGCAACGACACATCGAAAGGGCTGCGTCCTGGGCCCGTATCGACGGGCGTGCACGGACAACGGCGCAGCTGCCTCCTCACGGCCGCCCTCGGCGGGATCGGCAGAAGCTGCACACCCAGACTGCAACAACGGCAGGCATCGCCGGCTCTCTCCGGTGGCACCGTTCAGCGAAGCGACCGCGGAGCCTGCTAGTAGCGGCATCGGCGAGAGTTGGCACAGAGCCTGCAAACACTCTAGGCGACTCACAAACCCATAGGAGGAGTCACCATGAAAACGCTCACCCCCAAGTTCCTCAGCTTCGCTCTCACCCTCCTGGCCGTCAGTGCCTTCAGCCTCTCCGCTTCCGCTCGCGGTGGCGACGGCGAGCGCGGCGGTAAGCGCGGCTTCGGCAAGCGTGGCGGCCCGAAGCTCGCACGCATCATCAAGAAGAACGCCGCTGAGCTCGGCATCGACGACGCAACGGTTCAGGCCGCCTCGGAGATTGCGACCAGCGCCCGGGCCGAGCGTCAAGCGATGCGGGCCCAGATGAAGCCTCTCCGAGAGGAGCTCCGGGCTCAGCTGGACTCCGACACGCCCGACGAGGGTGCCGTGATGGAGATCGTCGGTCAGCTCTCGGAGCTGAAGGGACAGGCTGCCATTGCCAAGACCCAAACGATGCTGCAGTTCCGCGCGCTCCTCACGGCCGAGCAGTGGTCGAGCATCAAGGCCATGAAGAAGGCCCGTCGCGGCAAGCGTGGCAAGTTTGGCAAGCGCGGCAAGCGCGGCGACCGAGGTGGCGACGCGATCGAGTAGGTCCCGCTCGCTCGCTAGGACGGCACCCGGTCAGGTTGACTTGTCGGTGCGCCGACGTCCGACGAGCTTGAAGGCGCGAGGGGGACGCCGGTGTGCCGGCGGCTCAAACTGACCGCGTGCCAAACAGACTCCATGTGGTCTCAAAGAGCGCCTCGACGGCCTGTCCGTCGGGGCGCTTGCTGCGTTTGGCGCGTCGCTGAGTGCAGGCGGGTCAGCGCGTTCGAACCTCCAAGCCTGGGAGCTTGCGCTCGGCAGCCGAGATTTTTTGCGGTCGGTTGCCCAAGATCCCCGCCGCCACGTGTGATCTTGTTCGAGGTGTGCGACATTGAGTGTGATGAGGTGGATGCTCCAGGTCTGGGTGGCGATGACGGCGGCGGGTTGCGGTGCATCGTTTGATGAGCTGCTCAGCGCCGGCGACATCGGTGCGGCATGTCGGGCGGTTGCTGACAGCGACCAGACAGAGTCCCAGCGCCGCGTGCTCGTCGAGGACATGCACGACTACCTGGCCGCCGGCGTGAAGCTTCGTCCCGTCTCGATCAGCGAGCTCGAAGAGCGCTATGGCGTTGCGATGGACCACACCACGGGCTTGCGCTTTTGGGAGATGGAGCTCGATGGACAGTCGTTGCCAGACGACGCGGTCGTTCAGATTCGTCAGGTCTGGATCGGGCGCGATGGCGCGCCGCCTGTGAAGCTGGCCCCCCGCAAGCACAAGCGGCGCCACGACCCGCTCACCACCGCCGATATTGAGCGTCTCATTCCTCTGCCGCGTGGTGCACAGGGCCAGCGAGAGCAGCTCCAGAGCAAGACGAGCGACCTGTCGTCGGCCTGCGTTGCCAGTGGCGGTCTGACCGAGTTTGTGCGGCTCTTTCTGTCGCCGCCGACGGAGGAGGAGGAGGAGGAGGCCGCCGCAAAAGAGCGTGAACGCCTCGCTGCCATGGCTCTCCACCAAGAGAGCGAGCACGTGCGTGCCATGCGTGCCGAGTTTGCCCGTGTCGCTCGAGGGTGTGACCGCGCCGTCTCCGGTATGCCGCGCTGCAAAAAGCTCATGGTCGAAAAACCTCGTCGGTCGCGACGCCGCGCAAGCTCCCGCGGGGACTTCGTTGAGTTCGTCTACTCGTCGCGCCGCGGAAGTGACCGCTGCTACGTCGCCGACCGCTTTCGGGTCGCCCTGAGCGCGCCAGCCGAGACCGCGTTGCCGCAGCTCTTTCAGGCGGGCTTTGTCACGATGAACTCACTGCGTAGCGGTGCCGAGGTCTTGCCCCTCATGCACTGATGCGGTCAGTGCCGTAATGCGGTCAGTGGCGTGACAAGGTCACTCGGGCTTCGACGTGATCTCGACACCCGAGGGCCAAGGCTCAGCCAGCACGTCCTCGGCGCCTGCCTCGTCTAGCAGGTAGCGACCGAAGAACGCACCCACCGCGTTCTGCGTGATCCGGATCCCGGTCTCCACCGGCAGGTACGTAAACGGCTCGCCGTTCGTCTGCCGCATGCCGTCGCCGCAGCACCGGTCAAAGTCCGGCACCAGACCGCAGATGTCTGAGAGTGACCAGTGCCCGGCGTCGGCAACCTCGATCTTCCAGGCGGGGGCGTTGGCGATGTCGAAGTTCTGACGAATCAGGAAGTTGCCGGCCTCGGTGATGCTGTTGTCTTCGACCATGACCATCAGCAGCAGCGGCACCTGGATGTCGGTCATCTTCACGCCGGGCGCGAGGGGGTTTTCCATCGGGGCGGCCAAGCCGGCCACGGCCTTGATGCGCGGATCGTCTTGGGCAAGCTTGCCGGCAGTGATGCTGCCGTAGCTGTGGCCGACGGCCCCGATTCGGGTCGCATCGATGCGGCTTACGAGGGTGTCGGGAATCGCCGGGTCGCCATCGAGCATTGCATCGAGCACGACCTGCAGATCGCCGACGCGAACGTCGAGGAACGCGCCGCTGATCTCGACGGCTTGGTCACGCCGGGCGTCCCACAGAGTGTTGTCAGCGTGGGCTGGCGCGGCGACCACAAAGCCGTGGCTGGCGAGGCGCTCGGCGAGCGAAAACGTCGAGAAGCGCAGGCAGTTGTGGCAGTGCGACATGAGCAGCAGCGGCAAGCCAGCCGCCGGTGAGTCATCGCGCGCGACGGGGGCTGCGTCGCGCGTGGCTGCTGTGGCAAGGTTCACGCAGCCGGGTGGCGCCGCGTCCAGGACGTCGCTCAGCAGAGCGCTGTCGCTGTCTGCGACGAACTCCTGGATCGTGCCGGTCGCCCCGGCCGCCGCTGCTGGGTACCAGACCTCGACCGTCAGCAGGCGGTCGCGCGCGGTGTCGTCGAGCACGAATGTCGTGTGCCCGACCGGGTGGTCGCCCGCCGCGCTGTAGTCAGCGGGAACTGGCACGGCCGTGTCTTGGGCCGTGCTGTCTTCGGCGACGTCGTCGCTGCCGCTATCGGTCGCGTCAGAGCAGGCGGATGCCGTCAGGAGTAGGGCAGCGAGAGCGAGCGCGCCGCGTCGTAGGAGGGTGTGCATCATGCCGAGAGTCTCGCCGCTTCGCTGGGCAGGTGCAACCGTCGCAGTTCGGCCGCTCAGGCAGACGTACCAGCGCTCGGGCGCGGGCCGGGCGTCAAGCTCGAACGTCCAGCCGCCAGCCGCTTGTGTTGCGCGTCGTGAGCCACCTGACCTCGAAGCTTGCCGGATAGCAACGTGTTGACCTCAACGTCGCCCACGTCACGGGAGCGGCGTCACGTCGCTGACCTCCACCGAGAGCTGGGCGCATTCGTCGCTGTGGGCGGCGTAGATGACGATGGTCTGGCCTGCGTAGAGCTCCAGCTCGACGGTCTCCGCGGGGAAGAAGAAGCCGTCTTGCGACTTCAGGCAGACCGGTAAGGTCGGGCCGTCGGCGCAGTCGCCGCTGATGTTGACCAGCACGTTCGTGGTGGCGGCGTCCTGTGGCGTGACGACCACGCGGATGATCTGGTTGGTCGGCGCGGTGTAGCGATACGCGACGTCCGGGCCGGTGTAGTTGTTGCACGGAAACACGTGGGGCCCTGGGTAGTCGCCGCCGTACGTGCAGGTGTCGCGGCTGTCGGTAAAGGGCAGCTGGTCGACGGTAATCGCCTGCTCGCAGACGTCACCCGGCGGGCTTGGGCAGGTCGCCGGTTGGTGCGCTTTGCACGCGCGGTCCGCGCAGTCGGTCTCGCCGTTGCCGTCGTTGTCGATGCCGTCGCTGCAGGACTGCGGAGTCGCGCCGGCCGAGGTCTCCAGACAGCTGGGGTTGGAGAAGCAGTTGGGGTCGTCGCAGTCGGTCTGGCCGTTGCCGTCGTTGTCGATGCCATCGCTGCACGCGGCGGGGCCGGTCAGCGTCTCGTCACACTCGGGCGCGCCGGCACAGTCGGGGTCGGCACAGTCGGAGCGCGTGTCCACGTCGTCGTCGACGCCGTTGCCGCAGCGGCCGACCTCGTCTGGGTGTCGCTCGTAGAACTCGAGCGTGAAGTGCTCGTCGACGTCGAGATAGCCGCGCCGCTCGATGATGAGGGTGAAGGACTCACTCGCCTCGGCGTTAAACCGGACGAACTGTGAGGCGCCAGTGAACGCGCCCCGAGCGATGCAGCCGCCGTAGCTGCCAGACGGGCACTCCGACGTCAGGTTCATCCGGTAGTCGAAGTCTGGGCTGCCGGTGATCTTGGCAACGAATGCGCCGGCATGCGGCGCTTGAAAGCGCACGAACATGTCGGGAGATCCGTCGTCCATCGGGAGCTTCGCGTAGCAGCCGGTGCCGGGGATGGCCTCGGCTGCGTCGCGGTGGACATCGGCAGGGAAGCTCGCTGACAGCAGCGCGGGCACGGTGTCGACGAGCAGCGCCAGATCACACGTGTCGGCCACGCCGAGCGTGCACAGGGTGTCCTCAGCGAGAAAGCAGTTCGGGTCGCTGCAGTCGGGCACGCCGTTGCCGTCGTTATCGAGGCCATCGAAGCACTTGTTCTGGAGGAACTCGTTGCACTGGGCAACGATGTTGCAGTCGGGGTCGGCGCAGTCCGTGAGGCCGTCCTCATCGGCATCGAGGCCGTCGGTGCAGTCGATGGTCTCGGGCTGGACGCTGGCCACTTCGAGGGTGACCTCTCCGCAGTCGCCATCGATGCCCTCGAACGCAAAGAAGCGCGTCTCGCCCGCCTGCATAAACCGCGAGATCGCGTGCTGGCGGTTTTCGGGGTTGGCATCGAGGCAGTCGAGGTAGAACCCATCCGCACAGCCCTGGGCCCCGTCGCGGATGTTGACGATGCCCACCCAGGGGCCGTCGGTCGCCGCGCGGAAGACGTAGAGTCCCGGGTTGGGCGCCGTGAACTCGACGACGACGTCGCGGCTGACGACGCCCGACTTAGCGGGGATGCAGCCCTGCAGCGCCGTGACGGCCCGGGCCGTGTCGTGGAGCTGGCAGAGGTCGACCGTCACCGAGTAGGGAAGCGCGTCGGCCTGCAGTGCGGTCGCGCAGACATCGCCCGCCGGCGTGTTGCAGCTCTGCGGGACCGCCATGAGACAGCCAGGGTCGTCGCAGTCCACCTGGCCGTCGCTGTCGTCGTCGGCCCCGTTGACGCAGCTCACAGCGGGTGCCGCACCGGCCTCGTCGCAGACCGCCGTGAACTGGCACGCCGGGTCGTTGCAGTCCGAGAGCCCGTTGCGGTCGTTGTCCCAGCCATCGTCGCAGTTGCCGGCCTCTGCTTGGACGCGCTCGACGCGGAGGTCCATGGGGCCGCAGCGGACGTTGAAGTAGCTGTCGACGAGGATGTAGAGCACCTCGCCGGCGGTGGCCGTGACGCGGAAGTTGGCCGGGCCGCTGAACCACGAGTTGAGGTTCGCTAGGCAGTCGGTGGGGGTGCCGTCGGGGCATGTTCCGTCGGTCTGAAACACGTGAACGACCGCTTGCCAGCCGAGCACCGTCGTCGGGCTGAACGGGCTGGCGTACACGATGTAGTCGCCGTCCTCGGGGATCTCCACCCGCAGCAGCGCGTCGGGGGCCGCCGCGAGCAAGTCCTTTTGGAAGCAGTCGCCGCCCGAGGCTCGAAAGTCGTCGGTGTAGTCGCAGGTGTTGATGGTCAGCTGCGCGGGGATCGTGTCGACGTGTGGGTTGGCGCATGAGCCGCCGGCGACGCCTTGGCAGCTGGCCGTCGCGCCGCAGTTCGCGTCGAAGCAGTCGGTGTTGCCGTTGCCGTCGTTGTCGACACCGTCGCTGCAGGCCGATGCATCACCGGCGGCCTCGTTGCAGGCGACATCGTCGTCGCACCCCACGTCGAGGCAGTCGGTGTCGCCGTCGAAGTCGTTGTCGACGCCGTCGTCACAGACCTCGCGACAGACGGGCTGAGGGCGGCAGTCCGGGTCTTCGCAGTCGATCTGGGGATCGGGCGGTTCTTCGTTGCTGATGCCGTCGTCGCAGATGAGCTCTGTCTGGGTGGGATCGGTGGCTTGCACCGACAGGGTGTAGGCGAACGCGTTGTCGAAGAAGAGGGTCACCTCGACGTCGGAGTCGACGACGACAAAGACAGGCACGCCGCCCTCGAGCAAGAGCGTCAGCTGTCCGCTCCGGCGGTTGGCGCCGATGCAGCTGTTGTCGATGTCCGGGCAGTCTGTGGCCACGTAGAGCTCGGCCAAGATCCCGGAGACGTTGAACGTGTAGTGGCCCGTAGAGGGCGGGACGAACCGGTGCAGTGCGTCACGCTGGCCGAAGCGGTAGCCACCGCCCACGGCCGTGTCGTCGCCGGGGCACGAGCGCTCGCTGAACCCGTAGGTCGGCGGGTGGTCGCGAGTGTCGCCGTGGAACGTGACGCCAAGCTCTAGCTCGTAGGGCTGGTCGCAGGCGTCGCCTAAGCCAAGGCACTCGAGCACGTCGTCGCAGTCGGCATCGTCGCAGTCGATGTCACCGTCGTTGTCGTCGTCGGTCCCGTTGGTGCAGCCGCCGGGGTAGGTCTCGTCTGCTGCCTCGTCGCACACGGGGACCCCGTAGCAGTCGGGGTCAGCGCAGCTCACGAGGCCGTCTTTGTCGTCGTCGACGGGGTCATCGGGCGCGCAGCCGGACGGGTAGAGGCCGGTGTTGCCCTCGTTGCAGCGCGGGTCGACGGCGCAGTCGACGTCCGCACAGTCGGTCGCGCCGTCGCCGTCGTCGTCGACGCCGTGGTCCGGTGCACACGCGTCTGGGTAGTCGCTCTCGTCGCAGCCTTCGGCCAGGATGCAGTCGGGGTCGGCGCAGTCCGTCAGGCCGTCCTTGTCGTCGTCGATGCCGTTGCCGACTGCGCAGCTGTCGGGCCCGAAGAGCTCTGCGTTGGCCTCGTTGCAGTAGGGGATGAGCCGGCAGTCGTCGTCGGCGCAGTCGAGGTCGCCGTCACCGTCGTTGTCGAGGCCATCGTCGCAGACTTCGTCGGTCAGCGGCGGCGCGGTGTCGTCGGCGACGTCCGCGTCAGGCTGGTGGCTGTCGCTTGGGGCGGCAGCGTCGGCGACCGAGTCGGGCGCGGCGTCTGCCTCATCTGCCGCGTCCGGTGCGGCGTCCGGTGCGGCGTCGGGGTCTGCGTCGGCACCGAGCGTGTCGAGGACGAAAACATCGCCGGGGTCCGCGGTGTCTGCAGCGTCCGCAGGGTTGCCGCTGGACGGGTCGCTAGAGCACCCCGCGGTGAGCAGGGCGAGTATGGCGAGCTGCGAAACTCGGCCGCGGGCATTCGTCGTCTTAAGCATCACACGAGTGTGAACGTGCGTCGCAGCGGGCGCAACAGCTGCGTGGTTGGGTCGCCTTTCGGCGCTGCTAGCAGCGCCGCGATCTGAGCCGCGTCCCTCGATGCTGCGTGCGCGTCGCTCGGCAATTCCGAGCAAGATGGCGCTTGAGCGCTTCTGGCGTGGCTGCGCGCGTGCGCGCCGCACTCACATCATCGCGGTCGCATAGACCAAACGACCAGACTGCGGTAGCTCATGGGTCCGAACGTAGGCGAGGAGGAACGACGATGGCGGACGCGACAATTGGCGCGATGGTGTTGCGACGGATCCAGGAGAGCGGGCCACGGCCAGCACTCCGCGCAAAGAAGAACGGTAGCTGGAGCGACACGTCGTGGACTCAGCTCGGAAAGCGCATGGAAGCGATTGCTGCCGGCCTTCTCACGATTCCCGGTGGCCTCGAAGACCACGCGGCTGTCTCGATCCACGGCAACACCAGCGAAGAGTGGATCGCCACGGACTTTGCGGCGCTGACCGTCGGCCTCCGCACCGTCCCGGTCTATGCCACGCTCCTGCCGGAGGAAGCGGGCTACCTCTTGGTCGACACCGAGGCAGTCGTCGCGGTGGTCGAGGACGCCGCCCAGCTGGCGAAAGTGCGCGAGCTGCGGGGCGGCTTCACGTTCTTTGACCGCAAGTACCCAGCCGAAGACGTCAAGCTCAAGCACGTCGTGGTGATGGACCCCACGGGCGTGGACCCGGCCGACGACTGGGAGAGCCTCGCCGACCTCGAGAAGCGCGGCAACGAGAACCTTGAAGCGACCGCCGAGGAGCGCAAGAAGCGCGGCGTCGGGCAGCGCGAGGACACCGCGACCTACACCTACACATCGGGCACGACGGGGCCGCCGAAGGGCGTCATTCAGACCAACGACAACATGCTGTCGATGATGGAAGCGGTCGCCAAGACCGGCATCATGGGGGCGGAGATGCGCGAGGGCGGGTTTGACCTGTTCCTGCCGCTCGCTCACTCGTTTGGCCGGCTCATCGAGCTGTCGGGGCCCTACTTCGACGCGCCGATCATCATGTCGGGTATCCCGACGCTAGCCGACGATCTTAAGGAGACTCGGCCTGGCTTCTTCCCGGCGGCGCCGCGCGTCTACGAGAAGATCAAAGCCAAGATCGAGACGGCCGTGGCAGGCGCGCCGCCGATTCGCCAGAAGCTCTTCCACTTCGCGATGAACACCGGCAAGAAGACGATCCCGTACCGCTCGCAAGGCAAGGCCATTCCGCTGCCTCTGAAGCTGCGCTACAAGGTGGCCGACAAGCTGGTGCTCTCAAAGCTTCGCGCGAAGCTCGGGTTTGACCGCTGCCACATCCTTCTGTCGGGCTCGGCCCCCCTCAACGTCGAGGTGCACGAGTTCTTCCTCGCCGCTGGCCTGAACCTGCTCGAGGCTTACGGACTGACCGAGACGTGCCCGGGACTGACCACCAACCTGCCCGACAGCTTCAAGCTCGGCACTGTCGGCAAGGCCTTCCCTGGCGTCACCATCAAGATCGCCGACGACGGCGAGATTCTCGCCAAGGGCCCCAACATCACGGCGGGCTACCTCAACCGTGACGAGGCCACGACAGACGCGTTTGACGCTGACGGCTGGTTTATGACCGGCGACCTCGGCTCGATGGACAGCGACGGGTTCGTCAAGATCACCGGCCGCAAGAAAGAGCTGATGAAGACCAGTGGCGGCAAGTACATCGCCCCGGCGAAGCTTGAGGGCCGCATCAAGAACCTGCCGATCATCCAAGAGTGCGTCACCGTCGCCGACACGCGCAACTACGTGACGGCGCTGGTCGCCATCGATCCGGAAGAGCTGGAAGAGTGGTCCAAGCAGACCGGCCATCCCAACGACCTCAACGCACCCGAGGTCCTCGCGTCTGTCGAGGCGCACATCGAGACCGTCAATAAGACGCTCGCGAAGTACGAGACGGTGAAGTACGTGCGGATCGTCGAGCCGATGACCGTCGAGAACGGCATCCTGACCGCATCGTTGAAGGTCAAGCGCAAGGTCGTCTACGAGCGCTATGCCTCGCTCATCGATGAGATGTACTCGACGGGCAAAAAGCCCGGCGCCTGATTCTAGTCCCAAATCCAGCGCTGTTTTCTAGCGAGGCGAAGACGATGTACTTGCCAGCGGCGTCGGCTGGACGAAGGCGATGCGTGCATCGTCGAGTTCAGGTGAGCGACAGCGAACGAACAAACGCTGTTGGGGCGGGCAGTTCGGAAGCCGCAGCCGGAAACAGCGCTTGATTTGGGTCTAGTTTTGACGCACGGCGCGACTCCGACGTCGCTGCCGCGATCTACGTCGCGGTGGCGTCGCCGCTGGTCACAACGATCTTCAGGTTGTCGTCTGCCCTCGGCCTTCCCCGCTCGACCAGTGCGAGCTGCCAGCGCTTGGCGCCAAAGGCATGGGCGAGGACGTCGTGGGCAAGCCTTGGGTCGGCCGCCCCGCACGTAAAGAAGTCCACCGCCGCATAGCCCGCTTCAGGCCACGTGTGGATCGACAGGTGAGACTCTTCGACGACCACCACGCCGGTGACACCTTGAGGCGCGAACTCATGGAAGACGGTCGTGACAATGGTCGCGCCGGCTGCCCGCGCGGCGTCGCGCATCATCTCCTCGATCGCAGCAGCGTCGTTGAGCGTGGCTGCGCTGCAGTCCCAGTATTCCGCCATCAAGTGGTGGCTCGTGGTGTCGATCATGTCGCGACGTGCTCCAGCCGTGTTGCCGCGCGATAGCCCTGCGTCAGCAGCCTGCTCCTACCACACTTGCACACTCACGGCGGCACTCGTTGCGAGCCGGCCGTTGCTCAAGCTTTGTCGCCGGTCCTTAACAAAACAACACACTCCAACCTTGCCCCCGTCTCCCCAAGTTGGTACCGACCGGCCGGACACAACGCAGGGCCAAGCCATGACACGCATTTTCATCGCCACCATCGCCACGATGCTCCTGACCACCGCCTGCGGTGACGCGGCTCCCATCGACGACGCCGCGAACCGCGTCGAGCCTCCGATCGAGGTCGTCAACGCCGCGTCAAAGGCTGACGCCCCAGGTTGGTTCAACCGCACCGGTGGCATCGCCTCCAACATGCCCGTCCACCATCGCTTCTCCGGCAGCGACAGTGCGCACCTGTACCGCTACGTCGCCGTCGAAGGTCACCGGCTGAACCTCTCAGCGTCTGCCGAGTACTACACCGGCCGTGGCCTGGCGCTGGCGGTCTATGACCCCAAGGGCGACCTCGTCGACTGGGCCGTCAACCGCACCGGCAACGAGGTGAGCCTCGAGGTCATCGCCGAGCTCGCCGGCACCTATGAAGTCGGCGTGTTCTCTTGGTCTTGGGAGGCGACGGGAGACTACCGCCTCGACCTCGGCGTGCCGTGCGGCTCGCGCGGCCTCACCTTCGACTGTGGGGCTGGCTCATTCTGTCAGCACCCGCTCGGCGCTATCTGCGGCTGGGCCGACGCCCCAGGCGTCTGCTCCGTCCCTCCCGTCATCTGCACGACGGAGGCCATCCCGGTCTGTGGCTGCGACGGTCAGACCTACACCAACGGCTGCCGCGCCAACGCGGCGTCCGTCAGCGTCAACCACGAGGGGCTCTGCGAGGATAGCGGCGGCGGCGGCAACGAGCCTGCCGACGGCACGGCCTGCACGAGCAACGCTCAGTGCGCCGAGTCCAGCAGCTGCCAGGGCGTGCCCCAGTACATGGACGGCGGCGAGGGCTGCTGCACCGACACGACGCCGCTCGACGGACAAGGCGCTGGCTGCCAAGCCGACGGAGACTGCAACAGTGGCTTGCTCTGTATCGCGGAGAGCTGCGCGCCGGACTGGATGGCTGGCAGCTTCACCAGCACGCCCAACACGCCCATCCCAGACAACGACATCGCAGGCGCCAGCGACACCATCGTGGTCGGCTGCCTCGGCTCGGTGCCCGTCAAGGTCCGCGCCGACATCACCATCCGCCACACCTGGATCGGAGACCTCACCGTCACGGTCGCCGATCCCAGCGGCGACGTCGTGACCACCGTCCACGCCCGCAGCGGCGACGACGCCGACGACCTGGTCCTCAAGGACGTCGCGATCAACCACAGCGGCGACGACGCCGTCAACGGGCCCTGGACCCTTCGTGTGGTCGACGGCGCCGGCCAAGACCTCGGCACCATCAGCAGCTGGACGCTTCACCTGACCAGCCGCTGGGACTGAGTCGTCAAGAGCGCGCCTGAGTCGCACGCTCGTCGGCGCGTCTCAATCCGTCGTGTCGGCGTCCGACATCACAACGACAAGCTTGCCGCGCGCGTGGCCTTCTTCGAGGTAGCTGAACGCTTCCGGTAGGGCGTCGAGCGGGTAGCTTCGCTCAATGACCGGAGCGACCTGGCCGGAGTCGATGTAAGCCTGAAGCTTTGCCAGCGCCTCGCCGCTTGGCTTGGCGAGGAAGGTCTTGGTCTTCTTCTTCGATAGCAGCGTGATGAGTGGGCCCAAGACCGCTGCACGGAAGATGCGTCCCACGCTGCCGCCGGCCAGCACGTACGTTCCACCCTCCGCCAACAGTGGCTTGTAGACGCGGACCGAGCGGTTGCCGACCAGGTCGACGATCGCGTTGAAGCGCGTCGCGGTGTCCGCAACGTCGGTCGTCCTGTAGTCGATGACCTCGTCGGCCCCCAGCGAGCGCGCCTGATCCACGTTGCGGGTGCTGCAGACCGCTGTCACGATCGCGCCAAGAGCTTTGGCGAGCTGGACTGCGAACGTTCCGACGCCACCCGATGCACCGTTGATCAAGACGCTGCCACCGACGGCGACGCCCGCCGCGACGAGGGCTTGATGGGCCGTCACGGCGGCCATCGGGACCGCCGCTGCCTGCTCGAGGCTAAGGGCTGCGGGCACCTTGGCGAGCGCTGCTTCTTCCACCGCAGCCAGCTCACCGAATGCGCCCCAGCGCCCGCCGCTTGTGTCGGCGTAGACTGCGTCGCCTAACCCTACCGACGTCACGTTCGCTCCCAAGGCGACGACGGTCCCGGCGAGGTCGGCGCCGACGACCTTGTACTTGGGCCGAAAGACGCCGAAGCCACCCAGTCGGATGAGCCACGGAACGGCGCGGAGGTGGTAGTGGTCGGCCTTGTTGAGCGAGGCCGCCGCCACGCGAACCAGCACATCGTCAGGACCCACGGCTGGCGTGGGGAGCTGCCGCAGCGACAAGTGCTCCGGGCCGCCGTAAACATCTCGGGCCATGGCCGCCATGGTTGTGGGCGTCGGCGTGCGGGGCTGGGTGTTCATGCAGCCTCGTCGCGGTCGAGCGTTTGCATCACGACGTTTCCGCTGCGGTGCGGCTGGTCGATGTACGTGTGGGCCGCCACGATGTCGTCGAAGTCGTAGTGGCGATCGATGACAGGCGTCAGCGCGTGGGCCTCGACAAGCTCGCGGAGGGTCACCAGATCGGCCCGTTGGAGCTCAGGCTTGCGCAGCCCGGTCGCGGCAAAGAGCGCCTTCTTTCGGCTAAACAGCGCCGTCCAGAGGATGTGAAAGAGTGCACCGGGTGTCGGGACCGTCGTCAGGTAGCGTCCGCGCTTCTTCAGGACTCGGCGCGCCCGCCAAAACGAGCTCTTGGCGACGACGTCAAACACGATGTCGTAGTGCTGGTCGCTGCGGCTGTAGTCCTGCTCGGTGTAGTCGACGACGTCGCTGGCGCCTAGGCGCCGAACCAAGTCGAAGTTCGAGCGGCTGCACACCGCCGTGACTGTGGCGCCCAGGTGCGTGGCCAGCTGAATGGCGGTGGTTCCAATGGGCCCTGCGGCCCCGTTGATGAGCACCCGAACGTCGGCGTCGGTTGGCGACTGCCCCAGCATGCCCTTGTCGCGCAGAAAGGGGAGGGCGGTCAGCCCGCTGTACGAGAGCGCCGCCGATCCGCCTGCAGACAGGCCGCGCGGGGCCAACGTCAGGGCGGAGTCTGCGCGAACACAGACGAACTGCGCATAGCTCCCAAGGGCATCACCCGTGCTGCCGTAGACCAGGTCACCGACGTTGAAGCCGGTGACGTCGGAGCCGACCGCGGCGATGACGCCCGAGAACTCGCTGCCTAGGACCGCCTGCTTCGGCTTGAACAGCCCCATAAAGAGCCGCGCAATCCATGGGCTGCCGGAGCGAAACGCGGACTCAGCGGACGTGATCGCCACCGCATGGACCCGAACCAGCACCTCGTCGGCCGCAGGGCTCGGGGTCTCCACTTCGCTGACCGTCAGCACCTCTGGCGGACCGTAGCTGTCGTAGGTGATCGCTTTCATCAGCTTGCCGGCGCCGCAATGGCGTCAGCGGACTCTGCGTGGGTCCCAGTGGCGCGCTCGACCATCTCGATCACCGCCGGGATCTTGTCGAAGATCTTGTCGAGGATCCCCTTGCGGTTGGCGATCGGGAGAACCTCGACGCCGTCGTCGGTGAAGATGGCCAAGCCCACGGGGCGCACCTTGGCACCCATGCCTGAGATGCCGCCCTTGCCTCGGCCATGCCCGCGCTTGCGGTGCTTGCGACTGCGCGAGGTCTGGGTGGCTACGTCCGCCTCTCCCTCTGCACCGGCGACCGCCATGCCGACGCTCAGTCGCGACAGCGGCACGATCTTGACGTCGCCTAGATCGATGAGCTGTCCGACGACGACGTCGCTCTGGGCGGCGTCCTCAAGCTTTCCAGACACCATTCCGATGAGGTCCGTGATGAACTTCATGTCGCTGCTCGGCTGGGTCTGCACGGTTGATACGCTACTCATGTGTCTCTCCATTGGGGGTGTTTGTCTGAGCGCTCCGAGGCGCGTTGGCGGAAAACTCTTGGGTTGAAGGCGAAGCGGGGGGCGCCGCTGGGGTCGTGAAGACGGCGGTCGCAAACAGGCTGCCGCTCAGCGGGTCCGACACGGTCAGGTCCCGAGCTGCTCGAGCCGCACCTTGCCGTTCTCAACAACAACGATGGCCACCGGGCAGGCGCTCGCACGTCCCACCGCGCCGCCGCCTTGGCCTTCGCCGCTACCCGAGCCGCCCTCTGAGCCTTCGCCCGCGCCGCCCGCGCCGCCGAAGCCGACACTCAGCTCGCACATGGTGAGGACGTGCCGCTCGCCGACGGAGATTGGCTTGGCCACGACGGCGTTGCGCTGGGCAAGGGCCTTGAGACGGCCGCTGACGGCATCAAACATCTGTCTTAGGTGAGTCATGGGGTTCCTTGGGTCATGGGTTGTTGACTGCGAAATCGATGGTTCTTTGGCTTTGAGGCGTCACGCCTCCCCTGCGACCGCCGCATAGATTGCCGGCTTAGGCCGCGCGAATGGCTCGGCGTGTGTCCGCCCTCAGGAAGACACGCAGCGAGACCCAGACCAGCTCGAGCGGCCAGACCCAGCCACGGACCTGCCCTTCCACGAAGAGGGACTCCTGAATCCAGTCGACCTCAAGCTCGCTCAGGTCGACGGGAAGCGTCCGGTCGAGGGTCACCAGGACCTGGTGCACGGTCGCGGTCTGGTCGGGGTAGGGCATGCCGATCACGCCTTCCGCGTGTCCGGAGAGATGGAGCGCACCGGCGTAGCGACCCAAGATCTCAAGCCATACATGCAGACGCTCCCACTGCTGCCCACTGTCGTAGCTCGCGCGCTTCTTGGCGTGCTTCTTTGCTGCCTTCTTGGCGTCTTTCTTCGCTTTCTTCGCCGCACGCTTGTCGCGCTTGGCCTCTGTCATCTCGTCGTCGTTGTGCCCGCTGATGCTGCCGCGCCAGACCCGCACGCCGAAGACGCGCACCATCAGCTCGGTCCGTGGACCCGCATGCAGCGAGACGGCACCAAACGCCCACCGGACGCCGCCATGCCACCACAGGCACTCTTCGGCGCTAAGCCCCTCATCGTCGACGGCGCCGCGCACGCGGTAGCTGATGGGCATCAGCAGCAGCAGGGCCAGCAGGGCGCCCGCCAGGACCGCGATGGCGATCAGCACCCAGACGATGACGTCGACGACGATCACTTGCTTTTCCCTTGTGCATCCGAGCGTCGGCGCAGCGCCGGACGTGCGACCTCGGAGCCGCTGGCTCCGCCGCCGACGACGGCCAGCGGTCCTAAGGCGTAGCGCATCGTGCCAAGTCCCGCCCACGCGGTGCCGGGCTCGGGTTCCGCGCCGCGCTTGGTGCCGCGGGTCGAGGCCAAGATCCGGGCGCCTTGGAGGATACCACCGGCGAGTCGCGCAGCGTCCCGGACGCGGTCGCGACGACGCTTGCCGCGGGTCGAGGCGGTGGCGCCCGTCCGCGCGGTGACCGCTTCACGTGCGGGCTCTTCGCCGAAGCCCAGCGCGTCGATGATGCGGTCGGCGAGTCCCGCAGGGGCGTCGTCTCCGATCTCTGACGTCAACAGATCGCGGAACGCGATGGCCTCGGCGAGCGCGTCGGCGACCGCGACCTCGGCGAAGCGTCGCTCGAGCGCGCGGGCCTCGGCGGTCGACATCACCCCATCGAGGTAGGCATCGATCTGCTCATCGAGGGCCATGCGCACGGCCTCTGGGTCGGGCTGCAGGTCGGCCGCGGTGACCGTCCTGTCCGTCGGCGTCGTCCGGCTCATCCGCCACCCCCACCGGAGCCAAGGACGGGCGTCAGAGCCCGCCGCAGTACCTGTCGCGCACGGTGCAGGCGCGTCCTGACCGTGTTTCGGTTCATGCCGACGGCCACGCTGACTTCCGCGTCGGTCAGCCCGTCGCGGTAGCTCAGGGTCACCAGCGCGCGGTCCTGCGCGGACAGTCGCGACATGGCGGCGGTGACCAGCTGGCCGGTCTGACGGGACGCTGCTGCGCGCTCAGGACCCGCTGCCCGCTCGTCGGCGACATGCGCCAAGCTCGACGGATCGATGACGGGGCCGCCTCTCTTCGCGGCACCAAGCCGCTTGAGACACACGTGGTAGGTGATTCGGCCCAGCCACGGGCCAAGCGGCCTGGCGGTGTCGTAGCTGTCGATCGCTCGATGCATCTTCATAAACGCCTCTTGGCAGGCGTCCTCTGCATCCGCTCCCGCGCCGAGCATACGCGCCGAGAGGCGGTGCACCATCGGCGTGTGGCGTCGGATCAGCTGCCGCCATGCGGCGGCGTCACCACGCCGTGCGCTCTCGACAAGCTCGGCGTCACTTTGCGCAATCGATGCTGGGAGTTGGTTTGACATAGACACCCTCCATAGCCGCGGCCGCCGCGAGGTGTTTCAACTTTCTTGAACTTACAGTGTAAGTGTTCGTTTCCGAAGCGAAACTTTTTTTGCTGTCAATCCCGGCAGAAACAGGAGCGCGCCCATAACGCCCATTGCAACGACGGCGGAGGCGAAATAGCCTCCTCCAACCACAGACATGACTCGGGGACACGATGACACGCACTTCACTGCTTGCGCTCTGCGCTGGGCCGCTCTTGCTGATAGCAACGCCAGCAAACGCTCAACCGGTCTTCACGGAGATTGCGGCCGGCACCTCGCTTGAGCTCCCGGGCGTCCTTGTGGAGTCGGTCGCGTTCGGCGACTACAACAACGACGGCCTCGCCGACGTGTACCTCACCATCAAAGGCGACACCCCTGGGGCGATTCAGCCCAACCGTCTCTACCGCAACGATGGTGGCGGCAGCTTCACCGACGTCACGCTGGCGGCTGGCCTTGGCACAGACCAGGCGTTTTCTGTCGGCGCTGCCTGGGGCGACCTCGACAACGACGGCGACCTCGATCTCTACGTGGTCAACTTCGCCGGCGGTCGCGACGAGCTCTACCGCAACAACGGTCCCGTCGGCCCTGGTGGTGAACACACCTTCACCAACGTGGCGGGTTCCACGGGCCTGACCGCCACCGACTCGAGCCGCGGCGTCACCCTCCTCGACTACAACCGCGACGGTCTGCTCGATGTCTACGTCAACGCCATCGGCGAGCAGATCCTCTACATCAACAGCGGCAACATGACGTTCACCAACGTCGCTGGCCTGCTGCAGATCGACGATGACGTGACGGGCGTGGGCGTTGTCGCGAGCGACCTCGACGACAATGGCTGGCCCGACCTCTTTGTCGGCAACCGCTCGTTCGACCCCAACAGCGTCTACCTCAACGACTGTGGAACCTTCAGCGACATCACCGACAACGGCGTCGGTGCCACCGGCTTGGGCATGGGCGTCATCGCCTTCGACTACGACAACGACCTCGACATGGATCTCTACTGGACCACCTGGCCCGGTGCCGACCCGACGCCTGTCGACAACGCCCTCTACGAGAACGTGCCGAGCGGCAACACCACGAACTTCGTCAACGTCACGGGCGCGTCCGGCACGGCGGACGCGCTTGGCTGGGGCATCTCCGCCAACGTCGGCGACATCGACAACGACGGCTTCGAAGACTTCTTCGTGACCAACGGATTCTCCCCAGCATCCACCGCGAACGTGCTCTTTCACAACCAGGGGGACGGAACGTTCACCGACATCACGACGAGCCTGGCCGGCGGCGGGCTCTTCGACGGTCGTGGCGTGGCGTTCGCTGACATCGACAACGACGGCGACCTGGACCTCTTCGTGACCACCGACGTCGAGACCGGCAACCGTCTGTGGCGCAACGACACCATCACCAGCAACCACTGGCTCCAGGTCAAGCTGGCGACGCAGTACAGCAATCGCGCTGCCGTGGGTGCCCGCGTCTGGGTCTACACGCCGACGCGCCACTTCGTTAAAGAGGTCAGCGGCGGTGCTGGGCGTGGCTCCCAGAACAGCCTGCTGCTCGAGTTCGGGCTCGGTAGCGAAACCCAGATCGACACCATCGTCGTTCGCTGGCCAAACGGTCACGAGCAGACGTACTCAGGCAACAGCATCGCCGTCGACAGCCGCATCACCCTGACCGAGGCAAGCCCTGGCCCGCCGAGTGCCGAGCTCTGCGCGTGCAACCGAGGTCTCGACAACTGTGACCCGGCTGCCACGTGCACCAACGTCGACAACAGCTTCGAGTGCATGTGCCCGACCGGCACGGCCGGCGACGGCACCGCCTGCGCCGACATCGACGAGTGCTTGCAAGCGACCAGCGTGTGCGACGCCAACGAGGTCTGCGTCAACACGTTCGGCAGCTTCTCGTGCCCATGCGACGACGGCTATGAGCGGAATGCTGAAGGTGACTGCGTCGACATCGATGAGTGTGCGCTCGGCGCCACGGTGTCCGGCTGCGCCCCCGAGGCCACGTGCCTCAACCTCGTCGGCAGCGTGAGCTGCAGCTGCGGCGTTGGCTTCGCTGGCGACGGTGCGACGTGCTTCGACATCGACGAGTGCCTCGCACTGACCGACAACTGCGCGGCTGAGGCCGTGTGCTCGAACACTCATGGCGGCTTCGAGTGCGCGTGCGACGGTGGATGGACCGGCGACGGCGTGACCTGCACGGATGTGGACGAGTGCGCCGCTGGCACCGACACGTGCGACGGACTGGCCACGTGCACCAACACAGTCGGTGGCTTTGAGTGCGCCTGCGACGCGGGCTACCAGGGCAACGGCGAGACCTGCTTTGACATCGACGAGTGCCTGGCGGGGACCGCGGACTGCGGCGCGAACGCCGGGTGCGTCAACACGCTTGGCGGCTTCGAGTGCGCGTGCAGTGCCGGCTACGAGGCTGATCCCAACGACGCGTCAGCGTGCGTCGACGTCGATGAGTGCGCCGCCGGAACGGCCACGTGCGGTACAGGTCTTTCCTGCGTCAACACCGATGGTGGCTTCACCTGCAGCGCCTGCGCGGCGGGCTACGAGGCGGACGGGGCGGGCGGCTGCGTCGACATCGACGAGTGCCAAAGCGCCGGTGCATGCGCGCCGGAAGCGACGTGCAGCAACACCGACGGTGGCTTCGAGTGTGCTTGCGGCGAAGGCTACACCGGCAACGGCAGCGTCTGCATCGATGTCGATGAGTGCGCGGTGGGCTCCGACACCTGCGGCGATGCCGAGACGTGCCGAAACACGGATGGCGGCTTCGCGTGCGACTGCGCGGCAGGCTACGTCACGGGCGATGACGGGTCGTGCAGCGACGTCGATGAGTGCGCAGACGGCACCAACGACTGCGCGGAAGGCGCCACCTGCACCAACGTTGCCGGCGGCTTCGAGTGTGCGTGCCCTGCCGGATTCACCGGCGACGGTCGGGTGTGTGTCGACGTCGACGAGTGCGCGGCGAGCGCCCCGTGCGGCGACAACGCCGACTGCACCAACACCCCCGGAGGCTTCGCGTGTGAGTGCGAGGTCGGCTTCAAGGACGACGGCGCAGACGGCTGCGAGGCCGCATGTGGCGACGGGGTCATCGACCGCTTCGAGCAGTGCGACGACGGCAACACCAGCAGTGGTGACGGTTGCTCGGCGACCTGCTTCGAAGAGGCAGGCTTTCGCTGCACCGATGAGCCCAGCGCCTGCGAGGTCATCGATGTGACCGGTTCGTTTGAGGGTGGAGACGGCTGCAGCGGCGGCGAGGGTGTTCCTGCCGCGCCCGCGCTCGTTCTGGTCGCCCTAGGACTGCTCTACGGCCGTCGGCAGCGACGCGCGGTTCAGCCGAGCTAGACCGGCGCTCGTGCCGCCGAGCACCGAGTTCGTCCGCCGGCCGCATTTCCGTGGGCGACGCCGCTAAGGCTAGGGCCGCTGGACCGCGACAACGGTGTAGTCGATGGTCTGGCGGAGCTGGGCGGTGCAGATGCTGTCCTGCTCGACGTGCACGTTGGCCTGCAGGGTGAGTCGCCCGCGGGCAACCGCCGCGCCGCTGGGCAGCCCGATGGTCAGGCTCCGGGACGCCGGGTTGAAGCTGATCGCGTCGAGCTCGTCGAGCGGCGTGACCTCGACGCTGAACTCTCGAATCAGGCTGTCGGCCACCACACGGCCGTCCTGGAGGATGTCTAGGCCGGTGGTGGTGGTGTCGCCGGGAAACACCGTGAAGAACGTATCAGGCTGGGTGGGCGCGAAGACATACGTGGACTCGCTGAGGCACACGATGTCCACGGCGAGCCGTGCGTCGTCAGGGTCAGGCCGGCACGTTTCGGCGACAAGAGGCGCGTACGGGGCAAGGCTGTCGGTGAGACAGCGCATCGCATCATCGCACGATGCGCCCTCAAAGCAGCCCGCGCGACGCTTGGCTTCCTCGTCACTGACGGTGTCGACGCACTGGTCGCTCGGCCAGCGGTACGCGGCCAGCTCGCCGGCGCAGCGGGTCTCAAAGTCCTCGCAGCGGCCGACGTAGTTCGTCGCGATGCCCGTGGCAACGGCGGTCGTCTTGTCGCCGTTGTTGTTGCCGGTGAACGAGCTGGTGTCGCAGTCGTAGACACTGGCTCGCCACTGACGGTAGTCGCTGCGGGTCGGCGAACACCAGAGGCCGGCGACGCAGCCTGAGATGGCCTCGGTGCTGCAGACCGACGTGTGGTCGATGCACCGCTGTGCAGCGTCGACGAGGTCCAGGTCGGGGCTCAGCGAGGGCGGGGCCGTGGCGGGACGAGGGACCGAGGCGACCGTCTCGCGCTCGGCAAGATCGACACAGCCAAGGCCCATGCCGGGCGCTAGCAGCAGCCCAAGGACGGTCGCGCGGCGGCAAAGAATCGGTAGGGGGTTGGATGCCATGGTCGATCGTGTAGCATGGCGAAGCCTCTAAGGCAGTCGACAGGCGGGCGTCGAGATTCATCTCCTTAAACTACTCATGGTTAGCGCAGCAGGCTTGGAGCCAGAGGTCCAGCGCAAGCTCGCGACGCTCTATCGGAGCCATGGCCACGTGGTGCTGCGTCGGGCGCGTCAGATCCTCAGCAGCGAGACCGATGCTGAGGAGGTTCTCCAAGAGCTCTTCAGCGGCCTAGCCGCTCGGCCTGAGCAGCTCGAGGGCGTGCGCAACAACGCGGCATGGATCTATCGCGCAACCACCCACGCCTGCCTCAACCGCATTCGTCAGCACAAGAACCGGGCCCGGCTGCGCGACGAGCACCTACCACCGCCGAACGCCGGACGGGACGGCGGCGCCGAGGCGATCGCGGACGTGCGCAAGGTCATCGATGAGCTCGACGAAGACTGCGCGGCGGTCCTCATTTACTACCATGTCGACGGCATGACTCACGCCGAGATCGCCGAGGTCTTCGGGTGCTCGCGTCGCCAAGTCACCAACCTTCTGCAGCGCGCCATCGACCAAGCGGAGAAGCGACTTCGCTTGGTGCGGGAGGCGACGGCGTGACCGGTCCAGCCACATATTTTGCCCCGCGCGCGGACCTACGTTCCAACCGACTGAAGGGGGCCACTCGGCCCGCTCAAGGAATGTGGTCGGTTTGAGAGCGTGTGCTTCGATAAGGAGTCGAAGATGGTAGCCCGGTGCCCAGATAGGTTGCCGGTTGCGGGTCTTGGAGTCGCGGCGTGGCTCGCGGGTTTGCTCGCCTGCATGGCGGCGGTCGCAGGCTGTGATGCGTACGTCGATGCGGACTACCAAGGACTGCCGGTGGTGACGCTCGACGGGCGCGTCACGGACGACAGCTTCGCCAACAAGGCGGGGCTCGCGGTGACGCTCCACTGGATCGACGACCTGGGCGGCGCGGCGACGACCGGCGAGCGAACGATTGTGCCGAACGGCCTCCCTCATACCTTTGAGGCCGAGTTCTTGCGCTACCCGCAGGTGGACCAGCTCAATGACTACAGCGTCGACGGTCAGCGACCAGACGAGGTGCGGGTCGGTCTTGCGGCGCTGGTTGTGACCGATCCCAGCTTTGACGGCGACCCCTTCGCGCGCGAGCTGACGCTCGGCGGCGGTCTCGTCACGAGCCACGTGCTCGCTTACGTCGCCAGCGATGTTCAGCCAGGAACCTACGCAGCGCAGCGTCTCGGGGCCCCGCTGAGCCAGGGCTTTCACTTGCTGCGCGTGGTCGCCGACGAGGACTTTCGCGTCGCTCAGCCCGAGTACACGGCGTGCTGGGTCGCGGCTGCCTCGACCTGCGCAGGCGGCGAGCTCGATCCCAGCGACGGCGATCCCGACTGCATCTACACCAACACGCGCGCCGCGGGTTGTCCGGGCCCGAGTCCCTCCCATGACCAGCTGACGCCCGCCACCGACGGCCAGGTGGAGGTGGTGTTTGGCAAGGGGCCGGTCCAAGTCTTCTGGCCAGGATGGGCCCCATGAGTGACGAGAACCTCGGCGACGACGACGTCGTCACGGCAGACACCCACCTATCCGACTACCGGCTCGACCAGCTCTTGGCGGGCGAGCTGGCACCAGGCGACGTCGCGCTCAGCCGCTCCCACCTGGAGAGCTGCGACAGCTGTGCGGCCCGTCACGCGACCTTGGTGGCTGAAAAGAGCCGCTTCGAGGCGCGTGACATCGACGGTGAGCTCGCGACGCTGACGTCTGCCGGTCAGGCGTCTCCGGCCAGGCCGACCGGGGCAACCGTTCATCGACCGCGCTCGTGGCAGCGTCGGGCCATCGGTCCTGCCATGCTGGTCATGTCGCTAGCGGCGTGTGCGTTTCTGCTCGTTCAGGTCGTCAACACCGACCGGCCGCCGGAGATTCGAACCAAGGGCAAGCCCACCATCAACTACGTGGTCGGGACCGGTGAGGTCATCGAAGAGCCCAAGTTTGCGGCCCGTCGGGGCGGCGTTGTCTACCCGGGTGACCGCGTGCAGTGGTTTGTGACCAGTCCTGGGCCGGTGGATCTGGCGATCTTGAGCCGCGACGGCGCGGGGGTCGTGTCGACCTACTTCCCGGCCAGCGGCAGCGGGAGCGGCAAGGTCGAGGGGCGCGGAACGCGGGCGGTGCCGCTGTCGACCGAGCTCGACGCGACGCTCGGTCGTGAGGACGTCTACGCCATCTTCTGCCGCGGCAGCTTCCAGCTCGGTGAGCTCACCGAGCAACTCAAGACCGCTGGCCGAGCGCCGGAGCCAATCGCAGGCTGCACGGTTAGCTCGCTGATGCTCGTCAAGCAGGACCGACCATGACAGCGGCTGACCGTCGCGGTGGACGTGTCGGCTGGTGGAGACGCGGCATCGCGGTGGTTGGTCTGCTCTGTGCCTGGGGAGCCGTTGTCCAGGCAGGCGAGCGCTACGCGTTGGTCATCGGCAACAACCTCGGCGATACCGACGAGCTGCCGCTATCCTATGCCCACGCCGATGCCGAGAAGGTCGCCCAGGTCCTGACCGACCTCGGCGATGTTCGACCGGAGAACACCATCGTCCTGCTCGGGGAGGACGCTGACACGGCGCGCGCGGCACTCGCAGAGCTCAACCAGCGGCTGGCGACCGAGCAGCAAGGCGACGCCACGCTCATCGTCTACTACAGCGGCCACGCCGATGCCGAGAGTCTCCACCTTGGCCACACGATGCTGCCGCACGACGAGCTTGAGGCGGCTATTCGCGGCTCACGCGCGGCGTTCCGCCTCGTCATCATCGATGCGTGCCGGTCAGGCGTTGTCACCCAGGTGAAGGGCGGCGTGGCCAGGCCCCAGCTGCCCGTGAAGTTCAAGGCCGACACGACCGCCAAAGGCGCCGTCTACCTCACCGCGAGCGCCGCTAGCGAAGACGCCCAGGAGTCCGACGCCATCTCTGGCTCCTTCTTCACCCACTACCTGGTCAGCGGCCTCTTGGGGGCCGCGGACGGCGATGGTGACGGCGCCGTCGACGTCGACGAGGCCTACCGGTTCGCCTACGACAACACGATCCGAGCGTCGAGCCGCAGCTTCGCTGGCGTCCAGCACCCCACGTACCGACACGAGCTGCGGGGACGCGGCGAGGTGGTCCTGACCCGTTGGCGTCGCGACGAGGGCCGGGCGCTGCTGACCCTGCCACCAGGCGAGAGCTGGTTCGTCCTGCGCGATGACAGCGAGGGGCCGCTCGTGGCCGAGGTTAACCGGCGGGAAGAGCAAAGGACCATCAGTGTCCGTCCGGGTCGCTACTTCGTTCGCGGTCGCACGACCTCGGCCCTCCTGGAGGGGGCGTTCACGGTCTCAGCGGGCGACGAGGTTCGCGTGGCCGACCAGGCGCTCGACCGCACGTCGTATGCCCGGCTTGCTCGCAAGGGCAGCGAGCACGGACCGGACTCGGTCCATTCACTCCGGGCGGGCTACGTCACGCGAAGTCCGCTTGGCGCGCGGGAGACTGCCTTCTGCCACGGCGGTGTGTTGGCACTTGGCTGGGAGCTCGAAGGCTTCACGCTCGGCCCGAGAGTGTCGGTCTGCGGCTCGAGCTACGCCAAGGAGTTCATCGCCACCCATCAGCTTGAGACCAACGTAGAGCTGCGCCTGGCCTATGTCGTTGACCTTCCCGGGGTGACCCTGGAGCTTGGCGGTGGCTTGGGGCTTGGCTGGGTGTGGCAGCGCTTCGAGCACTACGGGCGTGCGCCGGACAACCACGTCGCCCTCGGGCTTGTCGACGCCGGCATCGGGGCGTCCGTCGAGCTGACGGACACCGTCTTCGTCTTTGCCGAGGCCGCCGCGGCGCTCTACCTCTACGTCGGCGAGGAAGTGAGCCGCGATACCTCGCCTGTTGCGTCGCCAGTGATGCGCCTAGGGGCAGGGCTGGGGCTCTACCTCTAAGCGTGCCGTAGCAACCTGCAGGCAGTCTGCTGCCGGGGGTGCTGCACCACTAGCCGTCTGGCACCTCTCGCGTGTGGTCAGTGGCGTGCGGGGAGACTTCGGACAGGCCATAGCCAAACATCACCGATCGATCATCATGCCCTCGATCAAGGGCGGTGGGCGAGTCTTGCGGCCGAGGGCGGCAGTCCGTCCATCCGCCTGGGTGCTCTCTGTAGTCGCAACTATCTGTTTTCACGTTGAAAGCAGGTAGGAAGGTGTCTTGTTTTTGAAAGTCGACACGCGCCAACAGCAACCGCGGCCAGGTCAAGCTGCGTCTTGTCGATGACCGGGTACTCCACCTCTGACGCCGTACGCCGGGCACTACGCCCGCACGCGTTCAAGTTGTTGTGTGACGGCGCGATGCGTCACGTTCGACGCCCGCGACCATCTTTTTTTGCACTACAATGTCCAAGCTTGTGATGTCTGCCGCGTAAGCCAAACCGACACTGGATCACCTCGTTCGTTGCCAAGCGACGCGGGAGGACGACGCCAGGTTGCCGGGGAACTAGTTGAAACTATGAGGGTCATGTGTGTGGCCCATTGCGGACTTACGCCTTCGACAAGGGGAATTGGATTGAGAGCAACACGACATAAGAACAAGGCACGACCTCGATGGCTCATCGGCGGTGCAGCATTACTCTGCACGGCCTTAATCACCGCATTCATTGCGTTCGGCGACGATGAGCCGCAACCCGCTCCTTACGAGGTGGCTGAGGGCCCAGCGCTGGGTCTCGCCGACCAGCGCGCTGAGTTGCCGACCACGTCGCCGGCGCGTGACGCGACGCCAGTCGCGACACGGCAAGCGCAGAGCGGAGCACCGCCCCAGCAGTTGACCTCGCTACCTAGGGTGAACCTGGCGCTCGGTCCGGACGCGGACATCAGAGCCGCCCTGGAGTCGCTTGGCGAAGAAGCACTGGCGATGAAGGACATGCTCGACGCCCGCGACTTCCCAGAGTCGGGCTCATGCACCCATGTCCGCGCCAGCTCGCGAATGCAAGATGACGCGTCTTTTGCGGCTTCGGTGGAGCGTGTCTGTTTCTATTGGCGGACTGTCACATTCAGATACGTCGAGACACATGCCGACGCGGTGAACAGCGGCGACCCGGAGGCGATTGACGAAGCCAAGCGAACGTTCCAGCTGATCGAGCTAGCGTCAATGCGCGCACTTCTCGAGGCGGGCGGCACCATCATCGCCGACAACACTTCCTACGACCACAACACACCGACACAGGACTATCGATGATTCGCTCTCTGATCAAGCTAACACTTTTCGCGACCGCGACGGTCGCATTGACCACCACAGCGAGTGCGTTCGGGCCTCCGCCGGCCGGAGGAGGCACAAGTGGCGGAGGAGGCACGAGTGGAACCGGTACTGGGTTCGTATATTGTGCAAAAGACTGGAACGACAATGCTCCGGCCTGTATCGGAAGCAAGGCGAGCACCCTCAACGCGTGCCGAGAGACGCGGCGATGCGATGGCAAGCGTCTTTTTGACGAGGACGTGCTGAGCATCCGACGCCACGTGAAGCCCGTGAACCGCTACCAGTATGCCTTCTGCAAAGGCGGCGAGTCATGCTCACGCTGGAAGTGTGATCCAGACACCGGGGAGATGGTGGAAGACCCTGACTGCGTCCAGAAGATTGTACGGGACCGGCAAAAGGAAGCCGAGTCTGGTTGCACAATGGTCAATGCAGGCATCCGTGACATGCTGGAGACCTGTCAGGAGGAGATTGACGGCTCAAAAATTGCCGCAGGGAGCTCCCTTCCTGACGGTGAGAACGGCAATCAGTACAGCTGGGAAGCCTCCAGCGCAGACCCGTGCTCACGAACCGAGTCGGTGGAGCAGCGCGACATGGGCATTGGCGAGTGGCACGCTATCGGTGTCAATCCGCCACCCTACGACTGTGACAACCCGCCACAGCACGACGACGAAAAGCCGCAGGTCACCATCATCGTCAACCCGGAGAAGCGTGCTGAGCGGAGGCAGCGGATGCAGATGGACTTCGATGTCATGTTCGGGCACGACCCATCCTACTCTTGGATCGAGCAATACACGTCGCGACGCTTCTATGGACTGTTGGTGTCCGCAGCAGCCTCGCTGCGCGTGAGCGGCGACGCGTACGCGTACACGTGCTCAGACGACAGAGAGCTGCCTGCACTGGTTGCTGGCTATTGTGAGCCGAACAAAGCGTCGTTGTTTGTGCAAGGATACCTCAACCCGCCAGGGACCGCGGCGACTGCGACGCCGGCCAACCTGGATGTGTCATCGTCAGGCGCTGACGGCCACATCATCGACCTGTTGCTCGGCAACACGACAAACGTGATCAACCTCCTGTATGGCGACAAGCTCGTGGCCCATTGCGAGGAGATGGCAGAAAAGTGGGATTATTGCGACCACCTCCCCAACGGAACGTACGCACACAGCATGGGCGCTATCGCGACGCATGTGTGGGGGCTGCAGACGACGCTTAACATCGGCTCGGTCAATAACCTCGGCAACGCGGCGTCGCTGAAGAACAACTGCGACATTGTTCCGAGCATCGTACAGCTCGGACTGGCCTTATTGGCCCGCTACCCAACACAGAACGACGCTGACAACTACGGCTGCACGGGCCCGGCCGACACCGACTGCGTGGACACGAGCAAGAAGCCACCCGAGTGGCGCGGACTGTCGAACCCGCAGAGCAGGGACTGCCCAGGCCCGGCCTGCCAAGTGAAGTGGTGCGCTGGGCGCCCGGGGGCGCCAAAAGTGCGGATGTGGACAGGTCGTAGCACGATTCAAGACGAGCTGACCTACAACAACAACGACAAGTGCGAGAACGTCGGCAAGGTGTTTGCACAGATGAGGAGAGACTGCCCCTTGGCCATTGGAAGCACGATCGACTTTTTCCAGTGCGTCGGTGGAGCGATCAACATCATCAAGGGCCTCGCGGCGGGCGGTGTCGACCACCTCCTCACCGGCGCCGGCTCCGTGAAGTACAACGGATACCAGGTCAAGACGGGGCTCGACAACCTAGGACGACCTGAGGAGCGACCGCACCTCAGCGGCATCTTTATCCAAAACCCAGCACCGGAAATCGAGAAGCCTGACATCAAGCTCCAGTGCGTTGAGGTCGGAATTTTCTAGCCCGGTGCACGCCCAAATCGACCTGCGGCATGTCTCCACACCCGTGGCTGCCGACCAGGTCAATGGACCACCCGCTTCCCATGAAGCGGGTGTTCCAACACTGGTCTTAGTGTCCCGTCCGGCTAGTTCGCGGCCGAATTCCGGACCGACACTCGTCCCAAAACAAGCGCTCTTTTCGAGCGAGGCGGACGCGATGTGCTTGTCAGCGGCGTCGGCCGAATGAAGGCCATGCGAGCATCGTCGAGATCGAGTGAGCGCAGCGAGCGACTCCGCTGGGGAGTGCATCGCGGAAGTCGCAGCCGGAAAGAGCGCTTGTTTTGGGCCGTGCGTCCCGAAGGCCTCGGCACGTGATGCCGCGCCCTCGCGTCGCGGCATCCTTCGCCGATCTTACGCGGCGTGGATACCGCTAGGCGGCGTGGGCAGGCCTACCTATCGTGGAGGCAACCTACCGGAAAAGAGAGCACCCTTGATGTCAGCAGCTTGTTGCCGTGTCAGAGCCATCGCCATTTTGACCCTGAGCCTCCTCGCATGTGAGTCGGAGCCCGCCGCTGAGCCCGACACGACAGACACCCATAGCGTTGACACCAGCCAGAGCGACACCGATGTGGACGACACATCGACAGCCGACGACACGTCGACAGCTGATGACACATCGGCAGCAGATGACACATCGGCAGCCGATGACACGTCGACAGCAGATGACGCATCGATAGCAGATGACACGTCGACGGCGGATGACACGCTGACAGCCGATGACACGTCGACAGTCGGTGACACGTCGACAGCTGATGACACGTCGACAGCTGATGACACTGCTCCGGGCGGCGACGCAGCGCCTTCCGACGACACAGCACAGGCAGGCGACACCTTGCCTGGCGATATTGCGGCAGACACCGTCGGACCTGTCGACACAAGCTGCGTCGACAGCGACGGCGATGGCGTGTGCGAACCGAGCGATCAGTGCGCCGGCGACGACGCGTCGGGCGACAGTGACGGAGACGGCGTGTGCAACGACGTCGACGTGTGTACTGGCGACGACGACGCCGGTGACGTCGACGGCGACGGGGTCTGCAACGACGTCGACCTCTGCATGGGAGACGACGCGACCGGTGACGATGACGGCGACGCAGTCTGCAATGACGCCGACCAGTGCGCTGGCGATGACGCGACCGGCGACGGCGACGCCGACGGTACTTGCAACGACCTCGACCAGTGCTTTGGCGACGACGCTAGCGGCGACAGCGACGGCGACGGGACCTGCGACGACCTCGACACGCCGTGTGGGCTTGCCTGCTCCGGTGACGCAGACGGTGACGGCTTTTGCGATGAAAACGACCCGTGTCTCGGCGACAATATGAGCACCGACAGCGATGGCGACGGCGTGTGCGACGACCTCGACGTCTGCCAGGGGGACGATAGCTCCGGTGACTCTGACGGTGACGGAATCTGTAACAACCTCCAGATCTCGGCGAAAGTCTGTCCAGTCGTGGACGCGGACGGCGACGGTCTTTGTGTGAGCTTCGACCCGTGCTTTGGCGACAACGCGACCGGCGACACCGACAACGACGGCGTCTGCGACGACCAAGATGCGTGCGACGGCGACGATGCCACCGGCGACAGCGACGGCGACGGAACCTGCGACAGCTGCGACCTGTGCAGCGGCGATGACGCAACAGGCGACACCGACGCCGATGGGATCTGCGATGACGGCGACGTGTGTGTGGGCGACGACGCGAGCGGAGATAGTGACAGTGACGGCACCTGTGACGACGTCGATGGCTGCCCTGTGGGTCCCGACTTCGACGGCGACAACGTCTGCGATGCCGACGACATGTGCTACGGGCCCGATCAGCTGGGAGACCCGGATGGCGACGGGGATTGTGGCGATTGTTTCGGCTTGTCCAATCAAGACAGCGACAACGATGGGATGTGCGATGAGAACGACCTGTGCGAGGGCGACGACGCGGCTGGCGACGCAAATGCGGACGGGATATGCGACTGGGTGGGCGTGACGTTCTTTGGTCGCAGGAAGAACGACTCGCTAAACACCGCCAGCACAGGGGCTGGTCAGGTCACGATCTGCGGCTTCGGCCAACCCAAGACGTTCTCCGAAGATGGCACGCAGGTTGCGACGGCCGATGCTCCTGCCGAGTTGGCGGACCGTCCTGTGCCCCATTGCGACGTGAACCCAGCGGGAGACGTGGTGGGGCTGGCGATCGCGGCCCCACAGGACTCCCGATACAACCTCGTCGAGTGGACAGGTGGCGGTGCTGTCGCGAGCGAGTTCCTGCCAGCGGCCGCATCGGTGGTGACATTCAGCAGCGGATTTCCAGCGGCGTCGGTGACCGGTGGACGCTATGCCTTCGTTAGCTCGCGCTCGGTCAGTCCGACCGGGATCACGTCGACCTCGCTCGGCATGTACGTCGACGAGATGCAAGCCCAAGGCTACTCCCTCAGCCGCGGGTTCGCCGTGCCGGTCTCAGACGGCAACGGCGGCCTTCTACCTCACGATGGTATCGTCACCGATGCCGTCGTCGACGCCGCTGGGCGGGTGTGGGTGGTCGTGGTCATCGTGGGCACTCTGCAGATCGACGGCACCGTCGTGGATAGCTCCGCTACCCAGTTTGGATTTCTCAGGGCGCTGGTTGTCTTGGATCCCCAAGACCCAACGGTCACTCATATCGAGGTCGGCGATGGCAGCGGCAACGGCTTCGTCGGCGTCGCTCGTGCCGGTGACGATGTCCTCGTCACTGGCCTCAAGCCGACCACCGCAGCATGGTACGTCGAGCGCAGGTCGTCACCAACGGACGTGAGCTGGACGACAACCGGTCCGGCGCCAGCGCTGGTCTCGGTCCATGACGTCTCGGCGGCAGCTGATGGCAATGCGTATGTGGTCGGCCGCAAACGTGGCACGGTGCAGAACACTGGCAAGGTGTGGGTAGCTGCGCTCGACAGTGCCGGTAACGAGCTTTACACCGTCACTCATGGCGACCCCACCGCGAGCGCACAAGGCATCGCCGTCGCAGCGACGGGCGGGACGCTCTACGTCGTGGGCACAAGCAACGGCGCCATCGGCGGTGTCGAGCCGCCCTTCGGCCGCAACGCGGGTCAAAACGCCAATGTCGACGCATTCTTGATGCGGCTCGACCGCAGCACAGGCGCCATCGACACGACGCCATAGCTGTCACGTGGCTGCAACCGATCCGCCCGCTGAACCCACGTGTTGAGAGGTGCCGCGGGCGCGCGATGCCGCCGCGGCTCTCGACTTCTATGCTGCTGCTGGGGACGTGAGCCGTGACGCGTCGCCGGGGGTGCGCCTGCGGGCAGGGCAGGGGCTCTACCTTTAACCCCTCGGCGTTGGCTACATGCAGGCCTTCATCCCGTTGCCAGGGTCTTTGCACCACAAGCTGTGGGTGCAGTCGTTGGTGGAGTGGCACGCGTCGCCCGCGACTCCCTTGTGCATGCAGACGCTCACGCCGTCTCCGCGGTCCCGGCACCAGCCTTCAGCGCAGTCCCGCTGGTCGTGGCACTGCGGCTGCCGAGGTGGATAGGCACGCGGGCCGGTGGGGGCCGTGACCGTCTGGCGGCTGGTGATCACCGCGACGCCGGAGCCGCTACCGGCCGTGTAGCCTTCGCGGTAGCCGGTCTGAACGTCCCCGAGCGTGTGGTCCGGGCAGCTGTGCGTGAGTCGCGCCGGCAGCATGTCCTTGCCCTGCTGAGCGTCGTTCATGCCCTCGGAGTATGCGCCGTCATAATGGCAGGTGTCTTCCTGCCACTGCTTGAGCATGGCAGCGCAGCCTGAGCCGAGTCCGGTGCAGATGGTCAAGATGATGAGCGTGTTGAGTGATTTCATGTGGTGTGTCCTGAGTCGTTGAGTGGTCGTGTCGTTGAGTGTTCGAGTCGCCGGCGACGGGCTCGCTTCAGGCGGCGCGCGCGGCGTCGGATGCGGGCGTTTCGACGTCGTTTGCGGCACCGGCGCCGAGCAGGCGATCGGCGACGTCCTTGGCATCGAGGGCCTTGCGCTCCTCGGTAGGGCCCATCACCGCGATGATGAGGACCCCGATCAGGGCCAAGAAAAAGCCCAGCAGCGCCCCCAGACCGGCACGGCCTTTTCGCTCGCCAATGATTCCGCCAATGACCGCGCAGATGATGCTCGCAATGAAGGCTCCAGCCATGATGATTCTCCGTCGTGTGTTGTGGGCAACAGCGTCGTTGCGGCCATTCGACGAGTGCCCGATCTCAACGGGGCAAGAGAAAATGGCTGGCGGCGTAAAACCGCAGGCACGACGGGCTGGTGAAGTGGCAGCAGGTGCGGTAAGGGGCCCGTCCACCTGACATCGAACTCCTAGGAACCGCCGTGCTAGAAGACATCGACGCGCTGTATCGCCGCTACGCACCCTTTGTGCGTCGCCGGGCGCTGTCGATCGTTGGCAACGACTCCGATGCAGATGACGTTGTCCACGAGGTCTTCGTGCGCGCCATGCGCTCGGCCGATACGTTTCGCGGCGCGTCGTCACCGATGACCTGGCTCTACCGAGTCACGACCAACGTGTGCCTCGACAAGCGCCGCACCGAGTCGCGACGCGGTGAGCTCTACGCCGAGCGTGTGGCACCGGCCGTGGCGAAGGCGACGACACCGGAAGCAAGCGCCGCTCGCATCGCGCTGGAGCCGCTCATGCGCGAGCTGGACGACGACTGTTGCAAGGTCGCCATTCACTTCTTCGTTGATGAGATGAGTCAGAACGAGATCGCGGCTCAGCTCGGCGTGTCGCGTCGAACGGTCGGGTATCGGCTTCAGGAGTTTCGGAAGCAGGCCAAGGTGTTAGCCGAGCGAACAAACGCCGAGGCAGCCAGATTGTGACGACCGATTGCCCTGTTGTTTGTCTTGGCTCGTCCAACCTTCGGCACCCCGCTGTGCCGCCTCACTTCAACCAGCGAGCGCCCCAATGACGGATTCTCTCATTCCGCTCGACCAGGCACGACGTCGCGATGGTGACGAGGGCGTCAGCAACCTGCTGCTCGACCGCTTCCTGGTGGGCGAGACGCTCACCGACGACGAGCTGGCAGCTGTCGAGCAGGCGCTGGCGAACGACCCCGCGGCGCGTGCGTACGTCGATGGCATGCAGGCCGATGTCGAAGCCCATGCCGCCGATGAGCTCGGCGTCGCGCGAGCTCTCAAGGCGATCCGCGAGGACGCTGCGGCCGAGGTCGCCGACGTCTCGGGCGTTCCTGTTGCCGAAGCGCCAAGCACCGCCGACATCTCCGGCGTTCCTGTTGCCGAAGCGCCAAGCACCGCCGACGTCTCTGGCGTGCCTGTCGCGACGGCCCCAACGCCGATCCGGCGCCGCTGGGTCGGCCCGGCCATCGGCGGTGCCATCGCGCTTGCGGCCGCGATCTTGTTGATGACGCAGCTCGGAGGCGGGGAGCCAGGTCCCGTCGTCGACCCCGGCACGCGCATCAAGGGCGGAGAGAACTTCGAGCTGGTGGTCAAGCGTCAGGCTGGCGCCGACGTGTCGCTGGTGCTCGACGGTGAAAACCTCTACCCGAACGACGCGGTTCGCTTCCGCGTGAGCCATCAAGGACCGGCCTACGTCGGCGTCGTCGGCCTCGACAGCGCAGGCGTCATCAGCGTCTATGAGCCCGAGTCAGGCACCCTCGCGCGCCTCGAAGACAGCAAGGACTACGTGTTTCCCGGCAGCATTGTGCTCGATGATACCCTCGGCCCGGAGAGGTTCGTGACGGTGTTCTGCAAGCAGCCGCTGACCCACGAGGACCTCGCGAGTGCGGCAAAGGCCGCGATGGGGCCAAAGGGCGACGTGGGCTCGCTGGGTGAGCTGTCGCTGCCATGCGTGCAGAAGGCGGTCACGATCAACAAGGTCAAGCGCTGAGGAAGCGCAACGCACGCAACGCGCTGCGTAGCTCACGCAGCTGCTCCACGCGCGTCCCTGAAAACCGCATTTCCCGGCAACAGTGCTGGAGCACCGATCAGGTCGATTGCACCCGCCTTGCTGCGGACTTGCGTCAGCCACCGTCGTTGCTCCTCGGTCACTTATCCCGATAAGCTGCCTCGTCGCGCCCTGGTGGCCAACGCAAGTCCTTGCAGTCCGGATGCAATCGACCTGATCGGTGCTAGAACAAGTACCCAATGTGGACGGCGGCGATCGGTGTGATGTCGGACAGGCTCTGCTTTTTGTCTGTCACATCGCCACTGTAAGACGCACCAAGACTCGTGAACGTAAACCAGCCGGCGCCGAAGAGATGGGTCCAGTTGAGTTGGAGCGTGACCTCGGCGAGCGCGATGCTTCCATCGTCGAGTCGAGCTCCGGCCTTGAGTGACCCACCCAGCACATCCTGCGAGCCGATCAGGCCCGACGACGCCAGCTGACCAAAGACGTAAAGCGACTCGCTTCCCGAGAGGTCCCACGTGAGCCCAACGCTTGGCTCAACGACCCAGTCCTCGCCAAACGTGACCTCAACATCGAGGTAGTGGTTCGTTGACTCGCTCGCGTCCGTTCTGATGCGGGCGGCGTAGTCGACGTCGAGCTCGGCAATCCCAATCGGAAGCTCGTAACCTACAGAGGGATGTACCTCGAGAGCCGCGCTGTCGTTGTGGATCGGCGCGAGCAACGACAGCCCCGCGCTCAGCTCGCCGGGACCGAGGCGGTCGAGCGTTAAGCGAAGACCTGTGACCGACGTCGGTGCAAAGACGCCGTTGCCTTGGTTTTTGCCTTGAAACACGTAGGTCGACGTGACGCCCGTCATCACCGAGCCGCCGAGCTCCATGCCGTCAGCCTCGCCGTCCGGTACGCCCGCAACTGCTGGGCCGGAAAGGACGGCCGTGACCATCAGAGTGGCCACGGCCCCACGAACATACAGCCGATACCGACTCATTCGTCGTCCGAGTCGATCTCGCGCTCGAGCTCCGAGCTCTTGTCCAACGCGTTTACATCGTTGATCTCGTCAGCTGCTTGCTGGCGATACTCGGCGCGGTCGCCTTCGCTGGGCTCGGTCGTCTCGACCACACTCGTACTGCCGCATGCCGCCCCTAACGAGCCGCACAACGTCATCGCGAGCACTCCAGCCGCCGCAGCAAGACCGTTGCGCGCGCTCACGACTCGTCACCGCTCGCGCCATCGGCGATCTTTGTGAGCTTTTTGTTGTGCCGTCGGTCTTCCTTCTCAAGCAACATGCCGACCTTGGCGGCTAGCTTGTCGTTGCCGGTGCGCTCAGCGATCTCGGCCAGCCGCTCGATCTTTGCCACGCGCTTGGCGTGCTTGCGGTTTTCTTTGGCGAGCTTGCGCGCGGCTTTGTCACTCTTGGTTGCCTTGCCGCGGGCTGCCTCCTTGAGTCGCTTGCGCTCTGCCTTGTCTCCCTTGCGGTTGGCCTTTCGAGCCAGCTTGTCAGCCTTGTACCGGGCTTTATCGGCTGCCTTGTCGGCTTTGGCGGCTGCCTTGTCGGCCTTTTTCGCCGCCTTGTCGGCGTGTTTCGCGCCCTTTTCCGCGGCTTTCTCAGCCTTGTCAGCTGCCTTGTCGGCCTTCTTCGCAGCCTTTCGCGCGTCCTTATCAGCCTTCTTGGCAGCTTTCGCCGCCGACTTTGCGGCTTTGTCTGGCGGCCCCGCGAACCCGGTGCCTGCGCCGGCCAGGGTGAATGATCCGAGTGCTAGCGCGCAGAACGCAGCACGAATCCAAGTTGTCGTTTTCATCATAGCTCCTTTGTTGAACGGGGTCCCCGCAGAGACCGTCGACCCTAGGACGGTTCCTGGGTTTGAATACTCAAAAAATCCATCGTTCCCCTGAAACCGGCAGCGGCCGAAGAATGGGATACGGCCCATGCTCATCAAAAACAAGGGCTTGACGGCGTACGGTGCACGCATTGCACACTCGAGTGTATTCTGAGCTAGTCGGTGGTGCGCGCGGTTCGGCTCGCCTGCGGCTTGAGTGTGTATTCTTGCGAGCGTCGGTGATCGTCTTTGTGTCCGGTGTCGTCGCAACTCTATCGCTGCGGACTGGACGCTCTGGGCCCATATTGCTTGTGCTGGGGTTGTTTCCGGACGCGTTTTCGCTGGCTCGATGCGAGTATCCGTGTATTCTCGTGATGGATCGCTTTTTTGGCGTCTGATGATGGTGGGGAGAACGGAATGAAGATCACGAGAGCTCTTTGGCTCGGCGCTTTTGTAGCGGCGAGCACCCTGACGATGAGCTGTGCCGAGCAGCCTGGCGTTGAGTCCGATGAACCCGTCGCCGCGCCCGTCGCCAGCGAGGCGAGCGTGGAGTCCGGCGCCCTGTCGGTGCGCCGTGCAGCGCTTGGGATCTACGTGCATGGCATGACCGAGAAGCTGGCGGAGCGACTCATCGGCCCGGAAGGCGTACCGCACCTGCGCGACCTGCTCTTCGACCCGTCGTTTCCACGACGAGACAACGTCGTTGCCATGCTGGGCTATCTAGCCGACGACACGACGGTTGCCGACCTTGCGGAGTACCTCGAAGCGCCACTGGTCGGGGTTGATTCGCCGGAGGACGAACGCGCGTTGCTCTTGGTACCGCAGGCACTTGGACTCGCCGCCGCGCGCGGTGAAGTCGCGGCGCTCGACCTCTTGATGGACGCGACGGCGCACCACGGCAGCGCCGAGCTCTTTGCGCGGGCCGCCGCGTTCAGCGCGACACCCCAGCGAACCCTCGATGACTTAGTCAATATGTCGCTGGTCGGGCTTGCGAACTCCGGAGCCCCCGAGGCACTGGCACGGCTTAACGACATTGCGGCAGGACGGGTTGTCCCTATCGCCAACCGACCTGTGCCAGCGCCCTCTGTTGTTCAAGCGCAGCTCCGCTTCGACCAGCTCAAGATCCGGCGAGACAAGCCGCTTGCCAGCGCGACGACGGTTGATGGCGCGTTGGGCGACGACGTGGATCTTGCCGCCGAGGTCGCGAGCGCATCGTTGGCGGACCCGAGCGCCATCGTCTCCGATACGTTGCTCACGTACGCCAACCACCCGGACGTCGCCAACCCCATGGACAATGCTCGGCTTGATACCATCCTTAGCGACGCCTCCCTTCGGATTGGGCGGGGAGACCACGCCGATGACACAACCTGCTGCGTCACGTTGTTGCGTGCCAGCGAGCAGCTCACGTTCGGTGCCGCTAACGACGGCCTCGACGTCATCGACGACAACTCAGAGCTCACCGCGGTGCTCCAAGACAGTGTCAGCCGCTTCAAAGTCGTTCGCTTGATCAACGACTGCGGAGGACCGACCACGAACACGGTAGGTTGCGCCTACGTCGGTGGGGAGGGGGCGGCAGTGATTCGCCTTTCCAACCCGTCGAGCGAGGGCATTGTTTGGGCTCACGAGTACGGCCACAACACAGGCCTCAACCATGTCGCCGACTCGCGCAGCATCATGTACGGCGCGTCCACCGGCAGCAATGACCTCATGACGCCCGATCAGTGTGCTGCGTTCCACAGCCCTGCGGGAGGCGCCCAAGCGGTGATCGAAGACGGCGGCGAGTGCGCCGACAGCGATGGTGACGACGTTCATGATGCCATCGACAACTGTCCAACGATCGCCAACACCGACCAGGCCGACAGCGATGCTGACGGCGTCGGCGATGCCTGTCCGGACACCGGATGCACAAGCGATGCGGAGTGCGACGATGGCGACGTATGCAACGGCACCGAGACCTGCGATGCGGCCAGCGGCTGCCAGCCAGGCACGCCCCTGAGCTGCGGCGATGGCAACGCCTGCAATGGCGCGGAAACCTGCGACGCCGCCACTGGCTGCGGGGCAGGGACGCCGCTGAGCTGCGACGATGGCGACGTGTGCAACGGCTCCGAGACCTGCGACGCGGCCAGCGGCTGCGAGCCAGGCACGCCCCTGAGCTGCGACGATGGCAACGCCTGCAATGGCGCGGAAACCTGCGACGCCGCGACTGGCTGCGGGGCAGGGACGCCTCTGAGCTGCGACGATGGCGACGTGTGCAACGGCATTGAGACCTGCGATGCGGCCAGTGGCTGTCAGGCGGGCAGTGCTCCGGCATGTGGCGCCGCAGACGGCTGCTGCGCGGCGGGTTGCACAAGCGCTCAGGATCCTGACTGCGATGACTGTGGCGACGGGGTGTGCGCGGCGGGTGAGGACTGCACGAGCTGTCCTGCCGACTGTGCCTCGGGTGCCGGAGCGACCTGCGGCAACGGCGTTTGTGAAGCAGCGAATGGTGAGGACTGCACAACATGCGCAGCTGACTGCAACGGCAAGCTCAACGGCAAACCGTCGACACGCTACTGCTGCGGTGGAGGCCCGAGCGCTGTTGGTTGTAGCGACGCTCGCTGTGGTGACGGCGGGTCGCAGTGCACGGAGACGCCTGCCGCTTCGAGCTGCTGTGGCGACCTGACCTGTGAGGGGACGGAGTCGTCCGTGAACTGTCCGCTTGACTGTGGTGCCGCCCCGGCGTGTGGCGACGGCGTCTGCAACGGCAACGAGACGGTCTGCAGCTGTGCTGGAGACTGCGGTGCACCGCCCAGCAACGAGGCAGGCGCGTGCGGTGACGGTGTCGACAACGACTGCGACGGCACGGCTGACTGCGGCGACTCCGACTGCGATGGTGTGGCTGCGTGCCAGTGCGGGGAGGTTGGCTCACCGTGTAGCAGCAACGCGAGCTGCTGCAGCAACCAGTGCCGCCGGGACAAGCAGTTAGGCTTCAAGGTCTGTCGCTAGTTACGCTGCTCGGGATAACGAACGAAGGCCGCCCAAGGGCGGCCTTCGTGTTGGAGGCGACGTGCCGGGCTAGGCGACGTCGCGGCGGCGAAGCGCGAGCAGCGCGATGCCGCCGAGCACGAGGGTTGCCGGCAGGCCGCTGGAGCCGCCCTGGCAGCCGTCGTCGATGCCGGTGCCGTCGGGTTGCGTCACGCCGGGGCCGGTGATGACACCGCTCTCGAGGCTCGCGAGCACCGACTCGGGCGAACGCGAGTCGAGGAGCGTGTCGACGGCTGTGACGTTGTCGGGGCTCACGACGACCGGTGCGCCGGTGCGCCCGATGAGCTCGATGACCTTGGCGGCGGGCTCGGTGGGAGCGGGATCGCTGAAGTCGCCGCCCCACGGGGAGACGTCGTTGAGCACGAAGACCGTGCCGTCTTCGAGGGTGATGGTCAGCTCCTCGATGGTGTCGGGGTTGTCATCGTCGCAGACCGCTGACGCCGTGGCCGTGTGGATGTTGGACACGTCGGGTAGGTCGGGGTTCTCAACGAAGACCGGGTCGCGCGTCATCTCGTTGGGCGACACGGTCGTGTAGAGCCGCGACAGGTACGGACGGCTGTCCCACATCTCTTGCATCTCACGCAGCGGCGTGATGACGCGCTCCTCAAGGTCGGCGACGAAGGCGGCCGGGTCGAACTCTTGCCCCTGCAGGGCGGAGGTGTAGGACTCGAGGTTGTTGTAGAAGTCGCGCTCTTCGATGCCCTGCTCAACGAGGGACTCCGGCATCGGGATGTGCTTGCGCAGCAGGCCCTGCATCGTTGAGTCGCGCGGGAAGCCCTGGCTTAGCAGCTGCTGGGTGAACTCCGCTGGATTGAAGATGGTCACGAGCGCGTCGAGGTCGTACTGGCCCTGGCGGTAGAGGGTCTCTTCCATCATCGATGAGGTGCCGGCGTACTCGGTGACGAACGCATGGCCGCGCGCCTCGTCAACGGCTTGGTTGACGACGTCTTGGTAGTTGGAGCCAAAGTTGAGCCAGTCGATCTTCTTTTGGTTGATCTGCGCGTGCATCCAGTTGCTGGGCACCATGCGGGTCTGGCTGAAGTTGTAGATGAGGACGGGCATGTCCGGCGTCGCTGCGATCTTGGTGAGCACCAGCGGCACGCACGGATCCGCTTCTTGGAACTTCAGCGTGATGGGCTGGATGCTGCCGGCGCTCTCGTTCTGCTTGAGCTTGAGCGCAACGAAGAGCATCCCGGCATCCACGTAGTGCTCGATGAGCGGCAGCGACTCGGGGGTCTGGTCGTAGCCGTTGTCGTTGAGCCAGTCGACCAGCTCATTGGCGTTGTTGGACGAGAGCACAACGGTCTCGAACGGGCCAACATCCTGCTGCGACACGACGCTCACGCCGTCGTCGTCGTTCTCCCCGGGGGCCGACGGATCGAAGCCGGCGGCCAGGTCGCGCTGGTACCAGCCGCCGCATGCGCCGCCCTGGTCCCACTGAAGGTTGAACTGGGGTTGGGTGCGCCAGCCGAGGGTCGTGAAGGCAGCGGTGCTGCCGATCGACAGCTCGGGCTCCGACGCCACGGGCAGGATCCAGGCAAAGTCCTCGGCCTCTCCCATGTAGTTGATGAGGATGGTGGCGCTGATCTCGTCGTCGTCGCCGACGCCGAAGATGATCTGCTCGCCCATCTGGTCGATCGGCACCTGACTGCAGAAGAAGCCGCCGCACGCGACCGCGGGCTTGGGCGTCGAGGCTGCGAGCAAGGCCGCCAAGCCTAGCGCAGCAGCCGATGTGGAGAGGAGGTGTTTCATGGGGCGTCCTAGCGTTGTGTGTTCGTGACGACGGCGTCGGCGCGATAGGTTTGCAACGCACGTGCCAAGTCTGTTCACCCGGTGCCCGCCTGCTGCCGTCACTCGCAGGCAGTCCTTCGAATGTAGGGAAATTTCCCACACTGTAGAGCGCTGACCCGGATGGTCAGGAAGACGAACCCCAGTGTTCGCTCCCACCGGAGAGACCAAACCATCGGGCCGCCTCTCGACGCGCAAAAGTAAGGCGAGATTGCATCCGTCTCGCTTTTGGAAGACGATGCTGCAACCGTCGCGCGCTGGCGTTTCTGGCTGGTTCGGGATAAAGCCCATTTGAAACAGGCTATTGAGCCATTCGTCGTGCTTGGCACGAATGCTGCTTAGGTTTTCACCGAACCTTAGGAGGACCTCTTGAAGCGAAGCGTCACGACACGAGCACTTATCATCACACTCACGGCAGCCTTGGGGTGGATGGGCTGCGACGATGCCAGCGATGACGGCAACGAAGCCGACACCACCGTCGCCGACGATGTCAGCGGCGGCGACGATGTCGCTGACGACACGGTCCAGTCCGACGACACGGCGGCCGGTCCTGACACAGCCGAGCCTGCCGACACGACCATTGCCGACGACACCGCCACCGCCGACGTTGGTGAGCCCGACACGAACCCACCGGCCAAC
>CALHXW010000227.1 GCA_938040325.1 uncultured bacterium | reverse complement strand
TGCGCGTCCTTGTTCTTGCGTGGAGACCCGAGGGGCCCTGTGGGCGCCACGTTGCGTTTCTTGCTTCGGTCGCGGTTCAAACCTGGCAGCGGCGGGATCGCGTCCAGCGGTGGGGGCACGGCGCTTGCTGGTACCGGTGGTACAGCCGCAGGAGGGCTTGCCCCGGCGACCTCTTCGATGGCCACGACCTCAGGCTTCAGCAACTCAACAGCCGTCGCCTCTGACAGTGCTGCGTCCAGATCGACCTCGTCGAACGCGGTCGGATCGATCGCGGCCATGGCCGGCTCGGTCATGTCGACGGTGGGCACCGCCACGTCGGCAATCCCGTCCGCCGTGAGCGGCGGCGGGACCGCAGTCGCCGGCGGAACAACGACGAGTGACTCGTTGGTTGCGATGATCTTTTGCGCTTGGTCCCAGCGGAACCCAGCGGCGTCGCGAAGGTGCTCAGCAAACGCCACGACGTCAGCGTGTCGACGTCCCGTCTGAGGCCCTGTTGACTTGACATAGACATCATCGACGGCCGGCAGCACGTCGAGGCCTTGGATCATGAGGGAGTGGCCGGCTTCCGGCGGGCCGTTCGCCAGCAAGTAGCCCAGGATCATCCCGAGGCCGAAGACGTCTGTGCCAGGCACGACCTCGTCGTCCTCCACTTGCTCCGGTGCCAGCCACGACTTCCGCTGCGGCGGGAGACCATCGATCGCGGCCCCAGCTCTCGCCAAAAACCACGGCGTCGTGACGAGCACGTTGCCCATGTGGATTCGGATCGACGTCGGGTTGAGTGAGCCGAGCACGCCGCCAGCCGAGCGCACCGACTTCACGACCGAGATGAGCTGACCCATGATCCGGTAGATGTCGTCGACCTGCAGGTTCCCAACCTCACGGCGCCAGCGCGCCAGCGGCTGGCCGTGGGCATGGTCACTGACCACATACACGCTGTGCTCGGTCTTGCCTGCGAGTCGGTAGCCGAGCAGGTGCGGGTGACTCCAACGCGACGCAGCCTCAAGACGCGCCCGGTTCGCCTCGCCATGCTCACCCTCGAAGAGAGCGTTTGGCATGACGTGAAGCGTCACGGCCTCGCCGTTTTGCTGGTCTTTGCCTGCGTATGAAGCGCCATTGGGGTCGACCCAAAGCTCTTCAAAGACCGCATAGCGCCCGTCGAACGACGAGGGCGCTGCGAGCCTCCAGAGATTTGTGTCGGTCACGGTGGTCATTGCGTCCCCCACGCCACTAAGCGGCCGCTAAGGTATCAACGGCCGGGGCAGCCAGCAACTATCCCGTGGGAAGGTTTCCGGCTGTCCAACGAGCAACACGCCAAACGAGCCGCTAACTCCCGCTAGGTACGGGCTTCGGCGCGAACGTGAACGTCAGCTCTTCACCGTCCAGACCGACCGTCGCAACGCCACCTTCCACGAGCTCTCCAAAGAGGATCTCTTCGCTCAGTGGCTCCGAGATGCGATCTTGGAGCAGACGCCGCATTGAGCGAGCACCCATCGTCGGATCGTAGCCTTCCTTCGCCAAGTACGCGCGGGCAGCAGCCGTGAGGCTGATCGTCACCTCGCGATCGACGAGCTGAACTTCCAGCTCCTTGACGAGCTTGTCGACAACTCGCTCCATCACCTCAGCCGGCAGGTGGTTGAAGTCGACCTTTGCGTCCAAGCGATTACGGAACTCGGGCGAAAACCGGCGCTTGTACTCAGCGTCGTTGTCGCCGAGTCGAACTTCGTCGGAGAAACCGACTTTGCGCTTCGACATATCTGCCGCGCCAACGTTGGATGTCATGATCAGGATGGCGTGACGGAAGTCCGCTTTGCGGCCCTTATGATCGGTGAGCGACCCGTGATCCATCACTTGCAAGAGGATGTTGAACACGTCCGGGTGGGCTTTTTCGATCTCGTCGAGCAGCAGCACCGCGTGCGGGTTCTTCGTGATAGCCTCTGTCAGCTGGCCACCCTCGTCGTAGCCCACGTAGCCAGGGGCCGAGCCAATGAGCCGCGAAACGTTAATCCGCTCCATGTACTCGCTCATGTCAAAGCGGATGAACTTTAGGTTCATGACGTTCGCGAGCTGTTTGGCCAGCTCGGTCTTGCCCACGCCTGTCGGGCCCGCGAACAAGAAGTTGCCGATCGGCCGCTCGATGGACCGAAGGCCGGCACGGGCGAGACGAATGGCGCGCGTGATCTTATCGACCGCGTGGTCCTGACCAAACACGCGTGCTTTGAGCTCGGAGTCGAGTTCCTTGAGGGCCTTTCGGTCGTCGGCGTCGACGTTCTCCACCGGGACGCGCGCCATGGAGCCTACGACCGCTTGCACGTTTTCCAAGGCGACGACTTTCTGGCCGGCCAGTCGCTGGGTCGCCCCAGCCTCGTCCATGACGTCGATGGCCTTGTCGGGCCAGTTGCGGTCCTGGATGTAGCGACCGGAGAGGTCGACAGCCCCCTCAATGGCATCGCTATCGTAGGCGACTCCATGGAACTTCTCGTAGTCCGGTCGAAGGCCGTCGAGGATGGCCACAGCGTCATCGCGGCTCGGCTCGCCGACCTCAACGACCTGGAAGCGGCGAGCAAACGCACGGTCTCGCTCCACATGCTTTCGATGCTCAGCGAACGTGGTCGCTCCCATGACCCGCAGCTTCCCTTTCGCAAGGGCCGGCTTGATCATGTTCGATGCATCCATCGAGCCGCCGCTGACCGCGCCGGCACCGACGATCGTGTGGAGCTCGTCGATGAAGAGGATCGTTGGGTCTTCGGCCTCGGTGACGCCCTTGATGACGGCCTTGAGCCGTTCCTCGAAGTCGCCGCGGTAACGGGTACCCGCGAGCAGCGCACCAAGGTCGAGCGCGCGGATGATCACGCCCTTGAGCAAGTCTGGGACTGCTCCGTCGACGATCTTCTTCGCGAGCCCTTCCGCAATGGCGGTCTTGCCGACTCCGGCCTCGCCGACCAAGAGCGGGTTGTTCTTGCGGCGCCGCGCTAAGATGTGAATGACCCGGTCGATCTCGGACTCACGCCCGATCAGCGGGTCGATGTCTCCTTCGCGGGAGCGCTCGTTGAGGTCGGAGGTGTAGGCCGCCAACGGGTCGGCGGCGACGCCCTCCTCATCGCCAGTAGCGCTGACTTCGTCTCCCTCGCCACCGGCTCCAGCACCACCACCGCCGTGCGAGAGGTACTTCACAACCTTGAGTCTGGTGACGCCGCTCTGCTCGAGCGCATGCCGCGCAAACGAGTCTTCCTCACTGAAGATGGCCACGAGCACATTGCTCGTACCCACCTCGTCTTTTCCGGAGCCTGCGACGTGCATCGCCGCACGCTGCACCACACGCGAGAAACCGCGCGACGGATGCACTTGAAGCGCCACGCCATCTGGCACGGCTGTCATCTCACTCTCAAGATGCCCTTCCAGCGTTGTCTTGAGGTCGTCGAGGTTCCCGCCGGCGGCCTTGAGCACCCGGCGCGTGGCGTCGTCGTGCAAGAAGGCATAGAGCAGATGCTCCACCGTGCTGAACTCGTGTCGCCGCTCGCGCGCTTCTTGCAGCGCGGCGTCCATGCAAACCCGTAGCTCATCACTGATCTTCATTGCATCCCTTTGCGTGTGGCGGCATGCGGCCGCCTCTCATCAACCGAGGCGAACGATAGACACCGGATGAGGCCGGCTCAATCCTCTGGTTCGGTCGTGATCATGAGCGGCATGTCTTGAGACTCCGCCAGCGCGGTCGCCTGTGCCACTTTCGTCTCGGCCACGTCACGCGTGTACACGCCCGCAATGCCTTTGCCTTTGTGGTGAACCGCCAGCATCAGCTGGCGTGCCTCGGGCCCGGTCTTGTGAAAGATCGACTTCAGCACCCACACGACGAACTCCATCGTTGTGTAGTCGTCGTTGTGAATGACGACTTTGTAACGACGAGGTTTCTTCGTCTTGGGCTTCCGGTCGAGTACCAGCTCACGGCCCTTGTCAGGGCCTGCTGGGCGCGGATTGTCGGGCTTTTTCGGGTCGGCCATGCGTCAACGAGTCCACAGCAATGAATCAACAGCCGAGATTCTTCACCAACACGCGCCCGAGGGGAAGCCTGGGCTTGGATTTCTCGCTCTTCGCGCCGCCGGGCCGAGCGAGGATGACTCCCGTGCTGCGGGTTCATCGACAGCCTAAATGGACCGTCAGCCGCACTGGAGCTGCCGGCGCCGATGACCACCTGCGCGCTTCGAATGATCAGTGCGCGGCGACCCGACAACAACCTCTCCGAACCTTGACTTCGGTGAGGGCCCTCGTTAACCCGCAGACCCGTTCAACCGCTTGCCAGCGAGCTGTCAATGAGCCTCGACCTCTCCCACGCCGGCCTTTCGCGCATTGCCGCGATCCATCGCAACCTCGACCCGACCGTGCTGCTCGAGCACGCACTGCGGAGGCAAGAAGGTCGGTTCGCAAAGGGCGGCGCCTTCGTCACCCGAACGGGCAAGTACACGGGCCGGTCGCCGCACGACAAGTTCACCGTCAAAGACGCTCAGACCGAGGACACCATCTGGTGGGGCAGCGAGAATCGCGCCACGTCGACCGACGCGTTCAACCGACTCCATGCGCGCGTGGCGGGCTACCTTCAGGGCCGCGAAGTCTTCGTCCAGGACTGCTACGCCGGCGCCGACCCCACGCATCGCCTGGCCGTCCGCGTCATCAACGAGCGCGCGTGGCACAATGTCTTCGCGCGCAACATGTTCATCCAGCCGACAAGCGGCGAGCTGGAGAGCTTCTCGCCAGACTACACGATCGTTCACGCCCCCGGCTTCAAGGCCGATCCCGCGATCGACCAGACCAACTCGGAAGCCGGCATCTTTGTCGACTACACGCAGAAGCTGGTGGTCATTTGCGGGTCCGAGTACGCCGGTGAGATCAAAAAGAGCATCTTCACGGCGCTCAACTTCCTGCTGCCGGAGCATGGCGTGCTGGGCATGCACTGCTCGTCCAACATCGGTGAAGCCGGCGACACCGCCCTCTTCTTCGGGCTGTCGGGCACCGGAAAGACAACACTGTCGGCCGACCCCACGCGACAGCTCATTGGCGACGATGAGCATGGCTGGGGCGACGACGGCGTCTTCAACTTCGAAGGCGGCTGCTACGCGAAGGTGATTCGACTGAGCCCTGAGGCGGAACCACAGATCTATGCGACCACCCAGCGCTTCGGGACACTGCTCGAGAACGTGGTCATGGACCCAACGACCCGAGAGCTCGACCTTGATGACGCCACGTACGCGCAGAACACGCGTGCCAGCTACGACATCTCTCAGATCGCCAACGCCGTGCCCTCGGGCCGCGGCGGCCACCCATCGAATGTTGTTATGTTGACCTGCGATGCGTTCGGCGTGCTGCCGCCGCTGTCGCGCATGTCGCCCGAGCAGGCGATGTACCACTTCCTCTCAGGCTACACGGCAAAGGTCGCTGGCACTGAGCGCGGCGTCACCGAGCCGTCCGCCGTCTTTTCGGCCTGCTTCGGCGCACCGTTCATGGCACGACACCCCACTGTGTACGCCGAGCTCCTCGGCAAGAAGATCGCCGAGCACGGCGCCAAGTGCTGGCTGGTGAACACAGGCTGGTCCGGCGGCCCCTACGGCGTCGGCGAGCGCATGAAGATCCAATGGACGCGCGCACTCTTGGCCGCCGCCCTCAACGGCACGCTGCAGGACGCACGCTTCGAGCCGCACCCGATCTTTAAGGTCGGCGTTCCCGTCGAAGTCCCGGGCGTGCCAAGCGAGATCCTCAACCCGAGGAACACCTGGCGCGACAAGCTTGCCTACGATGCCAAAGCCCGCGACTTGGCTGCGCGCTTTGGCAAGAACTTCGCGCAATACAGCGACTTCGCAAGCGACGCGATCAAAGACGCCGCACCGCGACTAGGCTAGCCCGGTCCGTTCTCCCCGACAAACCGTGACATCAGCCGCGTCCGCGCGGCCCGCTTGGTGTCACCCGCCGACCCGTCTGGCGCCCGCCCGAGACGGCGCGTCGGCGCACTAGAGCCTGCGCGACCTTGGGTTCGCGTTTACGTTGAGAGCTTGGTCGCAAGCGTCCGCGCTTCGACGATGTTGTCCTCGATCGAGCAGTAGGTCCACGACCCGTAGCGCCCGATCGAGTGCACGCCATGAGCGGCGAGCACTGCCTTCTCGGCAGCCACAGCAGCGTCCGACGTCTTCGTAATGTGCACGTAGGCAGGGTCGAGCACGATGTGGTGGTCGGACACAAGCTCGTGGCCGTCGACGACGCCAACCTTGGCAAGATCGGCAAGGACTGCAGCGCGTTGCTTGTTGACCTCTGCCTCATCGATAACGGCGTCCCGCGGGTAGCCGATCTCGACGTAGAGGCTCATCCGGTCGGTGTCGAAGATGTTGTCGTAGAAGCCGATTCGATAGAACACGACGTCGCGGCCAGCGAAATAGACCCAGTGCACGCCCTCAAGCCCCTTCTTGTCGAAGCCGAGGTTGAAGACCAAGACCTTGTTCCAGCTGTAGGCATCAGGCGCCGGCGTACGTCCGCAGAGGCTCAGCAGCGTCGGAAACGGCATCGAGCTGACGAGTTCTTGGTAGCGGACCTTTCGTCCGCTGGCTGTCGTCACCACTCGCGCTTGCAGGTCGATGGCAGTGACGGCATCCGAGAGGGCAACCTTCGTGCGGTCGAGTCCGTCGGCAAGCGCCTCGACGTATTGAATCGCGCCACCCTCGGGGTACGTGAACGTCGCGTTGTAGCTGGCGTTGTCGGCGGCCCGGAAGTTTTTGATGATCGCGGCCGTGTCGGCGTACGGGAAAAAGCGTCCCATCGCGTCCACGTCGAGTGCATCTAGATCCACGGCGTAGAGCTTCTCGTTGTACGGCACCAGGAACTTCTCAGCGATCGCGCCTCCGAACTTCACATAGAGCATGTCCTTGAAGCTGGTCGGCGTGCGGTCAGGCTTGAAGTAGAGGTCGTGGAGGCAGTCGATGAACTCGGACTTCTCAAGCTGATGGATGTTCTTCTGAAACGGGAAGTCCACCATCCGTCCGTTGTGATAGATGCGGCTGACCTTGTTGACGACGCGGACCTCTTGCCCCCCCATCCGCTCGACTAGATAGGCCTCGATGTCCTTGTGTTTGAAGTGAAAGAAGTGGCCTGAGTAGTCCCACACAAAGCCATCTTGTTTGATGGTCTTGCAGTAGCCACCGATGCTGTCGTCACGCTCCAGCACGAGCCAGTCGTCGCTGTCGACCCAGTTGGCAAACGACAGACCGCTCACGCCGGCACCTATCACGACATACTTGGCGTCTTCCACTGTTGCTCCCTTGGCCTGCCTGCTTGGAACGCGGCACCGCGGCCGGCCGGACTATAGCGCCGTCGTCCGGACTCCACCACGGTAGCCGCCGATTCTCGGATCGATCCGCGCGCCATCGACACGGCACGACGCGTGGACCTCGGCGCTTGCGCATCGTGCCGTGCGGTCGCCCGCCTCAGCCACAACGAGCGTCTCGCACGCCCCGCTCGCCGCTGGCTTCCTCGCTGTGCGCGCCAGCGACGCTTTACGCCGTCGAAATGATCGATGATGATGCAGCCGCTGCAAGCTACAGCACAGCACAGCGCCGACCATAGGAACAAAAAAGAATGCGTTTACAGCACCTTAAGAACACACAACTCCGCCGCCCTACGCTTGCCGAGCGCGGCGCTGCACCCGCACTCATCATCGGCCTGGTCGTGCTCGCCCTGGTGGCGTTCGCGGTCTACTGGTTCGTGATCCGCGGTGGAGGCGCGAGCGGAGCCACCGCCAAGATGGCGGAGACGTTCATCCCGAAAGACGCCGACATGATCGCCGGCATCGATCCGAAGAAGCTGCTCGAGAGCGACTTCATCAAGCAGATCGCACCGGCCGAGCAGCTCGCTGAGATGGAGAAGGGCATCGCGGAGCTCGAGGCCAAAGGCGTCAAGCTCGACGACATCGATGGGTTTCTTATCGCGGCCGACAACATCGCGAGCAACGAGCCCTCGTTCGTTAGCGTGATGTCCGGCAACTTCGACGCCGAAAAGCTCAAGGGGGCCATGGGTGCCGCGTCGATGATGGCGGAGTCACAAGCGGGCTTCAAGTTTGACGTGAGCGACCTCAAGACCCTCAACGAAAATACCTTTTTGGCCGGTGAGGGTTCGCTTGTCGGCAAGACCGTTGCCCTCGCGGGCGGCACGGGCGAGTCGATCGCGAGCGTCAAGCAGATCAGCGAGGTCCGCAGCAAAGTCGACACCGGCGCAGCGATCTGGGCCAGCGGCGAGATTCCTGAGGGGCAGCGTGGAATGGCCAAGGGAATGGCGAAGATTCCAGGCGTTGGCGACATCGGGACCCCGACGCACTTCGCGTTCAGCGCCGACCCCAGCAGCGACCTGAAGCTCCGCGGCGCGGTGTGGCTTGAAGGTGCAGATGCCGACAAGATCGCATCCTCGCTCGACAGCATGCTCTCGATGGCCGGCAGCTTCGCTCCCGAGAAGTTCAAAGGCATGATCGACACCATCTCGATCTCGGGTTCCGGCAACGTGCTCTCCGGCGAGATAACGCTGGATGCCGCGACGGTGAAGGACCTCCAGAGCGGACGTGGCATGGGCTTGCCCTTCTAAGGAATGCAGACGATGGCCGGGCTTGCCCGGCCATTTTTTTGGCCTGCATAGGCCACCCAAACAGGACCAATGGCCGCAAAGCGGCGGCCCGGGGATGACCAGACTAGGGGGACGCGATGTATAGCCATCTCGACCGTGACACACTGATCAGTCGCTTGCTCAATGACCTTGGCGAAGCCAAGAGCGGCAAGCCCGACCCCATCTTGCATGCGTTTGCGCGCGCCGTGTTGCGTCGCGTCGACGACGGCTATTTGTTTCGGCATCGGCTGACCACTCTTGGGGCCCAGCTGCGCGACTCGTTCTCGTGGGCCAAAGAGGCGCTGCAGAGCAAGAGCGTGCAGGTGCGCGTGTTCCACCCCAACGAGGAGAACAACGGCTACGCCATCGAGGGCCAGATCATCGAGACGGTGATGCCCGACCAGCCGTTCATCTTCGACACGCTCAAGCTCTACATGGAGCAAGCTGGCGTGCGCGTGATGAACACGCTCCACATCATCTTGCCGGCGTCGCTCAACGAAGACGGCGCCGTGACCAACATCGGCACCGCCGACGATGCCAAGAACTTCTCGTACACCCGGTGGTACGTCGACATCGACCAAGACCGCGAACAGGTCTGCACCGAAGTGGCGGAGCGCTTAGGCTTCGCGCGCAAGATGGTTCGGGATTTCCACCTCATCAAACGCGACATCCGAGCTGTTGCTAACGAGTTCGAGTACCTTGCAACCCTCGAACCGGGACGCCGAGAGGAAGACTGCAACGAGGTCGCCGCACTCCTCAACTGGCTCGTGGAGGAGCACTTCGTCTTCATGGGGCTGAGCGTCTACGGGCGCGACGACGGCGGCAACTACGCCACGATCGTCAAACGCGGGCTGGGAATTGCTGCCGACAACGCAACGCCATCGGCCGGCGAGACCAGCGCCACCCTGGCCTTCCTCGGCGAACGAGACGATCTCTCCTGGCCGATTGCGCGCGTGCGGAAGTCAGCTCAAGACTCGATGTTGCATCGACCCGGCAAGGTCGATGAGGTCATCGTGCGGACCTTCGACTCCGAAGGCCGCGTGGTCGGCGGCATCGCCATCCACGGCATGTTCACGTTCAAGGGCCTCGGCGAGCAAGGCAGCACGATCCCGATTCTCAGGCGCAAGCTCGATCGCGTGCTTGCGCTGGAAGAGACCGTGCGCTCTTCCTATGAGCACAAAGCCCTCGTCCACGCGTTCAACGCCCTGCCCGTCGAGTATCTCTTCGAGGCCGACGACGAGACGATTCGCGGCTTGTTGCGGATGGCCGTCACGGCCGATGACAGCCAGGAGATCCGAAGCCACATCGCGACCCAGACCGACACGAAGAGTGCCTATGCGTTCATCGTGTTGCCCAAGGAGCACTACAGCGATGACCTTCGCGCACTCCTGCAGACGGTCTTGCAGGTTGAGCTGGACGCCAGCTATGCCGACCACCGGCTTCACCTCGGCAAGTATGGCTCGGTCGCCCTCCACTTCTACCTCACCGGCGACGACAACTTTGGCTCCGACGACCTCGGTGCCATCGAGTCCAAGCTTGTCGAGATCGGCACCCCATGGAGCGTCCGGCTGCGCCGCAGCCTCGGCGAGGAGCATGGCGCTGCCAAGGGCGCGACCCTCTTTGGGCGGTACGCGCAAGCCTTCCCCGAAGGCTACACGGAGACCACCAGCGTCCATGAAGCGGTCGTCGACATCAGCCACTTGGAGCAGACCACTGGACGCGATGCCATCCGTTTCGACGTGTTTGCGAGCCGAACCAATGATGACGACGCGTTGCTGCGGATCTACTCCCGCAACGACCTGCTGCTCACGGACATTCTGCCGGTACTCGACAACTTCGGGGTCGTCGTCGTCGAGCAAAACAGTCACGAGATCATCGCACTACGAGGTCCGCGCTTACTCATCAACGTCCTGAGGGTACGCCGAGGAGACCCCGACCTGTTGACCCAGCGCGGGGAGCTGATCGACGCGCTGCATGCCGTCTTTGGTCGACAGATGCGAAGCGACCGCATCAACCGGCTGCTGCTGTCGGCCCGGATCAACTGGCGTGAGGTGGACGCCTTCCGCGCGTACTTCAACTACAGCCGTCAGCTGGGAAGCCAGCTCACGAGCGAGATCATCCAAAAGCTTCTGATCACCCACGCCGAGTTCGTTCATCGACTCACAGAGCTCTTTCGGGTCCGGTTTGACCCAGGGCTTGGCACACCCGCGTCGCGTCGGTTGAAGCTTGAGCGTCTCGAGCAGCGTCTCGGCGCCTACCTCGACGGCGTCCAAGGCTTCGAGGAGGATCGCGTCCTGCGCATGTTCCTCAACTTGGTGCAGTCGACGGTCCGGACGAACTTCTTTCAGAAGTCCGACAGCGTGCACATGCTGAGCTTCAAGATCGACTGCTCGAAGGTCGCCGACATGCCGTCGCCGCGACCGATGTTTGAGATCTACGTTCACCACTCTGAGGTCGAGGGCGTTCATCTCCGCGGCGGGAAAGTCGCTCGTGGCGGGCTCCGTTGGAGCGATCGCCTCGACGACTACCGGTCTGAGGTGCTCGACCTGATGGCCACTCAGATGCTCAAGAACACCGTCATCGTCCCGGTCGGTGCGAAGGGCGGCTTCGTGCTCAAGAACCCGCCGGAGGACTACAAGACCGCTCGCTCTGAAGCCGACAGACTCTATGAGGTCTTCATCTCGGGTTTGCTGGCGGTCACCGACAACCTGGTAGACGGCAAGATCGTCCCGCCCGTGGACGTCGTGCGCTACGACGACGACGACCCGTACCTCGTGGTTGCAGCCGACAAAGGCACCGCCCACCTCTCGGACACAGCCAACAAGCTGTCGCTGGCTGCCAACTTCTGGCTTGGCGACGCCTTCGCTTCTGGTGGCTCTGTAGGCTACGACCACAAGGAAAAGGGGATCACCGCGAAGGGAGCGTGGGTCTGCGTGCGGCGGCTCTTCAACGAGATGGGCATCGACCCAGAGTCCGACATCATCACGGCGACCGGCATCGGTGACATGTCTGGCGACGTGTTCGGCAACGGCCTGCTGATGTCCAAGACGATCAAGCTCATCGCGGCGTTCAACCACCGCCACATCTTCATAGATCCCGATCCAGACCCCGCCAAGAGCTACGCGGAGCGCGACCGGCTCTTCGCGCTCGGGCGATCGGCGTGGACCGACTACGACACGGCTCTCATCTCCCGCGGCGGCGGGATCTACGACCGCGGTGCCAAGTCCATTTTGCTCTCGCCTGAGGCGAAGAAGGCCCTCGGCACCGAGGAGACCGAGCTTAGCGGTGAGGCGCTCATTCAGCTGATTCTCATGGCGAACGTCGACTTGCTGTGGAACGGCGGCATCGGCACCTACATCAAGAGCTCCAACGAGACCCACGCCGACGTCGGCGACTCCGACAACGATCGCGTCCGCGTCGACGCCAACACGCTCCGCTGCCGAGTCATCGGCGAAGGCGGAAACCTCGGCGTCACGATGAAGGGCCGCGTTGAGTTCGCTCACCGCGGCGGACGCCTCAACCTCGATGCGATCGACAACTCCGGTGGCGTGGACCTGTCCGACCATGAGGTCAATCTCAAGACACTCCTGAGCGTGCTGGTCGCCTCCGGCAAGCTCGATAAGGCTGCGCGCGACTCCCTGCTGCTCGCCGTCGGTGACGAGGTCTGTGTTGACGTCTTGGCCAACAACAGCAGTCAGTCGCTGGCCATTAGCCTCGACGAGCGACGAAGCCGCCGAAACCTGTGGCAGCTGGTGCACGCGATGATGCACTTGCGCAGCGAGATTGGGTTCTCGCGTCGTGTCGCCTGCCTGCCGCGTGGCAGCGAGCTGATGAAACAACGAGAGAGCAGCGCCACCGGCTTTCTCCGCCCCGAGCTGTCAAAGCTACTGAGCTACTCCAAGATGGTCGCCCATACCGGGCTGTCCGAGCGTCCCCTCGGGGATCGAGACGACCTGCGCCCCTTCTTGGAGCAGTACTTTCCCACCTCGGTCGTCGAGGCACACGGCGATGCGATCGACGCCCACTTCCTCTACAACGAGATCGCGGCGACCGTGCAGGTCAATCGCGTCATCGATGCCGCCGGTGTCACCTTCATCCCGGCGCTAACGAATGCGACCGAGCGCAGCACAAGCGACATTCTGGCTGCGTACTTGGTCGCCGAGGACCTGCTCGACATTGCCGAGCTGCGGGCGTCTGTCGTGGCCAAGACAAAGCTGCCGATCGAAGCGAAGTATGCCGCGCTGCTCCGGATCGAGGATGCGTTGGCTTACGCGACGCGGACGCTGTTGTGGAATCACCCGGAGCCGGTCACGCTGGCGAGCACGCGAACCCTCAGTGGCGTGAGAAAGGCGGCTGAGACCATCCGCAAGAAGCTGCCGGAGATGATGATCGAGTCAGCCCGTCGCCGCTACGACGCCGATACCGCGCAGCTGGAGGCCGCAGGACTGCCCAAGCGCGTGTCCCGCGACCTTGCCGGGCTGCCGTGGATCCATCATGCAATCGCGGTCGAGCGCCTCTCGAGCACGACAGACACCTCTCCCCTTGGGGCGGCCCACCTGTACTTCACGATCGGGTTTGGCACGCGTATCTTCGACCTCATCGAGGCCGTCGAGCGCCAGCACTACGCGGACCGATGGGACAACATCGCCGTGCCGGCGATCTGCCGCGCTCTGTCGCACAGTATCGCCCGTCTTGCGGCGTTGCGCCGAGCGTCAATGCTCGGCAACAAGGGCACCGGGCGGTTCCGCAATGCACTCGCTGGCGTCGAAGACATCAGCGCACAGGTCGGCGACCTCCTGCGCGAGCGCATTCCAGTGAGCGCGATGTTGGTGCTGAGCGAACGGCTCAAGCGGCGCATCGACAGCATGGACGATGGTGACGCCACAACGACCACGACCGAACCCGCGAAGACCGACAAAGCGGTGTAAACCAGCCCGGCAACGCTGCTAGACCGGGCGCGTCGCGATGCCTCACCAGGTACCGGACGAGGCGCCGACGCCCCGGTTCAGCTGGGACGAACGCTTGTGCGGGTTGGCACGTCCGCCCGGCCTGCTAGCGATGGGACGCTAGCAGCACCGGTCGCTCGCGCCATGCACGGCAACCGCGTACTTAGGGCTGCCGGGTGAAGATCAGGCCTTCTTCGGCGCCGAATGGGGTGGTCGCACCGCCGCCAACGAGCATCAGGGTTCCGTCGTTTTGGCCGTAGGCCCCCCACAGGTTGGCCATCTCGCCAATCTCAGTCCCTAGCTCAATCCGCGACCACACCCAGCTCTGCGTGAGGTCCGCCGTCCGCGGGCCCAACCAGAGCGTCAGCTTGCGACCTGCCGGATCGGGCTTGGAGCCGACGAGAGCGACGAAGTCAGCACCTGACCAGGCGTCTTCGAAGTCGACCTCAAGCTGCCCGGGAGCGGTGGACGACGCGTCCGTGTAGACGTCACTGTCGATGACGGAGAGGTAGCCGTTGGTGCCACACGCCACATAGCGGTCGCCACCAAGGCTCACGACGGCGTTCGAGCGGCGGTCAGCCTTGCTGTTGTCGAGGTGGAGGCCCCACCACGACGACGCGACAGAGCCGATCGCGCTGTAGACGTCGTTGAAGTACCTCGGTTGGCCGTCGGCTCCGGTGGAGTCGAAGTCGTCGCCGGCGGCAACAAGACGGACGGCACACGACCCATCCGCTGTGCACGCCTGAGCGCCGGCCACCGCCCGGATGTCAGCGTCTTGGACCGGAACCGACTGGGTGATGCACGCAGCGCCGTTCGGCGTGCCTGCTGGCACCACGGTGGTGCAGCGCTTGATGCTTGCGTCGCCACCGTTGCTACCGACCACCCAGAGGCGCTGCCCCGCGCCGTCCTCATAGCCCCAGAGGCCATTGAGCGTTCCGGCGCCTGCCGTGCCGAGAGCGAGGTCCATTGGCGAGCCGACAGCCCACCCCGTCGGACCGATGGACAGCAGCCGGCCGTCGGACCTGGTCGCGAACATCGCATGCAGGCCCGTGTAGAGATCGACACCGCGAGTGGCTGGCGCCTCGTTGAGGGCGGTGAGGCTTGGGTCGTAGGCGCTCAAGAACCCGCCCTGCCCGCCTGGCACTTCGTAGCCAGCCGCGACGTGCCATATGCCCAAGTGATTGTTGGCCTCGGTCAACCAGAGGCGGTCGACACCGAACTCTGAAGGCGCAACGCGCGTGACGGTGAAGCCGGCGCAGGTGTTGAGGCTGCAGAAGTCACCAACCGTCGCGGCGTTGCCGTCATCACACGGCGTACCCGCCAGCTTGCCATCGCAGCTTGTGGGCAGCTCACAGCCGTCAATCGGGGTGAACTCGCAGCTAGCTCCAGAGCAGCTGTCAGCGGTGCACGGGTCGTAGTCGTCGCAAGGGATGCTAGGGCCCGTGCAGCCACCTGCCTGGCAGCTGTCCGCCACGGTGCACGCGGTGCCGTCATCACACGGTGCACCGTCTTCCATCGGCACGTTCGAGCATCCGTTCTCCGTGCAGCCATCCTCCGTACAGGGGTTGGCGTCATCGCACTGGGGAGCGAGCTGCCCACCCTCACAAACACCGGCGCTGCAGGCCTCACCGACCCAGCACGGGACACCATTGGAGCATGTCGCCCCGTCCGGCACGTTGACCGCTTCGCACGCACCGCTGTCTGGGTTGCAGACGTTGTCCAAGCACGCGTCACTGAGCACCGTGCACGCGATGGGTGTCGATGTGCAGCCAGCCTCCGGCAGGCACGTGTCATCGGTGCAGGCGTTACCGTCATCGCAGTCGACGGGCGCGCCTATGCAGTCACCGTCAAGGCACGAATCACCCTCACTACAGACGCTCTCGTCGTCGCAGCTTGAGCCATCTTCTGCCGTTTCCACGACGCACACACCCTCAACGCACTCCCACGCTCGACAGACGTCGAGATCGCCATCGCAGTCGGCGGTCGTGACGCAGTCCGGCGGTGGTGCCGTGTCGACAGAGACGGTGGTGTCTTCCGGCTCGATGAGGTCCGGCCCGACGGGGCGCGTGTCGCCATCGATCGGCGTGATGCCGGGCCCGACATTGTCGTCAGTACCGCAAGCACTGGAGGAAAACGCACCGAGAGCAAGCGATACGAAGACGCAAAATCGAAGATTCATTCAGGTATTCTCCAAGGAGCGGCGACACCCTACCAAAGAGTCGCCCCCCACAACTAGCCCCAAAACAAGCGCTCTTTCCAGCTGCGGCTTTGGCGATGCCCTCGCCAGCGACGTCCGTGCGTTCGCTTCGCTCACCTGAACTCGACGATGCACGCATCGCCTTCGTCCAGCGGACGCAGCTGGCAAGCACATCGTCTTCGCCTCGCTCGAAAACAGCGCTTGATTTGGGACTAGCCCTAAAACAAGCGCTACTTCCGGCTGCGGCATCCGATCTACGCACCACAGCGGCGTCGGGGCGCTCGCTGCGCTCACTCGGACTCGACGATGCACGCATCGCCGTCGTCCGCCCGACGCCGCTGTGATGCGCACCTCGTTC
>CALHXW010000226.1 GCA_938040325.1 uncultured bacterium | reverse complement strand
AACCGCTTCGAGCACTCGATGATCGAGGGCGCAACGTATGACGACCTCGTCATCAAGAAGGGCTTCTACTCCGCTGGGAGCGAGTTCTTTAACTGGGTCAAGCAGCTCCACATTGCATCGTTGAAAGTGAAGCGCGAGGACATCTCACTTATCGTGCTCAACGACAAGTTCGAGGAAACCGGGCGCTACAACCTCTACAACGCCTTCCCAGTCGAGTACGAGGGGCCACAGTTCAATGCGACGGCAAAGGATATCGCGTTCGAGCAGGTCAAGATTCACTACGATTTCTTCGAGTACCACCCGGGCAACGCATTGACGGGTCTTATCGACGCGGCCGTGGGTGCGGTCGGCAATAGCCTCGGCGTTCGAACCTAAGAGTCGCGCGATACTAAGCATCACGAGGATTCTCGATGAGCACGAACCATCAAATAGGCCAACTCCTCTCCGAAGGCGCGACGCCATCGGCCGACGATGCGTCGTGTCTCACAGACGTCGGGGCGTTCGTTGGCGCGATGTATCGCCGGTACCTCGACGGTCGCCGTGAGGGCGAGCGGGGCCTAGTGGGCCACGACGCCTGGTCGTCAGCACTGACGGGACGGCTGAGCGCAAGCACTGGCGCTCGCTGGGAGCAGGGGATCGGTCTTGGTGCCGACATGCTCATGGATGGTTGGAGCGGCCACTGGGACGTAGCGGCTGGTGGCTTTCACCAGGGCTACTTCGGCTGGAACCCAGCCGACATGCCGGGTCTTGAGCTCATGGCCGATGACCCGGCGTCTGCGCCGCAAGAGGACGGGCCAGTGCGACGCCGCTCGCGGAAGTCTCTCTTTGGGCGCCGTCGTGCGACTCGCCAGGCCAGTGCACAGCGCGCGAGTCGTCGGACACGTGCAGCCGTTGCTGACCAACAGATGCTCAAGCTGTCGTCCGGTGATGTCATCGCGCCCGCCGCATATCAAGCGCTGTCGGACGGCGGGCTTTGGATCGACGACCTTGTCGCAGAGATCGCACCGCCTGTAGGCGAGGGCGTCTCGAGCGTCGTTGCTTCTGGCGAAGGGGCAGCAGCCTCACAACAGTCGGCATGGCGTCCGGTGTGGCAGCAGCAACCGCTCAGCAATCCGTCCATCGGAAGTCGCGGCAGGTCGCGTTCGGCGTCGGCTTCGCAAAGAGGCACTCGTGCGACCTCGTCGTCAACGCCGCGAGCGACAGGGCCTGCGGCCCTGTTGGACGGCTTGCTCATCGATGCAAGGACTCCGGCACTCAGCGCAGGGCTGACATGGGCTGAGGCCGCGTTTGGTCATCAGACAGTCGTTGAGAGTGGTCTGTCGATGACGTCGGCTCGGACCACAGAGATCAGCGGCTTTGCGCCGCCCGCTCAGGCGCAGCGTGGCTCTGACCGGCGGCCTGTGTTTGCGTTCTTTGACTCGGTCGAAGGTGACTTCCTCAACCTGACCCCTGAGACCGCCGCTGCGGCTCAGCCCACGCCAGCACCGGTGACGGCGATGACGGCCGCACGCCGCTCGATGTTTGCGAAGACAGTTCAGTCGGCACACCGTCCGCACCCCGCTGCACAAAACCGTGCGAATGCGGGATCGCCCGCAGGCTCAGCGCCGTCAGACCAGCGGCCCGCGACGGCTTCGCCGATTCAGACAAGCGCATCCCTCACCCGCGTCTCGACAGCGCCACTCGCGACCAGTTTGGCGACCGTGACCCCTCAGGCGGCCCCGTCGGTCGCTCCCTACACGCAGGGGGTGTTTCCAACGTTGTTGGCGTCAGGTGCCTTGCGGTCTGGGGGCGGAACTCGGCGGGCCGCGCCATCGAGCGCGTTCGCTGCGGGGGCCAAGACGACAAACACCAACACCGCGCTTGATGTAGCGTTGGCTGGACGGATGGGCGTCACACTGACCCAGCCCGCAGCGTCTGTGGCAAGTGCCGTGACCTACACGCCGAGTGGACGTCCACAGCCGCGTATGTCCCGAAGCCAGATGGGAGCTCCACGGACGGCTGTCCATCGCTTTGCGGCGCTAGCGAGCGACATGCCTGAGCTGGCTGCACTGCCGTCGCTGGCCTCGGAGATGTCGGCGCTTGAGGGCGCAGACGCGGAGACGCCGTCTAGTCGGCGGCGCGCAGCGAGCACGATGGACGAACGCCAAGTGTCTGCCATGGGCGCGGGCCAGGTCGGTCCGAGCGCATGGCTTCCAAAGACAGCCGACGCTGCGTTTGGACTCGGTGCCAAACCAGGGCCAACGAACTCACGGCAGGCGCGATGGGTGTCGGCCATTGATGGTGGGCAAGATCTACCGCTCGGGGCGAACCTCTCGGCTGTCGAGGTCGCGAGCGCTGAGCTCCTCCGGCGTCCAGCGTTCGAAACCATCGCTGAAGGTTTCGACAGCGCCTCCAACGGGGCTGGGCGTCCGATGCACCTTGCGAGCAGCGCCATGGACGGCGCCGCATGGGTTGCGATGGAGTCCTTCGACGATGTTGTCGACCAGGCCCCGGCGATGCAATCGATGGGAGCAACGGCGCGTCGCGCGATGGGGACCGCCTACCCAACCCGAACGAACATGGTCATGGTGCCCGCTGCGTTGGCGGTTGAACTCGCTGCGGCGGGGACGTCGTACGAGAGTGGTCTCGCCGCGGCCTCGAGCGCTTCCCTGGCGACGGCCCATACGCCGCAAGCAGCAACGCTTTTCGAAGCCCAAACGCCAAAACAAACAGCCCGGCGAGCTTCGGCAAGTATTGGCGGCGCCGAGTTGAGCAGCGAGGCGGCCCAGGTCACTGCGGCCGCGCGTGGCAACTTCCTTGCTCGCCAACCGACGGCTGCGCGAATGATGTTGCGGTCCGGCGTTTCTGCTGCTGCGGCGGTCCAGCTGGCGGGCGAGAGCTCGAGCCGGCGCGGCCTGATGGTGTCGGCGGCTACGGCCGGACCTGGGCGTCCTCTTGACGGACTGACGGCTGCAAGCTCGGTGACCGTAGGCCACGACTCAGGTCTAGCGCCGATGGCAGCCACCTCGGGTGCCGGCGGCTTCGTGACGCTTGGCGCCTATGAGGCCCTCGTGAACTCCGGGTTCAGTCAATCAGACATCAGCGCGCTATCCTTCGGCTCGACTAGCGCTGCTGCGCCGTCGGCGGGCTACAGGCGAGGCTTCGACGCCACCAGTGATGCAGCGGTGGTCGGACTAGAGCGCGAGCAAATCGCGGCGGGCGGCGTCGGTGCAAATGTCGACTCTGGGGGCATTGGTAGACCACAGGCTAGGCGTGGACGTCCGGCGGCCATGGTTTCGCCGACGGTCGCGAGTCGCGCAGCCAACGTTGCCGCCGAGCGCGCACAGCGACGACAGCTCGCCGGTTCCGGAGCTGCGGCGAAGCGAGCCCTTGAGCGACCCGTCACGACGGCGCGTGAGTCACGGGCGGTCGCGCAGATGGTCGGTTCGGTTGTGTCTGTTCAGCGGCAGCTGGAGACGATGGGCGCGCAGTCGCACCACCAGGCGGTGACGTCGGGTGTGGCGCAGGGCTCGAGTGCTGGCCGGTCCCTAGGGGCTGGTTGGACGATTCCCGCAGCGGTTGGCCAGGGGCCTGTTGAGCGGGCCGGTTTTCGGCAAGACGCTCTGCGACCCACAGGAACGTCTGGCGCTCGCCGAGAGCTCTCGGCCGTGCGGACGACCGTTCCCGGCGGAGTCGAGTCGATGGTTCGCGCTGGGCGTGTGCACGGTTCTACAGGTTCGCTGCGTACTGCTGGAGCTGGGCGGTTTGAGCTTGCTTCGCTGACTGGAGTGTCGGTCGAGCAGTCCATCGCTTCGTTGGCGGCCTCTGGGATCTCGCCGGCGGCGCATGCGAACGTTATGGCGACATTGAGGCTTGCAGGGTGGTCCGAGCCCGATCTCCAGCACCTCCAGCTCGCAGTCGGCGGGTTCGAGGGTCAGACCGTGGTCGACCCGGCGGTATCGAACGACCCACATCAGTCCCGTCAGCGACAGAGTATGTTTTCGCGGCCAGCGCCTGCTCAAGCGAACGCGGCCGCGGATGACTTGCCGATGGCGATCGCTGCGTCGCCCGCAACGGTCTCAAGGCTCGAAGCTAGCCTCGCACGAACGGTGCTCGGGTTCGAAGGCGTCGCCATGGCGGGTACGAACGAATTCGCTGGTGTGGCCCTCGATGCGTCGCGTCCAATGGCGATGCTCGACGGTCTCGCTGGCGACGACTACTTCGGCGAGAACGCTCCTGCGATCAGCCGAGTGGCATCTGCCATCGGCCAGTTCGAGTACCTCGCGCAGCTGCCAGACTCCAGCGTCGGCGACGCTGCTCCGGCGGCGCTCGGCCGGCTCGCGGCGTTGACTCAGCGTTCAGCTCTGAGCAGTAGCGCAGCCGCGGCATCGAGTCTAGACGGTGGCAACGCCATCGGGCGGATGGCTGAGCGAGCCTCAGCGGCTCGCGCCATGGACATTGGCGGACAACTGGACCGCTCTCTTGTTACGCCGGACCTCACCGATGGGGTCCAGCGTGCGGAGTCTGCCGTCGACGTGGCTGGTGACGGCCGTCAACCGAAGGTCGTCGCTGGAGCACTCCAAGGACGCACGCCCAAGCCAGTCGCTCTCAAAGAGCGTTTGCGTGGCGCGCTTGGCGCGTCGAGCAGCGGACCCGCGGGCACCAAGCGACTGCTTGCCCAGGCGGCTCGCCGCCAGCAGACAGCTGCGACCAAGTCGGCCATCAACGCGACGGAAACGCGGCGCGCTCTGACGGTCATTGACCGCGCGCTCGCGGCTATCGACCGACCGCAGACCGGTGGTGCAACTGCACTGCGGCTGGAGTCGGTGCTCGCGCCAGAGATTCTTTTGGGCGGGATTCGGTCGCCGAAGGTTGCGAGTGCACTCGCAACGCTGCGGCAGCGTTCCAAGCGGGTGGTTGAGCGGCAGCTCCTCGGACTTGGACGCGAGCTTGATGCGTCGTCGTCCGATCAGGTCGTAGCGACAAGCAGTGTCGCAAGCTTCAGTGAGCGACGCGCAGTGGCTGAGACTGGCCGGTCGGCAGCTGAACCGGGCATGGTTGCCGAGGGCTACAGCGCCGCAGGGTTCGATCCCGTTCGAATGCTCATGGGCCTCACGACAGGCGACAGCGATGGCGTTGCCAAGTCGCTGACACCTGTCCAGCGCGAGCGTCTCATGAGCTCGCTGGCGCGTGACAACCAGCGCGGCGCTCGCATGTCTTCATTCCATCGTGCAGGTGGGTCGAGCTTTGCGTTCGAGTGGCTCAAGCGCGTAGACGGCACGCGAAGCGGCATCGAGCTCGGCTTTGATGACGCACGCGAGGACATGACGAAGACGTTTGGGACCCAGAGCCGTGCGTTTGGTGCACCTCTCGGTGAGACGAGCCTTGTCCAGACCGGCGAGGGAAGCGCCAAAGACCGGAGTGGCTTGCGACGTGTGGCTCAGCTCGGTGCTCTTGGTCGTCGAGGTGGCGATCCTAAGGCGCGGCGTAGCGCCTCGGACGCAATTCGACGGACAGACTGGCGTTTCGTCGACACCGGTTCGCGAGCGGCCACGACGCCCGAGATCGACCTTGGGAAGTTCGCAGCCGCTGTCGCATCGTCCGGTGAGAGTGCCGCGCGTGTGCCGATGCCGCTGGTCGCGCCCGCGGTCAAAGCCGTGGCACAGACCGCGCTGCGGTCATCGAAGTCAGAAGCTGCGCCGGGCTCATCAGGTGGCGGAGGCGGAAGCAGCAAGTCGTCGGAAGCGGCGTCGAAGTCAGAGAAGCTGAGCGAGCGAGCGCTTGAGCTTCTAGCAGTCGAGTTGGCAAACCGTATCTCTGTCCGACTTGGTCGAGACAGGGAGAGGATGGGTATCTGGTCATGAGTTGGTATGATAGTGGATTGAAGGCTGGGATTAAGGTCGTTGACCAGTTTGCCGGCAACGTTTTCGGGGGCTCGTTGCAGAAAGCAGAGTTTCTAGCTTTCAAGAGCATGGATGGTGCGGCAAGTCTCGGTTTTTTCAAGAAGATCGAGTTCTATTTGAATCCGTCGTCCATTAAGGTGACTCGCGAAGCGACTCTGCAAAAGGATGAGGCGAACCAGACCATTGGCTCTGTCAAGACGGCAACGATCAACCCCATCTGTCTTGAGATTGGTGAGTTGTGGTTCGATACCTACGATAGGCGTAGCAGCGTCCGAGTCGACTACATTGACGAACTGGAGAGCCTGCTAGAGTACAATGAAGAAACTCATGTGTTGCCGTTCATGGTCTTCAATTGGG
>CALHXW010000225.1 GCA_938040325.1 uncultured bacterium | reverse complement strand
CACCCAGCACTCCTCCTACGGGATGCGCTTGGCAGCGCGGCACTCCGCGGACGCTCGCCGAACGCGGGCCTGCACGTCGGCGTCGGCGTGCAGCTCGGCGTCGATCACAAAGAAGACCTCGGTGCCGGTGAGGCCCTGCTCCTCGAACGTGGTGAGGATCTTGCGGACATCGTCGGGCTCCCACGGCCGCGGGCCGAAGCGGCAGGTCGCGTCCTTGGCGGCGGCGACGTAGAAGGATGCTCGGAAGATGCGGTCGGCAAGCTCGTGCTCAGGTCGCTGCTGGAGCACGATCTGGCTGCGGTCCATGGCGACGAGGTAGTCGTCGAGCTCGAACGCAACCAGCGCATACATCATCTGGGCATCGAGCCGCCCAGGGACGCGCTCAACGACCTTGGCGACGACCGCACGGGCCTGGTTTAGCTCTCGCGCCGCGACGTGGAGCCGGGCGACGGTGAGGCGGGCGTCGACGTCGTCGGGGTGGGCTGCGATGAGCTTGTCGAGCCACTCTCGCTGGGTCTTGGCATCACCTTTGGCCCCGTAGATCTCAGCGAGGTTGCGCATCGCGCCTGCAGACGTGCTGTCGAGCGACAGCGCCTTTTCCGCCGACGCGATGGCGTGCTGGTGGCGCCCAAGAGAGGCGAGCGCCGCCGTGCGTGTGAGCCAGGCACCGGCCGCGTCCGGCTTGAGGTCCACCGCAACGTCTGCCTCGTTGAGCGCATCTTGGTGCTTTCCAGCGAGCTGGTAGGCACTCGCCAGCAAGAGACGGGCGTCGAAGTTCTCAGGCTCACGCTCGACGATGCGCCAGGCGATGGTCGCGGCCCGCCCGTGCTTGCCGAGCTGCAGCGCCCGGCGGGCATCATCGAGGGTGTCGCTCAGCGCCGGCGGCGCGGGTGCCGTCGGCGCCGGAACGCTGGGCGTCGACGGCTCTTGGCAACCGGCGAGCGCTGTGATCGCGATGCCGAGCAGCAGGACTCGGCCGAGGGAGGTGCATGTCGACTGGTTCAAGGGCGCTCGCATGAGTGGGCGGTACCACACTCATGACGCCCCAAACCATCAGAAGTTCCATGGCTCAGTCGCACAGGTTCAGATCTGGCGTCCCATCGCTGACGGTCGGCTCGGTCGCCACCAGCGGCCGCACGAGGACGTAGTCGAAGCGCCCGCCCTCGATCTGGCCCATGTTGAGCCGGTGTCCCAACAGGCGAATCGCGTTGAGTTCGGTCACCGTGGGATCGGTCACGCCTTTTGAGGCCTGTGCAATGCCATCGATGGACAGCAGATTCGTCTGGTCTTCCAAGTCAGAATCGACGGTCATGTCGTGGAACCCAGCGAGCCCACCATAGGACTCAACAAAGTTGGCTGAGGTAAGAAAGTAGAGCCAATTGTGGCCAGCAAAGCCGCCTCCCGGACCAAGCTGAACGAACCACATCGCCGTGTAGAACGACCCAAGTCGATCGGTTGCATCCTCAGGTGTGTCATCAAACTTCGTCGCATCGCCCAGCTGCATGTACACGGCGTAGTCCACGTCATCGGGGCCCGAGGGATTTCCGACCATGTCCCAGTCGAAGCCATAGCGCCAACGCCAAACCCCGGTACTCACTGGGTCTATGCTGCGCTGCAGGCGGGGCGAGTAAGCGGCGTTGCCGGTGTTGAATACTTGAATGGCACCGTTTTCCAGGCGCACTGAGACCGCGTTTGGTTCGTCCTCTGTCCAACCGTTGCCAATGGCGTTGCTGTCACTGCGCTCGAAGAAGTCAGCGAAGTGGAAGACCTCGTTCTCGTCGTCAAGCACGGTGCCGCTGGGCGTGTTGACGTAGACGAAGTAGGCGTCGTCGACCTGAGCCATCGCGGCCACGCCGTCGACGAGAGCAAACCAGATCTTGGTGTCGGCGGCGTTCCAGCTGCTGGTGGGATCGAGCACGCGGTGTAGCTGGGTGAACACACCGGCGGCGCTGCGGTGGTAGATGTGGAGGTCACTGCCGTCGGCAGCCGCGCCGTCCGCAACATACTGGGCGTGGTTGACGATGACCGAGACCGAGTAGCCGGCATCTACGGCGTCGACCGCCTTGATGGACACCACGGCCCGCTCGGTGGCGCCGTCGTCAAACACGGTGTCGCAGTTGTTGTCGATGCAGTCGCTGCGCACCTCGTAGGGCTCTGTGCCCATCGCGCAGGGGTCGCAGACGTCGCCGATGCCGTCGCCGTCCCAGTCTTCCTGTCCGACGTTCGGAACCTCGACGCAGTTGTCGGTCGCGTCAGGCACGGTGTCGTCGTCCGCGTCGTCATCGCCGGTGTCGCAGGCGTCGCCGATGCCGTCGCCGTCTTCGTCTTCCTGGAGCTCGTTGTCGAGACCGGGGCAGTTGTCGTTGCAATTGGTAGTCGCGCCGCCGGTGCAGGGCCCCGGGTTGCCCGCTTCGTTGATGAAGTCGCCGTCCGCATCAGGATCGCACGCGTCGCCGATGGTGTCGGTGTCGAGGTCTTCCTGGAGCGGGTTGGGGTCGTCGATGCAGTTGTCGGTGTCGTCAAAGACCCCGTCCCCGTCGGTGTCCGTTGCGCCGGGCTCACACGCGTCGCCCACGCCGTTGCCGTCGCCGTCGGCCTGGTCGAAGTTGGCCACGGCGACGCAGTTGTCACAGACGTCGCCGATCTGGTCGTTGTCCTGATCGGCCTGGTCCGCGTTGGGGGTGAGGGGGCAGTTGTCCGAGCAGAGCGCGGTGCTGTTGGAGCAGTTGCTGGGGGCGGTCGTAAGGATGCCGTCTCCGTCGATGTCGTCGTCGCACGCGTCGCCTTGTCCATCGCCGTCGAGATCGGCCTGGGCGGGGTTGGCGACGAACGGGCAGTTGTCGAAGCAGTCGACGAGGTTCGGTGCCGCACACGCCGGGTGCGACGGGTCGTCGGGGAGCTCGTTGATGCCGTCACCGTCAAGGTCGGCGTCACAGGCATCTCCGAGCGCGTCGCCGTCGGTGTTGGTCTGGCCGACGTTCGGGTCCAGCGGGCAGTTGTCGGCGACGTCGTTCACCGTGTCGTTGTCGTCGTCGGCGTCGCAGACATCTCCACCGTCGTTGGCACCATCGGTGTTGGTCTGGTCGGGGTTGCTCAGCAGCGGGCAGTTGTCTGCGTTGTCGAGCACTCCGTCGCCGTCATCGTCGTCGTCACAGACGTTGCCCTGACCGTCGACGTCTGTGTCGAGCTGGTTGGGGTTCGGGTCCACGGGGCAGTTGTCGTCGCAAAGTGCCGAGGGATCGCCCGGGCAAGCCTCCTCGAGGACGCCATCGCCGTCGTCGTCATCGTCGCACGCGTCCCCCAGGGGGTCGCCGTCGAGGTTGTCCTGCGCGCTGTTGGAGACATCGGGGCAGTTGTCGGTCGTGTTGCCGACGCCGTCACCATCGCGGTCCGGGTCGCAGAGGTCGCCAACGTCGTCGCCGTCAGCATCGAGCTGGTCGGCGTTGGCAAGGTCTGGACAGTTGTCGACAGCGTTGTCGGTGCCGTCCCCGTCGAGGTCGTCGTCGCAGACGTCGCCGAGCGCGTCACCGTCGAGGTTGGCCTGGTTGCTGTTGGAGAGCAAGACGCAGTTGTCGTCGGCGTCGTCGACGCCGTCACCGTCGTCGTCATCGTCGCAGACGTTACCGAGAGCATCACCGTCGGTGTTGAGCTGGTCGGCGTTCACGTCCAGCGGGCAGTTGTCAGCGTTGTCGTCGACCAAGTCCCCGTCATCGTCGTCGTCACACACGTTGCCCAACGCGTCGCCGTCGGTGTTGAGCTGGTCGGCGTTGATGTCGAGCTGGCAGTTGTCGACGTTGTCGTTGACGCCATCGTTGTCGTCATCGGGGTCGCACGCGTCGCCGCCGTCGTCGGAGCCGTCGGTGTTGAGCTGGTCGGCGTTGACGTCCAGCGGGCAGTTGTCGTCCTCGTCACCGATCGTGTCGTCATCGTCGTCGCCGTCGCAGACGTTGCCGGCCGTGTCGCCGTCGGTGTTGAGCTGGTCAGCGTTGGGGATGAGCCCGCAGTTGTCGGCGGTGTCGACGACGCCGTCACCGTCGTCATCCTCGTCGATGCAGTTGGGGCTGTTGTCGCCATCGGGATCGGCCGTCTCCGCGGCGGAGAAACCCTCATCGACCATCGTGTCACAGTCGTTGTCGACGCCGTCGCAGACCTCGACCGCCACGCTGTCGGGCGGCTCGACGCAGCCGCTCGCGGTCGGTGAGATGCACTCGATGAAGCCGGACTCGCACGAGTCTGGGTCATCACCGTCGCAGCCGACGCCCAGCCCGTAGCCCTCGTCGACGGTCCCGTCGCAGTCGTTGTCGATCCCGTCGCAGAGCATCTCGTCGGCCTCCCAGTTGGGCACGGCCGTGTAGTCGCAAAGCCACTCGCCGCCAGCCCCGCAGGTCGCCGTCACCGTACCCGCACAGGGGCCGGCCAGCGTGCAGGCGGCCTCGACGAGGTCCTGCTCGACACCGTTGTCGATGTCGCCGTCGCAGTCGTCATCGATGTCGTTGCACAGCTCGGTGGTCGCCTGGCTGTTGCTGCCGTTGGGGTTGGTGCTGCAGGTCGCCAGCTGCAGGTCGGTGGACACGCACTCCACGACGCCGACCGTGTCGCCACAGGCACCGATGCCGGTGCAGGCCTGACCGATGGCGATGCCCTCGTACTCGATGCCGTCGTCGATGAACCCGTTGCAGTCATTGTCCTTGCCGTCACAGACCTCGGTGAGCGCCGGCTCGACCGCGCCGACACAGACGAGACCTGCGCCGCCGGTCTGGCTACACACCTGGATACCGAACTCGCAGACGCCGACGTCGGTGCCGCACTGACCGCCACCGGATGGGTTGCCGTCGTCGATGTCGCCGTCACAGTCGTTGTCGACGCCATCACATTCTTTGCCGTCCTCGAGCTCAGAGCCCTGCGGGCTGATCGACGGGTCGTTGTCGTTGCAGTCCGCCGGAGCCGACCAGCCGTCGCCGTCGTTGTCGACCACGTCGGCGCAGAGCGCGTCGCCGCCGAAGCAGTCCTGATCGATCCCATCGCCGCACCGCTCGGGCGCGCTCGGATAGGCCAGCGGATCGCTGTCGTCGCAGTCGCCGTCCGCCACGGTGAAGCCGTCGCCGTCGTTGTCAGCAGCGTCGCACGGGGTCGTGCTGCCGTCGCAGTCGGTGTCGCATGCGGCAACGTCCGCGCCCACCGGGCAGCATGCCTCGTTGGGGCGCCCCGGGTAGATGCCAGAGTCGAAGTCGTTGCAGTCATCGAGGGAGTTGAAGCCGTCGCCGTCGAGGTCGCCCGCGCAGCCCTCATCGACGTCACCGTCGCAGTCGTTGTCCATGCCGTCGCCACACACCTCGGCCGACAAAGGCTGCTTGTCACAGGCCGCGACACCCCCCGCGCAAACCACGATGCCACCGGCGCAGAGACCCAGTCCGCACGCGTCCCCGATGCTGAGCGCTTCGCCGTCGACCGTGAGGGTGAAGTCCTCATCGGCGGCGCCGTCGCAGTCGTTGTCGAGGCCGTCGCAGAGCTCAGGCAGACCGGGGCCGACGGTGCTGGCGCCAACGCCGCATCCCGCCTCGACCTCGAGGCAGTCGGCGACCCCGTCCGTGTCGTCGTCAACACAGGCGACCACGCCCCCGGTGCAGTCCTGGTCGACCGTGTCGCCACAGGGCTCGCACGTGGGCTCGACGGCCCAGGGGTTGACGGCGCTGCCGGCGGGATCGCAGTCGCTGAACACGGGCTCATCGTCGCTGGCGCAGCAGCCTGGCACCGAGCAGTCGACGAAGCCGTCGCTGTCGCCGTCGCAGTCGGTGCCGACCGCTTGAAGGCGGACGTCGATGATCTGAGCCTGGGAGAGGTTGACGGGGCCGTGAAACACCGCCGCGACTCCGTTGGCGCCTAGACCGGAGACGTAGAGCCGGACGTTGGGGTCGGCGAAGGTCGTCGCGTTGTAGCGGATCGAGAGGTAGACCGGCTGAGCTCGGGGATCGAGGCTGTTGAGGAGGGGATTGAACTCGGCCGCGTTGATGTCGTCTGGAAACCGGGTGGTCCCTTGCTTGAAGAGCAAGCGGAGCTGACTCAGGTCGCTGACGTCGGCGTCAGCGGTGACCTTGAGGAAGAGGTTGTCGACCGGCTCTTGGTCATCGCCGCAGGCAGCCGTGGTGACCAACAGCAACGCCATGAGGGTGAGAACGAGGTGGCGGGTCCAAAACATCGTTGCCTCCGGTGTGGGCACAAAAGCGTGTGCCCCGAGCCAGGACATTACCAGCGAGGCCGGATTGGCGCCAACGCGCCCGGCGAACTTCGCAATCGCAGCGCCCGAGATGGCACATAGCAGCCGGTCAAGGTCGCCGGACTATCGAGCTATTTACCGTCTGTCTCGCTTGTTGCCGCGGCGGCGCGCGCGCTGCTCACACGTGCCGCGTAGCGGAAGACGCCACCCGCCATGAGGCTGGTCGCGCTCTCGGCGCGAGCGACAAAGATCCGGGCGTGAGCCCGCTGGATCGCTGAGTCATCCGGGGCCGCGCGCGACGCCCACTGGGCGAAGTGACACGCGAGGCGCAGGTCTCCTGCGGCCGCGAGCGCCTCGGCCTTGTCGATGAGTGCGCCTGGACCGCCGGCAACGTCGGCGACTGCGGCGGCGAGCTGCGGCGCAGGTGCAGGCTTGAGGTGGGCTGGATCGCCATCGTACCAACCGCCGTAGAGGCGCCAGAGGTTGCGAACGATGAACTCAGGCTCATCGTAGGTGGCGCGGAGGTAGGGCCGTGCAAGCAGGCGCTCAGGGGCTTGGACCTCGTGGAGCAGCGTGTCGAGCTCGGCGCCTTGGTTCATCAGCTCCAGCGTCTGCGACACGATGGTCTCAAGGAGCTCGGCCGCATCGCTGAGCGCCTCTTGCACGCGGGCGGCGCCAATGATCGGCGGGCCATGCCCAGGCAGCAGCAGCTCCGGCTGGCGTGCAGCCATCGAGCGGAGGGCGCAGGCCCACTCCCAAGGAAAGCGCTGGACCTTCTGAGGGTTGCCGCAGTTGGGCGACGCCCAGATGAAGAGGTCACCCGTCACAACCGCGCGGTGCTCAGGCAGCCAGACCCAGAGGTGGTCGTCGGTCTCGCCCTTGTCGTGGTGAATCTCGAGCCGAACGCCGCCAATCGTCGTGTCGAGACCGTCGTCCCCAATGGTCTCGTCAGGATAGCGGAACGACGTCGGAAAGATCGGCACCGGCAGCCCGAACTGCCGCATGTTGATGTGGCCGTTGTAGCCCGTTGTGCGCCCATAGCGATCAAAGCGAGCGCAGCACCGGTGGTGGGCCATGACCCGCACCGGCGGCAGGCCGCGGGTCGCCTGCTCGCGCTCGAAAGGACCGAGCCCCGTGACGTGGTCGACGTGCCCGTGCGTGTAGAGCGCCGTGTGGATCGGCGCCGTCCGCCAGTCACGGATCGCGCGATGGACTTTCTGGGCGTGCAGCATGCTGCTGACATCGAGCAACACCAGCCCGTCGGACGTGTCGAGCGCAGTGACATTGGCGAAGGCATGCATGAAGCCGAGCCCGTCGGCGAGCGGCTCGAACGCGACCGGCTCTACGCCGGGATGGACGGCCGTCGCAGCGAAGTCGCCACGCCACGAGCGCTCAGCAAGGTCGGTGATCAGTCCCACGATGATGCTCCCGTGCGAGATGGCGGTTTCGGTACGCCGGCACTTTCCATGCGGCCCAGCGCGCGCTCAGTTCGAACACCGAGCAAGCGCTTGCCGACATCGGTGAGACCGCGCCGGATCAAGACCTCGCGGGCGTAAGGCCACGCGTGCCGTGGTCGAGCGCAGTGGGCCCAGGCGCCGAGCCGCGCGAGGCGCTCGGGCACTCGGCGCGTCGCCTGGATGTCGAGGCAGGCCTCAACGAGTCGATGAAACGTCACATCGGGGCTGAACCACTCGAGCCAGGCCGCCCGCGCAGCACGCCCGAGCTCGGCCGCGCGTGGCTCCAGGGCGGTGAGCAAGCGCGGTACATCACGCCACTCGGCCTCGGGGACACGAATCGCGCAGGCGTTCCAGTCAGGCCCGAGGGGCGGCTGCCAGTCGTCGGAGAGGATCACAGGCGCCCGGCCGTGGCGCATCGCTTCGAAGATTCGAAGCGACGACGCGCCGTAGCCGCGTGGACACAGCACAAACGCGCTGGTGCGTAGCAGGTCTGAGTAGCGCTCCCAGTACGTGCCGCCATCGAGACGGCCTTGCTCAACGCCGCGAAACTCGGCGCCTGTGTCGATCACAACGCCGCGTGGGTGGTCGAGCTGTCCCAACCGTCCGCGCAGCGCGTGGGTCTCCCGTCGGCCTAGAAAGCTGTAGAGCGTCGGACGCGCATCCCACGCGTCCGGGTCGAAGAGGAGTGGGTCTTGTCCGAGCCGCCGCAGGTAGTGGCCGCCACGGGTTCGCTGGTCGCTGGAAAACCGCTGCTCGAGAGAGGGGTAGATCCCCGGAAGAAAGGGAATCGGCGCGTCCTCACTGCAGTACACAAAGCAGCGCTCCGGCCAACGCGAGACGAATCGGTGAGTGCGCGTGTCATGCAGGTAGCGGCCCGCGGGGCGGTACTCGACAAAGACGATGATGTCGGCATCTTCCGGTGTCGCGACGCGCGTGTGGACGCCGAATCGGTCCTGCTCGGCGCAGGCAACGAAGCGCCGGAAGGGGATGTTGTAGGTCTCATCATCGGCCCGGATCGCGGGCGCGGCGGAGAGCACGAGAACGTTGGCCACGAGCAGACAGTACACCGCACGGACCGCCATGTCTTGGGCCGGACGCTCGGGAGTCGTGCCCGTCGCCGTGACGGCGGGATGGCGTGGCTACGACGACGAGCTGCGCATCGCAACGAAGCGGTGAACGGGAAGGCCATCCTGCTGGCAGCGCCACTCGCGTCGGCTCTGCTGGGAGCACGGGGGGCGAGCGGTCAGGGCGGCGGTCGGCTCGACAAGCTGCAGGTCAGGCTCGCCGCGGAGGGCCACGTCGATGAGCTCGGCGTACCAGTCGACGTCGGTCGCGATGTGTAGCAACCCCCCGGGGCGCAGGGCCGCAGCCGCAGCCGCGGCGAAGGCCGGCGTGACCAGCAAGCGGCGCCGAGTCTTGCCTTCGGCCCACGGCGTCGGGAAGAGCGCTTCGATGATGTCGACACTCTGAGGCGCGACGCCGAGCGCGAGTGCTGCGCGGCCATCGAGACGAAACGCCGAGAGGTTGGAGAGCCCGTCGCGCTCGGCGCGGGCTCGCGCTTCGTCGACACGTGCCCGGCGAACCTCGACGCCAACCACCGACCACCCGGGGCTTGCGGCGGCCGTGGCGCTGAGCCGACGGCCATGGTCGAAGCCGATCTCGAGCAGCGAGCAAGGCCGTGACGACAGCGCGTCGCGGAGCGCCCCGAGCTCAGCCACCACCTCGGGCTGGGCGTAGAGTCGACTCCCGCCGAGAACACCCGGAATGTCCGGCGGTGCTGGGTCTTCTTCTGTCAGCACGTCCTCCTGGCAACGCTCGCTTACCGTCGGTCAAAAAAGGTTCGACCGCTGTTTCGGATCCGACGATGCCAGGTGTCGAAGTGGAGGGGAAAGCTCGCGACGCATCGCGGATGGAAATCTTGCGTAAGGCGTTGCGTCGCGAGCTCGGTTTTTCGGCTGCACCGCTGACCCACGGCCGCTCGTGACCCTAGCGAGCGCGGCGAGCTTGTGTCTTGAAGGTGCGCACGACGCGTGCCGAGAAACCAGCCGATGCCGATCAACGCCGCGTTCTTTCCAGAGCTGCGTCAGCTGCCTGCGCCACCGCTTGTGACCGAGGGGCTGCGTGTCAGCTACTACCTCGGCTCGGCAACAGGCTCTCGCGGACGACAGCAACCTACAGTCGTGCGCGCGGCATCTTGACGCGCTTCGTCCAAGAGCAAGTCCAGCCCCAGTCGACGATGGTGACCGACATCTCGCTGACGACCGACGTCACTGGCCTGGACGCGCTCGCTGCGGAGCCACCAGTGCCCGATGACCCGGTGGTGCCAAGCGGTGGTGGAAGCGACGACGGAGGCGGAGGCGACGGCGGAGGCTGCACCAGTAGCGCGAGGCCCGCGGCTCCAGTCTGGTTCGTGCTGGGACTTGGTCTCATCGCCATGGCGCAGCGCCGGCGACAGGCTTGGGAACGCGCACCGCGCTAGCGCGGCAGTGCTGTAGCTACTCGGCCACCGCAAAGAGGCTCAGCGCGAACTGCTCGCCCGCGTCGGTCCAGGTCTGCTGATGCGCCCACCCCGCCGCGCCTGCAAGCGCGCGGAAGCCGTCGAGCGTGTACTTGTGAGAGTGCTCCGTCGTGATGCGCTCGCCGGCGGAAACGTCTACCGCCAGATCGCCAACCTGGATGCGGGTGTCGCGCTTGGCCACGAGGTGCATCTCGATCCGCGAGTGCTCGGTGACGAAGGGCGCGTGGTGCGAAAACGCGCTGACGTCGAGCTCGGCACCGGCGGCCTGCAGTCGACGCAGCAGGTTGATGTTGAACTCCGCAGTGACGCCCGCGGCATCGTTGTAGGCCGCTTCGACCACGTCGACGTCTTTCACCAGGTCGTAGCCGATGAGCAGCTGCCCGCCGGCACCCACGAGCGCGGCGGCGCCGGCGAGGAAGTCCCGTGCGGACGCGAGCTCGAAGTTGCCGATGGTGCTGCCGGGAAAAAACACCGCCCGCCGCGTCGGCGCGACCGTGGGCTCGGGCAGCTCTACGGGCTGGCTGTAGTCGGCGCAGACGGCGATGATCTCAAGCTCGCTGTGGACGGCGGCGAGCTGCGTGGCGCCAAGGCGCAGCGCGTCGGTCGAGATCTCGATCAGCACAACGCTCGACGGCGCGTCGAGCGCCGCGACCAGCTTGCGCGTCTTTCCGCCCAAGCCGGCACCGAACTCGATGAGCTGGATGTTGGGTCCCAGCGCGGCGCGAATCTCGGGCATGCGCGCGTCGAAGATCACGGCCTCGGTGCGCGTGAGATAGTACTCGGGCAGGCGCGTGATCGCGTCGAAGAGCTCGGAGCCGACCGCGTCGTAGAAGAACTTCGACGACAGCTCCAGCGGACGCTCGCTGAGCCCGGCGCGCGCGTCGGCCATCAGATCGGCCGGCTCCGGCGCGTGGTCGATGAAGCGAACATTCGGCAGGTCTTCGGGCGACAGCAAGCTCATGAAGCTCCTTCGCTAGGCACGCGCGTTTGGGTCGGCGCCACGAGAGTAGGCCCGAACGTGGCCTGTGGTAGCGCCGCTCGGTACGCAGCACACGACCGAAGGGTTACACCTGCGCGCGGGCGAGCGCGTCAGCCGGGCAGATCCTGAGCCAGCCGGATGCCGGTGAACTGCCAGCGCGCGGGCGCCGGAAAGAAGTTTCGGTAGGTGAGGCGCGCGTGGCCCGGCGATGTGGCACAGCTTGAGCCGCGGAGGACCTGCTGGCCGCACATGAACTTGCCGTTGTACTCGCCAACGGCTCCTTCGGGGGCCGCGTAGCGCGGATACGGCGCATACGCCGAGCTGGTCCACTGCCAGCAGGCACCGTAGAAGTCCGACGCATGGCCGCGCGGTCGCGGCTCAGGCGCCCAGTCAGCAGGCGGGTGCGTACCGACCGCGACCTTCTCGGGCGTTGGCGCCCGCGCCTCCCACTCAAACTCCGTCGGCAGCCGGTAGCCTGCCCAGCGGGCGAACGCCTCGGCCTCGAAGTAGCTGACGTGGGTGACCGGGGCATGCGGATCGAGGGGCTGGCGCCCGTAGAGCGTAAACGTCGTCCAGGCTCGGTTGGCCTGCTCCCAGTAGAGCGGACCGCGCCATCCTTGCTGCTGCACCGCGTCCCAACCGGCCGCCAGCCACAGCTCCGGCCGCGTGTAGGCGCCGTCCTCGACGAACGCAAGGTACTCGGCGTTGGTCACCAGATCGTTGCGCAGCGCAAAAGGCTGCAGCAGGACTTGGTGCCGCGGGCCCTCGTTGTCGAAGTGAAAGCTTGGGCTGTCCGCGGCGTGGCCGATGTCGACGACGCCGCCAGGGTGCTGAAGCCATAGCTCTGGCGGCTCGTAGATGGGCTCCAGCTGAGCCGGCCGGTAGATCGGGTTGAGCGGACTCTGGGCGAGCAGGTGCTTGATGTCGGTCAGCAGCAGCTCTTGGTGTTGCTGCTCGTGGTGCAGCCCCAGCGTCGTCAGCGCCGTCAGCTCCTCGCGTTGGTGGCTTGGTGCGTTGAGCAACAGCTCCTCGACGGCGTCGTCGACCGCAGCGCGATAGGCGGCGATCTCCGACGACGACGGCCGCGTCAGCAGCCCCCGCTGGGGCCTGGCGTGCTGCTCACCGACGCCGTTGTAGTAGCTGTTGAACATGACGCGGTAGCTCTCGGGCGAGACACGCCCCCCGCCGAACGCCTCCAGGAGAAAGGTCTCAAAGAACCAGCTTGTGTGTGCGCGATGCCACTTCGTCGGGCTCGCGTCGTCCATGCTCTGGGCACTCTGGTCTTCCGACGAGAGCGGTTCCGCTAAACGCTCGGTAAGTCGACGCACCCCTCGATAAGAAAGAACAAGGTCGTCAGCTGTCTCTGTGCTGGTCGCCTGGCGCATGCGTTCCCTTTTCGTTCACCTTTGGGGCATCAGTGTAAGCACCATCGGACGTTCGATCGCTATGTTGGCTCATCGCCTTGCAACTCGTCAGGGCGCTTCGGCAGCCCACGCGCAAGCACACCCACGTCTTTGCCGCCATAGCCGGCGTCGATCAGCGCGTCCATTCGGGCGCCAAGCGCAGGCAAGATGCCGAGCTGCCGATCGTTGCCGGCCTCGACCATGAGCCCGAGATCTTTGCGCGCCATCTCAAGCGACCACGACGTATCGTAGTCGCCCTCGGCCATTCGGCGCCCCCGCGACTGCAGGATCGCGTTGAGGTTGAACTTTGCGAAGAGCTTGCGCGCGTGGTCCGACGGCATGCCCGACTCGCGAGCGATCGCGAGGACATCGGCAACGCCGCCCAGAACGGAGAGGATCATCGCGTTGCCCATCAGCTTCGTCGACGCTGCCGCAGCCCCGCTCTCGCCCAGGTACCAGATCGCGCCGGACATGGGCTCAAGCGCTCCGCTGACGGCATCCCACAGCACCTTCGGACCGGCGACACAGATCAGCCCGGCGCCCTGCCGACACATCTCGGGCGACATGAAGACGGGCGCGTGGAGGAAACGCACGCCGTGTTCGATCGCCCAGTCGGCCCGCGCGGCTGTCCCGGCGACCGAGGTCGTCGAGTGGTCAACGACGATGGCGCCCGGCGCGAGCGAGCCCGCGATCTGGCTGAGCAGTCCGTCGACCGCCGCGTCGGCGGTCAGCGCGATGTGGACGAGTCGCATCCCGGCGACGGCGGCTTCGGCGGTCTCTGAGACCTCGGCACCAAGCGCAGCGAGCGGCGCGGTCTTTGCCGCGGTGCGGTTCCAGACCCGCACCCGGTCGCCGCGCCCGAGCGCGGCTTCGGCAAGTCCAGCACCGATCAACCCTGTCCCAAGAAATACCCTGTCCATGCGATGCCTCCAAAGCCGTGGCGTTCGCCTTGGGTACGTGGCCCGCCAGAGCCGGTCAACCCAGTGAGCGTCTGTCTCAACCAGCCATCTACGAGCCGACGAGCCTCATGGGCGCCCGTCGGCGGGTGCAACCATCGAGCGACCTGCTGCATACACACCGACATGGAGGCGCTATGCACACGACGATTCGGATCACGACCACCCTGCTCACCACCCTCGCTCTCGGGCTCATGGTGAGCGCCGGCAACGCGTCGCCACAGGGCGGCGCGCACGAGCTAGAGCACCGATCAGATGGGTACCACGCGCCTCCACGCGGTTTTGGACCGACGCTGGGCGTCGCTCCTCGGTCACTTATCCCGATAAACTCCCTCGTCGCTCCTTCAGCGACGGCCCAAAACCACGCCGATCCGCACGCTACCCACCCGTTCGGTGCTCTAGGGACGAACTTCCAGTCTGCACAACTAGGACCAGAAGCGCGGGCACGAGGCGGCATCAAGGGTCGCATGGCCCCA
>CALHXW010000224.1 GCA_938040325.1 uncultured bacterium | reverse complement strand
GCCGGATGCGGACCCGCATGTCCGGTGGTGTGGGAGGGGCCCAGCCGGGATTACCGGCTGCCCCTATCCCGATTGCCGGGGCGGCCACGATCGCCGAACCGACGCCTCATGAGATCGGCGGTCTCAGTGGCCATCGCGCGGTGTGTGCCCTTCGATGTTCAACGTTTGACCGCCTCTGACCGATGGATGTGGGGAGGGCCCCGGCTGACAGGTGCCGACACGCGTTACGTTGCGTCGCTCAAGACTTGCTTGGGACGTGGCATGACCTTAAGGTCCTCTCATTAACCGTGACCGCCTGGTCGCGATTTACTTCGGAGGTCCCCATGATCGGAATTCCAATCGGCATGCTCACCGCCAACGCCTACGAGTGGCTGATGCATCGCTTCGTCCTGCATGGCCTGGGCAAGCGCAAAGAGGACTTCTGGTCATTCCACTGGCACGAGCATCACAAGAACGCCCGCAAGAACGAGTTCTTCGATAAGGACTACGACACGCTGCCCGTTACGCTGAATGCTCAAGGCAAAGAGGCCGCAGCGCTCCTTGTCGGCGGTCTGCTGCACCTGCCGCTTCTCCCAATTGCGCCGTTCTTTGTCGGTACGGTCTGGGCCAGCGGCATCCACTACTACCTGGTCCACAAGCGCAGCCACCAAGACCCCGAGTGGGCCAAGCGTCACGTGCCATGGCACTACGACCACCACATGGGGCCCGACCAGAACTCCAACTGGTGTGTGACCCGCCCGTGGATGGACCACATCATGGGCACCCGCAAGCCATACACCGGCACACCACGGGAAGCTGCAGACCTCGTCAAGCGCGCCGCTAAGAAGCAGCGCAAGCAGGCGCTCGGTGACAAAAAGAAGGCGTCACCGAAAATAAGCGTAACCAATGAACTCGCTTCAGCCGTCTAACATTATACGAGGTAACGAATCAGCCCACGGAGGATCTCATGAACATCTTCGAAGTTCCAAGCATCGACCCCGACGAGATGCTTCGCGAAGAGATCATCGCCTCGCTGAGCTGGCTCGCTGACCACGACCCCAACAAGGCCGCTGAGCTCGTCGAGCTCTACCTCAACGAGCTCGCGTCCGAGCGTGCACAAGCCACGCCTGAGGCCAACGCGGCCTAGGCGGCTCTGCGCTTCGCGCCCGCGCTGCTCAGTAGCGGCCGGAACTCGCCCAAGAGTCCAGCTGCATCAGAACGCTCAAGCGCAGCCACAACGCTGCACCTTGGGTTTACCTCTGGCCCTCTTCATGGTCTCTCCAACAGGCACAATGTCACCCGCGGCTGTGGGGGCGTAGACTGGGGAGCTGAGCATGACGTACGAACTTCCGGATGACGACGGCGCCTGGACCCGCTTGGACGGCTGGGATCGAGTCGCGACCGGGCTGCGGCTCTACTCGTTGTCGGTGCAGGCCTACTTGATGATCACTGCCGTGATCATTGTCTGCGTGATCATGGCTCTCTTCGGCTCATACTTCGCCGGCATGCAGACGCTGCTGATGGCCGCAGCGGTCGGGTACGTGGCCGCTCAGCTCGTGGGCGTCGTCGGCTTGGTGTTCTACTCGGGGCTCCATCAAGCAAGCGGCGCAAAGGGCATGGCTCTCGCCGCCCTAGGCTGTCTCGGCCTCGTCTTCGCTGCCAACGCGTACGTCTTGCTGGATGAGGGCTTCGGAGCGGTCGCGGGCGTAGGCGGCGGGCTCAACATCATCATGCTTGTGGCCGCCGCGCTCTTCTACATCGGTGTGCTCGCGTTTCTCCGCTCTGCCGGACGTCTGTCACTCTTTGTGGACCGACTCGATCTCAGCCACAAGATCAGCAACGTCACGACGGTCTTTGGCGGCATCTTCTTTCTCGACGTGTTCCGCGTCGCCATCATCAGCTCCGTGCGGGGCGTCATCGGCTTTCACGTCGTGATGTCGCTGCTCGTGCTGTGCCTAATGATCTACGGGGTCATCCAGCTCGCGCTGGTGACCAGCGCGCTCGGCAAGGCCATCCGCCAGGACGTTGACACGGTCGGCGCGTTCGATTGATCCGGTTGCGGCATGCGCCGTCCGATCACGTGCAGCATCGCCGTCAACGCGCCAAGCCGCTATCATGAGGGAGCCGAGAAGCTCAACGACCCCCAACATCGAGCAGGAGACATACCGTGACCTCTATGACGGCACCCGGCCAGGTTGATTCGTCAGTGCGCCGACGTCCGGCACGATTGAAGGCGCGAGGGTGCAGGACGGTCAGGACAACTCAAGCCTGTGGAACGCAGAACCTCGTTGGACGCCGGTGTGCCGGCGGCTCAAACTGACCGTGCGCGGCAATAACGTTCTCTCGAAGTCTGAAGCGCGGAGCTACCTGATCGGCCAAGCTGGTCTACGGCAGACGGCAACCGACCGCGACGCGTCTGCTGCCGCACGTAAGATCTTGCGTCAGCTGCGCTGCATCCAGCTCGACCCACTCGACGTCATCGGCACAAACGCCGAGCTCGTCGTGATGGCACGGACCGATGGCTTCGGCGGTCTCGCCCGCGGCAGCGTCTACAATGCGCTCTTGCCTGGGCACGCGTTTGAACACTACGCCAAAGAACGCTGCCTGTTGCCTGCGGCGGCGTTCCCCGCCTACCGCGACCAAGCCGAACAAACCCCAACGTGGCGCAGTGGGGACAGGCTCCGTCGCCTGGACAAGTCACTCCTCGTGGACGTGCTCGCCGAAGTCCAGGAGCGAGGGCCCATCACCGCCGCTGAGCTCTCCGACCGCGGCAACGTCACCCCGCTCGACTGGTCAGGCTGGAAGAGCACCAGCAAAGCAACGACCATGGCGCTGGAGGTCTTGGCCCTGCGCTGCAAGATCGTCGTCTGCGGTCGGCGCTCAGGTCAGAAGCTCTACGACGTGCCGTCGCGGGCTCTTGCCGATGTCCATGACCTTCCAGGCCCGGCCGACCGCCGTGCATGGGCACTGCTTGAGCGGGTCGAAGCCGCCGGCTTGCTTGCCACGGCCGGCGGGCCCTGGTGGTCGATGCTCCGGGATGCGCGACGGAGTGACACCGTCGAGCGACTCGTCGCCGACGGCATGCTCGAGCATGTCAGCATCGAAGGCTCTCGCCGCAGCTACCTCGCCCCTGCGGGCTTCCGCGACCGAACCTTTGCCGCCGATGATGGTCGCCTGCGGGTGCTCGGGCCACTCGACTCGCTGATCTGGGACCGAAACCTCATCCATCACATCTTTGACTTCGAGTACATCTGGGAAGTCTACAAGCCCGCCGCCAAGCGGCGCTGGGGTTGGTACGTCTGCCCGCTGCTTCACAACGGCGCGTTCATTGGCCGCGTTGAGCCCCGGCGCGACGACAGCGGCAAGGTCCACATCGACAACCTGTGGGTCGAAGAGGGGCACTCGGTCGACCGCGACGAGCTTCACGCCGCGCTCCGTCGGCTGGAGCGCCAGCAGTGACCCCAGCCGCCGCCCCGGGACAGGGACTGGCGCGGGCGCTCGCAGATCTGGCGCGTGCCCGCACACCCAAGGGGCGTGCTGCACTCGGAGGCGTGATGGTGCTTGAGGGCCTGCGCCTCTTCGAGCGCGCGCTCGCCGCCAACGCGACCCCGACCACAGTGGTCGTTGGCGAGTCGCTGCTCGCTCCGACGGCCAGCCAGCGAGCTGCGTCGCTGGTTGCTCGGCTCCGGGGCGTCGTGCAGCCCTCGGCGATTCACGCCACCAGCGACGCTCGGATGCGCGAGCTCTGTGAGGGACGCACGTTCGGAGACATCGTTGGCCTCGTCTCAGCGCCCCGTCCTCCCGCGCTCGACACTGTGCTGGCCGACGCGACGACGGTCCTGGTGGCTGCAGACGTCCTCAACCCCGGCAACGTCGGTGCACTTGTGCGCAGCGCCCACGCTGGCGGTGCCGCGGGACTCGTCATCTTGGGCGGTGCTGACCCGCATCATGGCCAGGCGGTCCGAGCGTCGATGGGCTCGGTGTTTCGGGTGCCGGTGTGGCGCTTCGTCGGCGTCGATGCCGTGGCGGCGATCGGCCGTATCCACGCAGCCGGCCTCGCGACCGTTGGGCTGACCACCACCGCCGACGCTACCCTGCGTCATGCCCACGAGCAGGCACCACGTGCCGCGCTCGTCGTCGGCGGCGAGGCCTTCGGGCTCAAGCCCTCCGTCGCGGAGCTGCTCTCGCGCTGCGCTCGGATCCCGATGCCCGCTGGGGTCGACTCGCTCTCGGTCAACGCCGCTGCTGCTGTCGCGCTCTACGAGTGGACTCGCTGACCCTGTCGTCCCCATGGCGGCCGCAAGCGCTGCAGCGCGGGCGTCGATGGCTCTCGGGCGCTCTCCGCCTGCCGCACGTCGCTACGGCAGCCGGCGTGGCAGAAAAAAAGCACGATAATTCTGAAACCTCCCCACGAGTCGCGCGTAAGCGGGTTCCATGTTGGGAGGAGCGCAACCATTGCAAAACGTCATCGCGATGACAGACACGGACGCACGCGTGCCGTTCGACGCCGGCGCTCACCTGCTTGCGCGCCACCTCGAAGGCGATGCCCGCGCGTTCGAAGAGCTCGTCGAGCGACATCGGGGCCTCGTGTATGGCTTTTTGATACGCAGCGGGCTGCCCTCGTCGACCGCCGACGATCTCTTCCAGGAGACGTTTCTGCGCGTGCATCAAGCGGCATCACGCTACGAGCCCACGCGGCCCTTCAAAGCGTGGTTGATGACCATCACCAACAACCTCCTTCGCAGCCACTATCGAAAAGCCAAAGTGCGGCGCGTGCTGGTCGGATGGTGGCAGGGGCGCGGGCGCGACGCGAGGCCCCGCGACCCTGCGGACACCCGGCCCAGCCCAGAGCAGCAGGTCGCTGGGCGCGAGGCGCTCGCCTGGATGGAGACGGCGCTCACCAAGCTACCCGACGGACCGCGCAGGGCGCTCCTGCTGACGAAAGTACAGGGGCTGAGCGTTGCGGACGCTGCCCAGGCGCTCGCTGTGCCAGAGGCGACCGTCAAGACATGGACACGACGCGGTCGGATCGCACTCGTGGAGGCGCGTCGAGCGCAGCAAGGAGGTGAGCGATGAGCGCTCCAAACCCCAACACTCAACCACCCACCGAGGAAGAGCTGGCTGCGGTTGATACTGCGCTGGCTCAGCTCGGCGGCATCGAGCCCGACCCGAGCGTCGTTCAGGCCACCCTTGAGCGCGTCCAGCGTGGCAACGTGAGGCGCTGGGTCATCGGCGGAGCGCTGCTGGCAGCAGCTGCCGGCCTGGTCGTCGTGAGCGCTGACAACCTCAACAATGAACCCCAAGTGGACGATCTCGGGCCTCTCGCTCGCGACGGATCGGCGCGGCAGGAAGAAGAGCAGAACAAGAAGCTCGATGACCTACTCATCAAGCGGGAGGAGACGAAAGCGAAGCCAGGGCCACGGAACGGCATCAAAAAGGACAGCAACGTCGACGGACTTCTTCTCGACCGATTCGGCGAGCGTGGCGAAGACACCGGCGTCGATGGCGAGCGGAGGGCGTTCGCCTGGAAGGTGCCCATAATGCAAGAGCCACGCGGGGGCGATGCGACCATCGCGCGAAACGTACGCGACGACTGGAAGCTCAGCGCATCGGGTGAGTCGACCAACCGCGTGCGTGACCCGATGGCGTCGCCGAACATCGTCGCCGTCAATAGCGGGACCACTCCGACGTCGACGTCGACGACCACACTGACGGCCGACATGGACAAGACGCGTCAGGTGGCGGCCGATGACGCCGCCCGCGCAACCGCCGCCGATGTGGGCGAGGGCTACCGGTACAAGTCTTCAACCGGTGGGCGTAAGGAGGGGCGACGGTTGAAGCTTGGGTCCGCGCAGGACAATCGCCAGCGGGCCGTCGACGGGGCTAAGAATCTGGCCCAGGACGCGAACGGCCGCGACAACAACGGGCTCGGTCGCAACGTGAGCGGTCTCAATGGCGCCAAGTCGGACCGAGCTGACAAGCTCTTCGCCCAGGGTGGCAAACACAGCACGGCCTTCCGGCCAGTGCCAGAGATCGTCGAGCGGACGCGCGGATTCGAAGACAAGGAGCTGTCCAATGCCTTGGCCGATGGCAAAAAGTCCCAGATCGTAGGTGGGGAGGTACAGCTGGGCTTCGATGCTGGCGCGCTCGGTGGGCTCGGCAACGCAGAGGGAGAGGAGGAAGAGCGACCTCGCAGGTCGCGGCTTGCGGTGACTGACCGCGAGGAGACGGAGAAGTCCAAGTACGAAGTGCAGCTCAACGTTCGCGACGAGGCGAAGCCCCGAGAGGGTCAGCTCAGCGGCGATGTGCAAGTGGCCAATGGCAAGGTTGCCGCCAAGGGCAAGCGCACGGGAGGACAGGTCGCGTCGTCCAACGACAAGGATGGCGACGGCTTCATGGACCTACCAAACGACAATGCCGGCGGGACGCAACACGCTAAGCTCGACAGCGCGCCGCTGGCGAACCAGCGTGGACGTGGCTGGGACACGGGTGGTGGAGACGAGGGCAAACGACGGCTCGACACCGACGACGACGAGCGAGGACAGGTTCCCTCCGGTCAGGTCGCCCGCGCATCCGAGACGGAGCGAGCGGCGGACCAGCCGGCGCTTGTAGCTGCCAACGAGCCAGCCAAGACACCCGCCTTTGAGACGCTCGCGAAGCTCGACAAGAAGGTCGAAGGGCTCAAGCAGCGGGTCTTGCGCAGTAAGTCGCGGCTCAACCTGCTCAAGGAGTCCGTAAGTGGGCGCTTTGACGACTCCGGCTACTTCGACGGTTGGGCGCCTGTGCGCGCCGAGACCCCGATCCCGGCCGTCGGATATTTCCTCAACACCTACATTCCGGGTGACGGACGCAATGCGTGGTTGCGCCAAACGCTGCGGGCAGGTCTGTCACGCGGCGGCGTCGTCACCGACCTGGGCGCCGAGCTCGAGCCTCTGGAGCAGCCGCTCGACGCGCCACCGAAGGGGAGTGCGCTCGCGCTGACCGTGGGAGCCAGCGAGCGCGGGGTGGACGGGCCGACACGGCTGACCATGCAGGTTGCCCTGAAGGCCGGCGAGTATGCTGCAACCCGTCGGGCACCCCTCAACATGGCGATGGTCGTCGACCTGCGCGGCGCAGCCGACAGCGAGACAGTCCGACAGAGCTTGTGGCGCCTCGCGGATACGATCGCGGAGGCGCGACACCTCGATGACCGTATGTCGCTGGTCGTCGCTGCGCCCAGCGGTCCGATCGTCGTGACGGGGGCAGAGCTCAATGGCGCGGCCGCTCGGCGCGCGCTTGCCGACGGCATCCAGCAGGTCGGAACCGTCAACCTCGCGGCCTCCATAGCGCGCGCCTACAAGGCGGTCGCAGATGGGCGTCGCGACGACGGACTCGTTGGCGCCGACATGGTGGTCGTTGCGACTGCAAGCGGGCACGTCGGGGGCATCGGCGACATGGTACGGGCCTGGTCGGCGCAAGGCGTCACGCTTTCGACGGTCGCCGTTGGCGCAGACGCTGCGCGCGGATCCCTCAGCGAGCTCGCGCGGGTCGGGGCCGGGCGACGTTATGTGCTCGACTCGCCAGACATCGCTGCCAGCATCGCGCGTCGTGAGCTCACGACCGCCGGCCGCGCTGTGGCGCGGGCGCTGAGGCTCGAAGTGAAGCTCGCCGAAGGGGTCAAGCTCTTCGAAGTCCACGGATCACGTGCGCTGTCGGTCGCGGAGAAGGCTCACGAGAAGAAGGTCGAAGAGCACATTGACCTCAAGGTGGCCGCCACCACTGGTGTGGAAGCGGACCGTGGCGACGACGGTGAGGGCTTGCAGATCCTCATTCCAGCCTTCTACGCGTCGGACGCGCACATCGTGCTCTTTGATGTCGAGGTCTCTGGGCCTGGCGCGGTCGCTGATGTGAAGCTTCGCTACAAGGATCTGGTCGGTATGGACAATGGGCTGGTGACGACGCGACTCTCGGTCGGGCGGGGCGCGACGCCGCGCGGTCGGCTCGGCGAACAGGTCGTGACGAACCTGGCGCTTCACGACATCGCAGACTCCCTGACCCGCGCTGCCGACGCGGTCCAGCGCGGAGACACCGACGCCGCGCGTGCGGAGATTCGGCCTGCGGTCGCCATGCTCCGAAGCCGGCTCGCCGTCGGCCACTCGCCCAAATCTGCGGCCGCACTCGAGGCTGACATCGCGCAGCTCGACCGCTTCTCGCAGCTCCTCGGTCGCGGCTCTGAGTGGAGAGGCATTCCGGCGGTGTCTCAGCAAGTCACTCGCGCCCTGCGCTACGCAGCGTCGATCAAGCGTCGCGCCCGCTAAGACAGCTCCCCGTTCATCACTCACAGCTGCCAGACGCGCTCTCACGAGAGCGCGAGTGGCTCCGTACGTTCTACGCCTAGGAGGCCCCAATTGTTCACGACGCTCTCAACCAAGGCGGCCACGATGCTGGCCGCACTCTTTGCCCTGGTGCCTGCTGGTACCAGCGTCGCCAGTCCGGTGCATCCATGGCCCGTGATGCCCGCGGTCGGTGTGCCGGTGTCGACCGACGCGGCCGAGCCGATCGCCTGGCGTGACGTTGTCGCCACCATCGACGCGCGCCGCGGTGCCGAAGACGTAGCGTCCGTCGATCTCGCCATGGTGGTCGAGACGAGCGCTGACGACACATGGGTGCCGCTGGTCGCCGATGTGGTCACGGTCGACCGCGTCCTCGTCAACGGCGCCACGGCAGCGCTGGCTCGGCGCCACGGTCACTGGTCGCTCCGGGTTGCCAAAGCCGGTGCGCAAAAGGTCAGCCTCAGCTTTCGAGCGGCCGTCTTTGCGCGTGAGTCGGCGCGCGGGCTCGACGTGGGACTGCCGCGGGCGGCGTCGGTCGCGCTCAATGTCACCCTGCCGTCCGGTGCCAAGCAGGCGATGATCTCACCTGCTCGCGACGTCAACGTCGGCGACAGGTCCGGGCTGCTGAAGCTGACGGCGACGGGGGCCGGCGGTGTGACCCAGATCCGCTGGCGTCGTCCGGCGCGCCCACGGGCACGGGTTCTGGCGGCCCACTACAGCGGTGAGGTCCAGCAAGACCTCACCCGCTGGAGCGTCAGGGTGGAGGCCGAAGCCGACGAGGTCGGCGCGCTGGTCCCGCTCGGCGATGTCACGATGGCGATCGCGAACGCGAAGCTTGCGGGCAAGGCCGCAGCCCTCATCGAGGAGGGCAGCACGCTCTGTGTCCGCCTGGACGTGCCCGGGCGTCAAGAGGTCCAGTTTGAGTTCGTCGCGCGGGTGCGCCACGACGCCGGTCCGGCCACAACGAGTCTCTGGCTGCCGCGGCCTCCTGTTGCAACGGTCACCCTCAAGCTGCCCGGCGACCAGGAAGTCTCGACGACGCCGACAGTTCCTGTCGTGCACACGCGGGCCGAGGACATCACGACTGCCGACATCGTCTTGCCGCCGATGTCGCGCGTGACGATGGCCTGGTCGCCAGCCGTGCCCGAGCTCGCCGCCGTCGACGCGCGTCTCAACGCCGACATTCACCACACCGCCCGCGCCGACGAGGGCCTGATCGTGATGCGGGCCGCTGCCGTGGTGACCGTGACCCGCGGCTCGACCCACGAGCTGCGCTTTGACGTCGGTGAGGACGCCGTTATCAACTCGGTCAACGGGCCCGGCGTGACCGACTGGCGAACGTCTGAGGACGAACGCCAGATCGTCGTTCACCTCGACCGCGAGCTGACCGGCACCCACAAGTACTTCGTGGACTACGAGGTGCCCGCTCCGCCGCCAGCGGCTGGAGGCAAAGCGGGGCCGATCGGCTTGCCGTTGGTCTCGCTCGCTGACGCTCACCGAGGCCGCGGCACGCTGGCGCTCCTGCGCGGCGACGAGCTGGTGCTGACCCCGGGTGAGCCTACGTCCATGGCGGCTGTTGGGGCCAATGCGCTGCCGGACTGGCACCGCTCGGCCCACGACGCCATCATCGCCCACACCTTCAAGTTCCACACCGCGACCGCAGCGCTGGCGGTCGTGCCGGCACCTCGACCAAAGCGCGCCTCTCGCTTCGATGCCGACGTCGAGACCCTGCTCTCGGTCGGTGATGGCATCCTGCGCGCGAGCGTGACCGCTCACGTCTCGGTCAAGTCCGGCGGGCTCCGCGAGCTCGCCCTCGTCCTTCCCGCGGGGGTCAACGTCGTCTCGGTCGCCGCCCCGTCGCTGCGCACCCATGACGTCATCGCCGATGACAAGGGCGGTTCGCAGCGGGCGATGCTGTCGTTCAACCAAGACATCGAGGGCCGCGTCCAGATCGACCTCACCTACGAGCAAGTCCTCGTGCCTGGCGCAGACGCCGTCGCCGCACCGCTCGTGCGCATCGAAGGCGCCCGCGTCGAGCAGGGGCGGATCGCTGTCGAAGCCTTGGCTGCCGTCGAGGTCACGGTCAAAGAGGCGCAGCACTTGCTCTCTCTCGACGTGCGCGAGCTGCCGCGGAGCTTGGTCCTCAAGACAAGCCACCCGGTTCTGATCGCTCAGAAGTACGTGCACGCGGAGCCAGCGCCGGCGCTGCTCTTAGGCCTCGAGCGGCACCGCGACGCCGCAATCCGTGCGGCCGCGATCCAGCAGGCGGACTACGAGACGCTGCTGACAGCCGACGGGGGTGCCGTGACGACAGCGCGCTGGACCATGACCAACCGCGGGGCTCAGTTCTTGCCGGTGGCTCTGCCCAAAGACGCCGAGGTCTGGCGCGCCGGCCGCGGCGACACGATCATCAAGCCGGCGTGGGCCAAGGATGGTCGTCTTCTCCTGCCGCTACCGCCCTCGGACCAGCCCTTTGGCGTTCATCTCACCTACTACCAGTCCGGTGAGTCCCTCGGCCTCCACGGAGCGGTTCGCGTCGCGCTGCCGCTCGCCGGTGCCGTCGAGGAAGCGACCGTCTGGGACGTGTTCCTACCCGATGACACGGTGACATGGGGCGAGGTCGAGAGCTCTCTGCGCATCGCCTCGACCAAGAGCGCTACCGTTGCGTCCGGCCGCTTCTCCGACATCAACAACCTCGATGCCGGCGCCGACGTGGACATGGGCGAGGCCGTCAGCGGCAAGCGCTACCAGCTTCGCGGAATGCTCACCAACCGACGCGGCGAGCCGTCATGGTTCGAGGCGAGCTACCGCCGCCGCTCGACCGCCTGGTTGGGGGCCGCCCTAGCGTTCTTCGGCGGCCTCTTCCTGTTGCTTGGCCTGCTCCGCATCCTGCCACATCACCTGCCTGTCGCCATCGGCGGGTTTGTGGCAGCAGGCGTCGGCATGTGGGCCCTCGGAGCAGCATGGGGCTGGGTCATCGGCGGAGCCGTCCTCGGCCTGGTCGTCTGGGGCGCGATGTGGCTCCGAGCCCGCACCCCCAGTGCCGCAGCAGCGCCGCCAGCGGTGGAAGAAGCCCCAGCAACCTAGCTGTAGATGCCGGAAGCGTTCCTGTCTCGTCGACGGTCCGTCGCCGATCCCGTCGGTGCGACTTCTTGAAGGGGCCCGACATGTCGTCGGGCCGGGGCCCAAAGCGAAGCAAAGCACGGGCGTGCTCACCAGGCGCCCGCGTGGCCCGTCGCGACACATGCGCTCATCCATCACGCGTCACGCGTCACGCGTCACCCATCACGCGTCACCCATCACGCGTCACCCAGCACCGGCGACACGAGATGCCGTATGACCTCGGGTTCGCCGTGCAAGAGAACCGGCAACGATCTCGACTTGCCCCGGAGTCGTGCTGGGCGCCGGGCGCCGTGTGGCGGGTGGTGCGTGACGGGTGGCGGGTGGAGCGTGCTGGGTGACGGGTGAGGCGTGCCGGGTAGCGGGTGGAGCGTGCCGGGTAGCGGGTGGAGCGTGCTGGGTAGCGGGGGCAACGCCTACGCCTACCCATCACGCCTACGCCTACCCGTCACGCCTACACCTACGCCTACGCATCACGCCTACCCGTGACGCCTACGCCTACGCCTACCCGTCACGCCTACGCCTACGCCTACCCGTCACGCCTAAGCCTACGCATCCCGCCTACGCGCCCTCCGCCGGACAGCGAGCATCCCGCCCGCGCCCGCAAGCATCAACCACCACGGCGCGCTGCCGCTACCTGCGCAGCTGCTGCCGCCTTGGAAGCCGGCGTTCGCGTTGGGCCCGCCGTTGGGGTCATCATCGTCGGTCGCGTTCGGATCGGTCTCCGCGGGGTCGGCGTCCGCGTCGAAGCGCCCGTTGCTGTTGAGGTCTTCCTCGCCGTCCTCAAGCCCACCGTTGTCGGTGTCGAGGTCGACGGGGTTGGTGGTGGTGGTGGGATCGAGGTCGGGCACAAAGACCGCGAGGGCGGTTCCGTTGCCCTCGGGCGTCGCGACACCGGCTTCGGTTCCGTCGAGGATCCCGTCCCGGTCAGTGTCGGTGTCAAGCGGGTCCGTCTCGCCCTCACCGTCGGACTCCGTCCCGCCGATGCTGTTGAGCACCTCGCCGTCGCCGTTGAGGTCTTCGCTGCCATCGAGCAGGCCATCGTCGTCGGTGTCGTCGTCGTTGGGATCGGTGGTCGATGCGGGGTCGAGGTCCGGCGTCCAGTCCTTGGTGTCGGTGCCGTCGTAGTTCACAGGTGACGGGCCATCGCTCTCGCCGCCTGGGACGGCTACGACGACCCCCACCTCCACACCGTCGGCGATGCCGTCGCCGTCGGTGTCGACATTCTTCGGGTCCGTCGGGACGCCGTCACGGAGCGGCGCACTGCCTTCGACCTCGATGCCGTCAGGGATGCCGTCGTCATCGGTGTCTGCATCGACGGGGTTGGTGTCGAGCACCGGCTCGTAGAGGGCGCTGTTGCCGGCGAAGACCTCGGCGAGGTCACTTAGGCCGTCACCATCGGTGTCCGCGTCATCCGGGTCGGTGCCGAGCAGGGACTCGTTGTCGTTGGACAGCCCGTCGCCGTCGTTGTCGGCAAGGGTTGTGTCGTCGCTCGGGTCGAGCGGGTTGAGCCCGTTGGCGACCTCGGCCCCGTCAGAGACTGAGCCGTCGTCGGTGTCGGCGTCGACCCCCGAGGTTCCCAGCTCAAGCTCTTCGGAGTCGGAGAGGACGTCGCCGTCGGTGTCGGGGTTGTTCGGATCGGTCTCGCCCGAGCCTTGGCTGCCCGTCGCGCCGATGGTGTTGTCGACCCGGCCGTTTTTGTTCTCGTCTTCGTCACCGTCAAGCAGTCCGTCGTCGTCGGTGTCGTCGTCGTTGGGGTCGGTGGTCGTCGACGGGTCGGCGTCGGCCGTCCAGCCGAGATCCGACACATCGGTGCCGGTCGCGGTGACAGGCTTCTGGCTCGACGTGGTGTGGGGCGGGATCGGCTCGGACACCCCGGCCTCCAGGCCATCGCTGAGCCCGTCCTCATCGGTGTCGGCTTTGCGCGGATCGGTCGCCAAGCCGTTGAGCGGCCCTGTTCCGTACGCTTCGTCCCGGTCGGAGATGCCGTCGTTGTCGGTGTCTGCCGACGTCGGATCGGTCGGGCCCCAGTTGCTGAGCTGGTCGCCGGCCGTTACCTCGATGCCGTCGGGGAAGCCGTCGTTGTCGGTGTCGACGTCGAACGGGTCGGACTTGAGCACGAACTCATCGAGGTCGCTGAGGCCGTCGTCGTCGGTGTCGAGATCGAGGTTGTCGTCAGAGCCGTCGATGGGGCTGGTCTCATTGCCGGCCGGACCGTTCGGGTTGGGCCGCTCGGTACCGCCGTTGCCGTTGAGATCCTCCACGCCATCTGGCACGCCGCCGTCGTCGGTGTCGCTGTCGAGCGGGTCGGTCTTGTCGAGCGGACCAAGGTCGGGCTGGAAGACCGAGAGATCGGTGTCGTCGCCGCGGGGCTCGTCGAGTCCAAGCTCCGTTCCATCCTGGATGCCGTCCTCGTCGGTGTCGATGTTGGCGGGATCGGTCTCGCCGAAGCCACCGGCCACGCCGGTGCCGACGATGGTGTTGACCGTCTCGCCGTCTTGGTTCGCGTCCTCTTCGCCATCGGTGAGGCCGTCGTCATCGGTGTCGTCGTCGGCTGGGTTGGTGGTGGACTCGGGATCGGCATCAACAACGAACGCGCCAACGCTCACGTCGGTGCCCAAGTACGGCACCGGGACAGGCCCGTCGCTCATGCCGTCGGGAATCGGCTCGGTCGTGCCGAGCTCGAGACCGTCACCGAGGTCGTCCTCATCGGTGTCGACCAAGTGAGGGTCGCTGCCGGCGTAGTCTGCGCCCAGGCCGCGGGCCAAGACCTCGTCGCCGTCGCTGACGCCGTCATCGTCGGTGTCGGCGTCGGTTGGATCGGTCGGCACATCGAGCTCAAGCTCCTCACGGTCGGAGAGGCCGTCGTTGTCGGTGTCGGGATCGAAGGGGTCGGAGCCGGCGGCGCGCTCGGACTCGTCGCCGAGGCCGTCACCGTCGCTGTCGACGTCGATGTAGTCCGGCAAGCCATTGTCATCGAGGTCCGTGCCGGCGGGGTTGCCAGGGGTCAGGCTGTCCTCGTCGCGGGTGGGCAGCTGGTCGTTGTCATCGTCGGTGTCACGCCAGTTCGGGATGTCGTCGGAGTCGGAGTCGGGCAGGGGCGCCGGCGTGCCTCCAAGGGTGCCGTCGAACGCATCATCGAGCCCGTCGTTGTTGACGTCGACACCCGCGGGCGTCACGTCCGGGATGCCGTTGGAGTTGCCGTCATGGCCCTCGTTGAGGTCGGGTACGTTGTCGTCCTCGGCGTCGGTGTCGAGGTAGTCGGGACCGTCGTCGAGTCCGTCGTAGTTCACCGGGACCAGCGGTGTGCCGCCTGCATCTGGGTCGAAGGCGTCGACAATGCCGTCACCATCGGTGTCGATGAAGTTTGGAAAGACCGTCGAGTCGCTGTCCTGCGCCTCAAGGTTGTCGAGGATACCGTCGCCATCCGCGTCGACGTCGCGTCCGTTCCACAGCTCATCGCCATCAACATCCGGCAGCACAGCAGGTGTTGCCCAGAGGGCGTCGTCCATCCCGTCTCGGTCGCCGTCGACCGCGTCATCCACCTGGCCGTCGCCGTCGGTGTCGACGTCGGCAGCGCTGTACTCAACGTGGTCGACGATCCCGTCAGCGTCGCTGTCGAGGTCGAGCTGGTCTTCGTGGTCATCGCCGTCGGTGTCGACGCCTTGCAGACTCCCAGCGGCGAACGCATCGTCGATGCCGTCACCGTCGGCATCTCCAACCAGCGGCGGGGCGTTCGCTTCGACCGCATCGGCGATGCCGTCGCCGTCGCTGTCACGGTCGGCTGCGTCGGCGAGTCCATCGGCGTCGCTATCGAGCGGCACCACCACGAGGCCGCCCTGGTCGGGGTCGATCGCATCATCGAGTCCGTCGCGATCGATGTCGGCGTTCGCAAGCACGATCGGCGTCAGGTGCGAAGCGGCCTCTCGGTGGTCGCGCAGCCCGTCATCGTCGGCGTCCGGATCGAGCCGGTCGGCGACCCCGTCACCATCGGTGTCCGGGTCGCGCGGCGCTGCGCCTCCGCTGTCGGCATCCACTCCGTCGCGCAGCCCGTCGCCATCGGCGTCGCCGGCCGCACCGATGCGTCCGTCACCGTCTGGGTCGGACTCAAGTCCGCTCGACTCCAGCACGTCGCGGATGGCGTCGCCGTCGCTGTCGAGATCAACCTGAGCAGGGACACCGTCACCGTCTGGGTCGGGTCCGCGCACAACGACACCGCCAATGCTGGGATCGAACGCGTCATCGACGCCGTTTTCGTTGCCGTCGGTCAACGCCGGCGCTGGGCCGTTGGCCTCGACGATGTCGAGCACGCCGTCGTCGTCGCTGTCGGGGTCTCTGAGGTCCCAGACAAGGTCGCCGTCACTGTCGACGGGCATCGACAGCGGCTGGCCGCCAGCGCTCGCGTCGAACGCGTCGTCGATGCCGTTGTTGTTGTTGTCGATGCCGCTCGGCGCCACGGGTGGGGTCGCCGCGGTCTGGTCCTGGGCTTCGAGCCAGTCGAGCAGGCCGTCGTTGTCGCTGTCGGCATCGAACGCGTCGGGGACGCCGTCGCCGTCGGTGTCGCCGGTGCCCTCGAGCGCGTCGAGCAGCCCGTCGTTGTCGTCGTCGGGATCGGTGACGTCAGGCTGCCCGTCGTTGTCCCGGTCACCCTCGAGGTAGTCGGGAATGCCTGTGCCGTCGGCATCGGTGGTCTCAGCGGCGGTCGGGACCTGGTCGTTGTCATCGTTGTCGTCGCGCCAGTCGCGGTTGTCGATGAGGTCGGAGTTCTGAAGCGCAGCGTTTCCGCCGACCGAGCCGTCGTCGTAGGGGTCCGCGAGACCATCGGAGTCGCTGTCGGCTGTGGTCGCGACCGTGTCAGCGACGCCATCGGAGTTGCCATCATGGCCCTCGGTGGCGTCGGGGACGGTGTCGCCGTCGGCGTCGATGTCACGCCAGTCCACGTCGCCGTCGCCGTCGGTGTCGACGACCGAGTACGCGGCACCATCGTCGAATGCGTCGTCCCAGCCGTCGGCGTTTGCGTCGGCCGCAGCCAGCGCGACCTCGCCGCCTTCAGGCTGGTGCTCGATGAAGTCGCCGATGCCGTCGCCGTCGCTGTCGAGGTCGATGAAGTCGGGGTAAGGATCAGCGTCCGACCGTGGGGGCGTCAGCAGCGCGAAGTCAGGGTTTGTGTCGGGGTCGAACCCGTCGTCCACGCCGTCGCCGTCAGAGTCAGCGCCGACCGGTGTGCGGTACCCAAAGCCGCCGAACAGGACGAGCTGGCCTTCGTTGGTGTCGCTGATGGCGTCACCATCGCTGTCGAGATCGAGGTGGTTGGGGCGGTCGTCGCCGTCAGCGTCGGGCGGGCTGTTGGTGAGCGTGCCGCCCTGGTCGGGATCGTACCGGTTGTCCACGCCATCGAGGTCGGCGTCGAGGCCCGTTGGCGGTAGCGCGCCGACTTCGTCGCGGTCAGCGATGCCGTCGTTGTCAGAGTCCACGTCGATCATGTTGGGAACGCCATCGTTGTCGTCGTTGACGAGCGGACCGAGGGGTACGCCCAGGTGATTGACGTCGAAGGCGTTGTCGATGCCGTCGTTGTCGGAGTCGATGCCGAGGGGAGCGCGGGGCGGGTTGGCGGGGTCGGTCGCGTCTTGGGCTTCGTACCAGTCGGGGATGCTGTCGTTGTCGCTGTCGAAGTCGAAGGCATTGATGAGACCGTCGCCGTCAGCGTCGCCTGGGGGCTCGTTGACGTCGAGGATGCCGTCGTTGTCGTCGTCGACGTCAAACTCGTCGGGGCGTCCGTCCCGGTCATTGTCGAGGGCGCGGCAGACGTTGCCTAGGCACGTGTACTGCGGCAGGCAGTCGCTCTCTTGCAGACAGGCCTGGCCGAGGTCGCAGCGCAACACGCACACCGCGCCGCCACAGTCGACGTCGGTCTCCTCGTTGCTCATGTCGACGGTGCTGTTGTTGCAGAGGTTGTTGCAGCTCGACGGCGTGTCGATGATGAGGTCGTCGATCGCGGGGCCACAGCCGTCGGCGGCGGCTGTTGGGACCGAGAAGCCGATGGTCGTGTTTAAAGAGTTGGCCGTGAACTCGAACACGCCCGATGCCCAGGACGCGCTGTCGCTGGCATCGGCCGAGGTGGTGAATGTGCGCGTCGTGTAGGGCGCGGTCGCCCCGGCTTGGGCGGCGCTGACCTCGAGGGATCGAGCACCTGTGCCGCAAGCGACGCCAACCGATGCCAACTTGAAGCGGACCACGTAGGTGTCGCCGACACGGGTCGGCACGGTCTGCGCAACCCCACCGGTGGTCGTTGAGCCGAGCAGATCCACGGCCGTAGAGCCATCGGGCGGCGAGACAAAGACGCTCGCCGAGCCGTGGATCTCGACGTCTCCATCCTCGCCCACTCCAACGCCGTCGGGATCGTCGACCTTCCACCCATTGGGGCTGCCCAGGGCGTTGCCGAACGGGCTCGGGTCGTCGTCTTCGAAGCTGCCGTTGACGAAGCCTTGGCGGCAGCTCCAGCCTGCGCTGATGGCGCAGCCAGCGCAGCCGTCGGCAAGGTTGATGTTGCCATCGTCGCAGGCTTCGGTGCCTTCGACACGACCGTCACCACAGACCGCTGAGCAGGTGCCACCCTGACAGCTTCCGCTGCGGCAGTCGCCGTTGCCGCCGCAGCTCTCGCCCGCGTCACAGCCAGGACAGGTGCCGCCGCAGTCGAGGTCGGTCTCAGTGCCATCTTGAAGGCCGTTGAAACAGCCGTTGATCGTACACTGTGAAGGCCCCGTGAGCGCGACACCCGCTGTCTCAATGGAGAGCGCGGAGGACGGGCTCTGGCGCTCGGCCGAAAGGACGTCGAGGCGGTAGGCGCGCCCAGCGATCAGACCGAGGCCAGCCGCAAGCGCGTCGACGGCGATCGTGGTGGTCTGCTCGGGCGAGACACCGGCCTGCACGTGGGCGAGCTGGTTGTCGACGAAGACGAAGAGCTCGTCGTCGCTCGTGACGGTCACCGAGCCCCCGGTCTGGTAGATGAAGGGGGCGGAGACGTGGGTGGTGAAGCTGTAGTTGTGCGCGGCGCCTTCGTTGCCGAGGAGCTGGCCGTCGATGGGAAAGAAGGGGGTCTCGTCGAGCTCGTACCCCGTCGCCGTCGCCGTAAACGCGAGACCCACCGTGGTCATCTGGTTTTCGCCGGCGACGTCGACGAACCAGTCGTCGACGTCCCGTTGAGAGGTATGGACAGGGCCTCCGGCGGTTGGCTTCACGGGCCAGAACTCGGCTGCCATGAGGCTGACCGTTGGGGCCTCGAAGTCGGGTCGCGCTGCGCGGAAGTCTCGGATCTTTGCCGCGACCGCAATGGATGCGGGCTTGAAGCCTAGCCCAGGGGTGTCGCAGACGAAGCCTGCCTCGACGCGACAGCTCGAGTCGCAGCCGTCGCCGACCACCGTGTTGTCGTCGTCGCACTCTTCGCTGCCGCTGACGATGCCGTCACCGCACACGGTCGCGCACCCGGTGGCCGTGCAGTCGAACCCAAGCTCTTCGCGGCAGCGAGCGCTGCAGCCGTCGCCCGAGAAGGGGTTGCCGTCATCACAGGTCTCGCCTGGTCCGACCGTGCCGTCGCCGCATCGGACGGTGTCGAGGATGTCGCAGCGCATGGTGAAGCGGGTCAGCACGCCGTTGTTCGTACGGCCGTTGAGTCCAGCGACAACCCGACCCGAGCTGCACAGGTGCGGCCCGCTGACAAAGTCGCCGACGTCGCCCACCAGAGGCATCGCGGACTGCGCACCCGTGGCGACTTGGCCTGTGCCGCTCACGAGCAGCGGCGCGCACCAGACTTCGACACCGCTCACCCCGCCGCCACCAGCGGTCTTGAGGTGAGCGCGATAGCCGACGACGACGCTCCCAGCGGGGCAGTCCGTGCTGGCCGGAGTCGCTCCAGCTCCCAGCAACGTGCTGCCGGTGCCTGTCGCGAGGTCCACGTCGGTCCCGTCGACGAGGAGCTTGCCGCAGCGGGTGCGGCCCGCGGTCACGAAGTTGCCTGTGGCGCCGGCGAGAGGCCCCAGTCCGAAGCGGGTGCCGCGTGCGACCTCGCCGCTTGGGCATGAGGCTGTGTCAGGGGTTCCGGTCGAGCTGCCGGAAGCAGGCAGGTCCGAGCCGGGCAGCACGTCGACGTCGACCGGGTACTGGGCGTGAGCACGGTCGCCGCTCAAGGCGACCAGAGAAAGCGACAGGATGACCCATGCGCCGACGCGGGTCGCCCAGCGAGCAACGTCATGAGGCCCACGTTGACAACCGACGAGCGGGCGTTCACTGCCGCTTGATGCCGGCCTACTTTCTAAAGCGTCGATGAGATCACCCGGAGGTCAAATGTGAGCATGGGCGGCACGACGCCCTCGCTTTGTTTTAGTCGCTCAGCCGATAGTATCAACCGAGTTCCTCTATCTTGGCAACCCGATGGGTCTTGACGTGGGCCCTGCGCGGTCCCTCATCGAAACCTGAAACATCGTTGTCTGGATCGACGCGACCCGTCGTCGTAGCCGCGAGCGTGGACTGTGGTATGGTTGGCGCCATTCGTGAGCCAAGGGTGGAAGAATGGCAGTGCGGTTGGACGTGCGGAACCTGAGCTGGGGAACCGACGAGCAGGCTCTCAAGCGTGCTTTCTCCGAGTTCGGGAGGCTGATGGACGCGGTCGTTGCCAAGGACTGGGAGACCGGACGGTCTCGCGGCTTTGGCCACGTCATCTTCGCCAATGCGGCCGATGCAGAGACCGCGCTGATGGCGCTCAACGGTCAGCGTCTGGACGGCAGGGCGATCGACGTCCGGCATGCGGACGGCGGGGTGCCTGCGGTACGAACACAGCGCAGCGCAACGGCTGAGAGCTTTCGCAGTGCCGACTTCGACGGCGGCGGGCGCAGGACGGTGAGGGCCAAGAACTACTACCGCGGTGAGGACTACATCGACGACGGACGCTTGACCAAACACAAGCAGAGCCGTGGCGTCTACCGCAGCGCTGACTTCGACGGCAGTGGCGTTCCGACCGACGTGCTGCCGACAGCGGCGGAGCTAGCGAGCCCGACGCCGCCGGACGCACCGACGCCGAGAGCACCGAACGAGGCGGAGCTGGATGCCCTGGCGAAGAAAAACCGGGATGAGGCGCAAGGCAGCGACGGGCCTACCCGACGCCGGACCGGCGACGGCGACGACCGAAACCCCTTCGGGTAGCGCGTGACCCTCGCTGGTTTTGACGTCGCGCCATTCGCGCACGAGGCGTGGACGTACCCGGTCTACCGCGGAGGCGACGGACCTGGGGTGGTCGTCATCCATGAGGTCCCTGGGATCACACCCGAGGTCGCGGGCTTCGGCCGCCGGCTGATCGACGCCGGGTACCACGTGGCGATGCCGTCGCTCTTCGGCACCCCAGGAAAGAAAAAGAGCCTCTTCAATGTCGGGGGGCAGATCGCACGTGCTTGCGTCCGGCGCGAGTTCGCCGTGCTCGCCGGTGGCAAGTCGAGTCCTGTGACCGCCTACCTTCGCGGGCTGTGTCTCGACGTCCACCGCACCCAAGGTGGGCCCGGCGTCGGCGTCATTGGCATGTGCCTGACCGGCAACTTCGCCCTTGCGCTGATGGCCGATCCTGTCGTGATGGCACCGGTCTTGAGCCAGCCGTCGCTTCCTTTTGGCATCACTCGAAAGCAACGGGCGGCTCTGCACGTCGGTCCCGCCGAGCTTGAAGCGGCGAAGTCGCGCAGCTGCGGCGTCCTCGCGATGCGCTTCACCCACGACGCGCTGTGCCCTGGCGCGCGCTTTGAGACCCTCCGACGGGAGCTCAACGCCGAGACCATCGAGATCGACAGCGGGCCCAACAACCCTCACGGCATCCCGCGCATCGCCCACTCCGTCGTCACCAACGACCTTGTCGACGTTGAGGGCCATCCCACGCGCGCAGCGCTCGACCGGCTCTTGGGCTTTTTCGCTGAGCGATTGGTGCCCGATGCCCGTTGACCGTCCCGGCGCCACGGTTCCGACCAGGCTCCTGCTTTTCTCGACTCGTTCGAGCGCCTCCGGCACAATCGGCGCGTGGTGGGACAAAACAGCTGGCGAGTCTTAGGTGGTCTGGGTGCGTGGGTCGCGCTCTCGCTTGCGGCGTGTGAGACGCCGCCCGACACCGCGGACCACGATCCGATCCCAGCCCCGCTGACCCAGCCCGACAACGTCGCTGACTACCCGGCGGGGGCCGACCGTCTCGGCGTGCCCGACGACCAGCACCCACCTCAGGTCAGCATCGAGTCGCCGGGTGATGGTGCGGTGATCGAGGCCCCAACCGTGGACCTCGTGATCGCCACCGAGGACGACACCGCGGTTGTCGCGCTCTCGGTGTCCGTCAACAACGGTTCGCCCGTCTTCGCGGACTTTCGCGCCGGCTTCGACCGCCTCTCCGTCTCGGTGGCATTGCCGCTCGGAAGCTCGCGGCTGCAGGTCGTGGCCTACGACGCCGCCGGCAATCAAGGCATCGCCGAGCTTGGCCTGACGCGGACAGGGGCAACCGACGATGGCGAGCCTCCCAGCGTGGAGATCACCTCTCCGCCGCCCGAGACTCTGCTCGCGGCCGTCGAAACGATCGCTATCGCCGGCACCGCCAGCGACAACACCGACGTCATCCGCGTCGACGTCGACAACCTCGACGTCGCCAACAGTGCGCGCACAGCACTGACCTCCGACGGCTTCGCCACATGGGAGTCCCAGCTCCCGGTCGCCGCGGGGCAGAACCGTCTAGCCGCGCGTGCCGTCGACGCCAGCGGCTACACCACCTCGTCGATCGTGACCGTCACGGTCGGTGCGGTCGACGACACGCCGCCAACGATCACCATTACGTCGCCCGTTCAAGCGGTGACCGTTGGTGAGTTTCGCTCGCCGGTGTCTGGCACGGCGACAGACAACGTCGGCGTCACCGACATCCGGCTGCAGGTCAACGATGGCCCCTTCGTCAGCGCTGAGGCCTTGAGCGCGAGCTTTGTGTTCACCGCTTGGTCGCATGCGGTGACGCTCGTGCCGGGGGACAACCTCGTGCGCGTGCTCGCCTATGATGCCGCGGGCAACACGGCCACAGCGGAAGTCACGCTCGCTTACGATCCAGGGTCGGAGTGGTCGGCACCGCACTACCACGAGCTCACATGGGCACCGCGCGAGCTGGTCGACGTGACGCTGACACTCAACCGCGACAAGCTCGCGGAGGCCGTGCCCCTCGACGAGGCAGCGGACATCACACTCGTCACCCTCGACCCTGCGCCACTTCTGGCCGCCGCCGTCGACAGCCTCGCCGCCGCGTGCGTCGCAGGCGACGTGTCGACCTGCCCCGCGGCTTGGGGAGAGAGCGAGCTCAACATGTGGCGCCTGATCACGATGACCCCAGCGAGCGCCAATGTCGTCGGCACGAGCTTTGAAGCCATGGCGGAGATTGCACAGTGGCTCGCCGACAATCCGGTCGATGGCGGGCCTGAGCTGAGCGGCCTCGGCGAGATGCTCTCGATCGCGCTCGCGACGCCTCTCGACGAGGCGTTGATTCCCGCTGCGGCCGTCACTGACGCGATCCGTACCAACGTCGTCCGAACGCACCCAAACGCGAGCTCCGGCGTGTTCGACGTGACCCTGGCCGACGCGCTGACGAACATGGCGACCTTCGGCGCCCGCTATGGGCCGCTCGGCGCGCACCCAGGGTTCGTCGATCCTGCCGGTGGCGTCTTCTCACAGGTCCTGCTCGACACCTTCGCCATGACGGTGACCGGCGCCTCCAACCTGCACTGGCATGATGGGCTCGACCTCAACGGTGGACCGTTTGGCGTGCCCCAGAAGGGCAAGCTTGCGTTCCTCGCCACTGGAGAGACCGACGTGCTCGAGCTCGACTTCTCCAGCCAAGACGCCTTCACGCTGACGGGTATCGACGCAGCGCCGACCGTCGATCTCGACTTTCAGATGGTCGAGCATGATGGCTGGGTCACGGCGGCGGAGCTCACCGGAGACGTCTGCAGCATGTTCGACGGCAACAGCGCCGCGCCGTGGACCGATCCTGTCGCCCCGTGGACCATCGAGGCAGTCGTCGCCTGCGCGGCAAAGAACCGGTTTGCGGACTTTCGTGCGGGCTGCGACCTGTGCGACGCCAGCACCGGCGAGGCCTTGTTGTGGGGGATCTACCCTGAGGACAGCCCGCTCTCGGTCGACCTCTTTGAGCTGGTCGTCGGGCGCGTGGGTCACTCCCGGGATGGCGGCCTGACGTCGGCCTATTTCCCCAACATCGCTGCCGCACCCGCGGGGTGGATGCGGCTGTGGACCATCCAGCAAAACGGCTACCCGTCCAGCGTGACCACCGACCACTGGGACATCGGCTACCTCTGGCACCTGCTGACGGAAGTGGCACAGCGTCGCCTCCAGGATGGGGGAATCGCCGAGGGCGAGGGCGACGTCCGCTTTGCCCTGACCGATCTCCCCGTTGGCATCACCGAAGCCCAGCTGCTCGACGAGATCACGTCGTCGCTGGAGTCTCAGAAGAGCCGGCTGAGCCAGGTCATGCTCGGCACGTACTGGGAGCTATCAGACCGTCCAGACGTGTTCCTGGCGCGCACCACCGACGGCACCTTGGTCCTGGCCCACACCCAGCCAGGTGACCCGGCGGTCCATGCTCACGACGCCGGGGCGGAGCTCTACGGAGACCCGCACTTCTACAGCGACCCCGCCCTGACGACTGTGGCGTCCTACGAAGCGGCACTCGACGTGGCGTCGGGACTCCATCACGTGGTTGTCGCCGGCGGCGAGCGGCTGGTCGTCTACACCCGGGGGCGCAGTGGCAGCCGGCACCGGCTCGAGCTTGAGCGCCTCGACGTCAACACGGTCGCCGTGTGGCACCAGCGCGGACTCGAGGTGTCGCCGTGAGCGGTCTGCTCGCGCCGAGGTGGCTCGTCTGTGCCGGGTTGGTGGCTGTCTTGAGCTTGTCCGGCTGCAATGATGGCACCGCGGCGGACTACCCAGACCCGACCGCAGGCTACCTCGGAGAGATTCGGGTCGCAGCCATCACCCCCCAAGACGGTGCGCGGGTCTCGGAGGCGTCGGTGGGACTCTTGGTCACGCTCACAGGCGCCGAGCCAACCACCAGCGTCGCTGTTGCTGACGCGACCGGACGTCCAGTTGCGTTCACCCGCACCGCGACCGGTGAGTTCGCGGGTGCGGTCACGGTGCTCCATGGTGGCGGTCTCGGGCGCGGTACGGTCGAGGTCGTTGCGCGCCGCAGCGATGGGCAGGTCGCACGTCGTCGCCATGCCCTCGTGCTGGACGTCGAAGCGCCGGCCATTGCGATCACCGAGCCCGCTGAGGGGGCACGCGTGAGCTCGGCGGGTCTCTGGATCCGCGGCGTCGCGACCTCCCACGCGGCCACTCGCGTGCTGCGCGTCGAGCTGTCGACATCGACTGGGACGTCGGTGGTCACGCCCGACGCGACCGGTCGCTTCGCAGGCTGGGTTGTGGTCAGCGAGGGCTCTGCCTCTGCGGTCGACGTGACCGCCATCGACGAGCTCGGACGAGCCACGAGCGTCTCTCACGCTGTTGTGGTCGACGCCGAGGCGCCAACGCTCGCCATCACCGAGCCAGCCCCCGGCACCCGCGTTGGTTCTCGCGGAACATCGATCGTCGTACGAGGGACCGTCGACGACGCAGACGGGGCACTCGACGTTGTTCGCGTCGGGCTTGCCGGCACAGCTCTGGAGGTCGCCGAGCTCACCAGCGATGGGCGCTTCGTTCATGAAGTCATGCTCGGCGATGGACACAACGTGATCGTCGCGGAAGCCACCGACACCGCTGGTCTGAGCCACCGCGCGTCGGTCGCCGTCCACGGCCCGGAGCTGCTCACGCTGCGGCTGCCCGACGTCGACGAGCCCCGGCGCTCACTGGCGCTAAGCGTCGACCGCGAGGGGCTTGAGGCCTTGATTCCGCCGGATCGCCGCAGCGACATTCGGCTCTTTGACCTCGACCTCGGGGAGCTTGTGAGCGAGGCGCTCGACGCGATTGCCGAGCCCGACGTCTACGGACTCGACGTCAGCACCTGGTCGCTCGCTGCGCGCAATCTTCAGCGTGTCTTGGTGATGACGCCAGAGACCGCCGATCTCTCTGGGACCCAGCTGGCTGACGTCATGGCGGTCACCGGTGCGCTGGGGATCCCCGAGTCACAGGTGCTTGCCACGCTGCTCCAGCGCGCACAGGACGAGTCGATCCTCGAGCGTGACCTCATCGCGTGGGTCCTCGAGGCGAACCTGGTCGCGACCCACCCTTCGGTCACCGTCGACGCTGCCACTCAGCGTCCGCTGCTGCCGGTCACCATGGCCGACGGGCTCAGCGACATGGCCACCCTCGGAGCTCGACTTGGGCCAATGGGCGACCACCCAGGAATCCTCGACGGCGAGCCACATAGCCAGGTGATGACCGAGGCGTTCCGGATGACGATCGACGCGAGCAGCAACCTCCACCTGCGCGACGGCATCGACCTCGGCGTCGGCAAGTCGTACCTCTTCGAGCAACAGGGCGATGCCGCGCTCGACTTCGACTTCGCCTCGCCCGACCGCTACACGCTCGAGGGCATCGCAGACGCACCACGACTCGACATGCGGTTTCGGCTGTCCGAGACCGACCAGCGCTACCTCCCGGCGTCCATCGACACGCGCGAAGAGCGACCCGACGGGCCGTTCTTTAAGGGGGGCAACCTCGGCTGGACAGCGCCAGCGACGAGCTTCGAGGCGATCGTGCTTCGCGCGGCCTACCGCAGCTTCCGGGGCCTCTATCCAAACGCCGACCCGCCCTATGCAAGCCAGCTTGTCTACAGCGTCGGCGACATCGCGGCCGCGGCGACCATCGACTGGGACCGCGGCTGGCTCAACATCGACACCGACGAGGTCGTCGACACGCCACCAGCGGCCTACATCTGGGACACCCTGCTCGAGGTCGCGCAGCTTCGCCTTCATGACGGCGGTATCGCCGAGGGAGAGGCCGACATCGTCATTCCGCTCACAGGTCTGCACGTGCCGCTGACCGCCAGCGAGATCGTCGAGGCGACGCGCACGGTCCTGGCGACCCAGGAGACGCTGCTCAGCGACATCCTGGTCGGCGCCCGCGCTGACTATGACACCGTCACCGACGTCTTTGTGGGCCGCTCCCCAGGCGGTTCGCCGGTCTTGCGCCGCGTGACACCCTTGGTGGCCCCAGCCAAGTCTGACCTACCTCAGGCGCTGAGCTTCTTCGCCGATCCGGAGCTTCAGGACACGCTCGGTGACGAGCTGCTTCTCTCGAGCGCGCTGGAGGCGTACTGCGCGGACGGCAGCGGTGGTGTCTGGCTGCTGCGTGGCGTCGAGCTTCGCCAGGATGCGTTCGTCGTGGACGTGATCCCGGTGGTCGAGCCATGAGGCGGCACCTTGTCCCGCTCTGTCTCGTCGCTGTGGCCGCATGTGAGCCGCTGCCAAGCGTCGAGCCCCCCGACACCACGCCGCTTGGCGTTGGAGCCAGCCGCACCATCGAGCTGCGTGACACCTCGTTCGATGTCCGGCGCTTCGAGAAGACACTGACCTACCGCGACCTGTTCAAGCTGCCGATTCCCCTGCGGGAGTCGATGTGGCTGATGGATCTGCCGCTTGCCGGGACGCCGTCAGAGCCAGGGCTCTTCGACCACGCGCTCGACGACATCATCGCCCGTGATCCGAGCGACCCGTCGCTGTCGGTTGCCGAGCAGCGGCTGGTGCGGTTGCTCAACATGACACCCGACACGGCCGATCTTGCCGGGACCTCGCTTGAGCCCTTGCTTGCGCTTGGCGAGACAATCGGACTGGCCCCCGCGGCGATCCTGGCGGAAGCCATGGGAATCGCGTCGACAGAGCGCTTCTTGTCTTCAGACACCGTTCGGGTCGCGATGATCGACGCGCTCATCAGCACGCATCCAGCGGCGCAGACTCGGCCCGGCAGTGGCGTCCCGGTGGCGCCCGGCTCGCTGCCTGTCACGCTGGAGGACGCGCTCAGCGACATGGCGACGCTGGCCAAGCGCTTTGGTCCGAGCCACGTTCCCGGAGAGTTCCACCCGGGGTTCCTCGTCGGCGACACCCGCGCGGAGCTCTTGACCGACGACTTTGCGATGACCGTGCGTGCCGACCTCAACGCACTCCCGTACTCAGGCGTTGACCTCCACACCGGCGCCCGAGCCGCGGTCAACTCGATCGGCTGGGGCGACACGCCAATCTTCGACACCGACGCGTCCGACTGGCTGAGCGTCGTCGGTCTCAACCCGAGCGGACCGCGCGTGCAGTCGATGACGTTCGCCCTGCGAGAAGCGACCGCTCGCCTGGTGCCGGGCACAGCGCAGTCCCCTTGGCCGACAGGCAACAGCGCGGTGTGGATGGAAGCGCCGTGGACCCTCGAGCGGATCGTCGCAGAGGCTGCGCTGAGTCGCTGGGGGCAGCTCGACCAGGTGCTCGACTATCGGCTTGGCGAGAGTGACGAGCCAGCGGCGCGCGTCACGATCAGCGATGGCTGGTTCTCCGCGGAGACGGTCGCCAACCTTGGCGAACCGCCCCCGCCGACGTACCTCTGGGACCTGCTGGTCGATGTCGTTGAGCACCAGCTGCATGCGCCACTGCCTGGCTCAACAGAGCCACCGCCTGCGGCGCCCATCGAGCTTCATTTTTCGCTCACCGACCTCCCGGTTGGGCTCGACAACGACGACGTCGTGCGGCTCCTCAAAGACAACCTCGCGGCAGACCCCACCAACCTCGTCGCGGCAGCCCGCTACCTCTTCGACAACAGCAGCGGCGAGGCCGACATCTACTACCGTCGCGCGCCCGAAGGTGTGGCTCCGGAGGCCGCCGGCGACTGGCTGCTCTTCGTCGCCCCCGACGACATCCCGCTGGCTGCCAGTGGTGAACCAGTGCGCGACCCGAACGCCTACGAGCACGTCGGGTTTTTCGTCGACGATGGGCTGACCGAGAGGATCGGCGGCATCAGCTATGGGCTCAACGACGGACAGCGCCACAAGGTTCGCGTAGAGGTCGGTGACACCGTGTTTGTGGGCGACGACGGAGGTCGGGTCTTTCGGGTGGACATCAGCGCGAAGCCCAGCCGGGCCCGGCTGGGCCTGACCATCACGAGGGTTCGCTGATGGTGTTGACCCGGCCGATCCGCGCCTGCGTCGCAATGATCGCAACAAGCATGCTTGTCGCGGTGCCTGAGAGCGTCTTGGGCAGCGGGCTCTCGACCCCCGTCGTTGGGAGCGGCTGGTCGACGCCGACCCAGCGCGACCCAGCGGCCGTCTTTCACAACCCAGCAGCCCTTGCCGGCGTCCTCCGTCCGACGCTCCAAGTCACTGCAAGCGTCAGTTTTCTCAACCTCTCCTACACGCGCGAGCGACGGGCGGACTATGCCCACGCCGATAGCTTCGACTTCGCGCTCCCGCTCGATCCGTCGGATGTCGACGCGACCAAGCGTGGCCGAGACGACACGATGGACGCCGTTGGGCTGCTGCCCGCCGGTGGTGCCTTCTTTGCCCTCCCCATCACAGACCGTGTGACGCTGGGCCTCGGCGCCTATGCGCCGTTCGGAGCGCTGCTCGACCTCGACGACAACGGGCCCCAGCAGTGGGCACTGCAGAGCGCGACGATTGTCGGACTCTTCGTGACCCCGGCTGTCGGCGTTCAAGTGACGGACTGGCTGCAGGTCGGGGTCGGCGTCAGCGCCGTGTTTGGCACGCTTGAGATCGCAAAGACGGTGGACTTGGCCGGTACCGAGCTCATCGGCGGTGCCCTCCGTGAGCCACCCATTGGCCAGGACAACGACTTTGGGGCTAGCGCACCGACCGGGGTGCGAGAGCTCGATATCACGAGTCGCCCGTTCTCGATTCGCGGAGGCTCAGCGCTCGGCTGGTCGTTTAACGCAGGCGTGCTGATCACGCCGGTCGATGGCCTCGACATCGGACTTAGCTACACGCACGAAGCCGCGATGACCTTTCGCGGTGACTTCTACCTCAACATGAACGACCCGTTCTTCACGACGGATCTCGCAAGTCAGGGGCTGGCGTATCCCGGGCTTGTCGAAGGCGACGCCTGGGTCGAGTTTCCCTTCCCGCGCAGCGCGCGACTCGGCGTCGAGGCGGAGCTCGGTGCTGGGTTGTCCGTCGCCGCGCAGCTGGCATGGGTCGGCTATAGCTCGGTCGAAGCCTTTGACGTCACGATCGAGAGTGAGGGCTTGGCCCAACCCGCGCTCGGCCTGGGACCGGTGGCGAAGATCGCCTTGCCGCGGCGTTGGCGGGACAGCTGGGAAGCCGAAGCACGTGTGGCGTGGCACGGCGAGGGCGTGGCATACGGCGTCCGCGCGGGGTTTCACACGGGCTTTTCCCCGGACGCAACAGTCGACGTCGGTTCGCCCGACGGCGATCGCCTTAGGCTGACCCCGCTGGGACGGTGGGCGCTCGATGAGAGCTGGTCGCTCAGCGCTGAGCTGGATGTTCAGTGGGTCCTGCCACGTGACGTGCGCTCGAGCGACTTTGATCTGGCCAACGGACGCTACGAGCTCCTGCTGATCACAGCCGCTTTTGCTGTCGAGTTGGCGCTCTGACGGACAGTGTCGGACCATGCCAACCCGGACATGCTCTGCCCGCTATAACAACATCCGGTCAGCGTGATTGAACGGTGCGCCGACGTCCGACGAGATTCGAATGGCGCGAGGGAGCAGGACCGGCGGGCCGACTCAAGCCCGAGGAACGCAGAAGCTCGTTGAGCGCCGGTGTCCGGCGGCACGAACTGACCGCGTGCCGCATGGAACCACAGTGCGGTGTCTCCTGTTGCACTGCACACGCAGTGCATCAGCGAGACTCGCAACGCCCGCCCTTTTTGACCATCCTGTCGATAAGCGGTGGTCTTGCCACCGACTTTGATTTCGCTCGCGTTTTGAAACCGACCGCAAGGTTCCGTAACTGTTAGCGAAAGTGCTTCGTGTTGACCGGCGTTTAATCGCTTGTCTCCGACAAAGGCTTTGGATCCACGCCCCGTCATGGCGATGCTACCGACCAGCGCGCACCGAGACGTGTGCGCTTACCCCACCCCAAGTCGTGCCAGGACACGGCGCTCGATGTCGCTGATGACGTCGGGTCACCATTCGCGGAGACGTATTTCATGCGGAACTTTGTACGCAACGCCCTCGGCTTGTCGGCGCTCGTGGCATTCGCCATTCCGAGCGCCGCCATCGCCCAGGAGCACCACCAGCCTCTGGACTGCGCCGATGGCGTCAGGACCAAGCTGGCGTTTTCCACCACACCCAACGGCAACACCACCTACCAGTGGCCGACAGGCAGCCTGGCATGGACGGCCAACAACGTCGGCGGTGCAGGCACGAACGTGGCCTTCCAGATCATCGATCCGTCCGGATTCCTGTCAGACGGCTCGCCGTTTACCGACACGTTCATCAGCTCGACGATGGGCGCCGCCATGACGGTGGAGGAAGGCATTCCCGGCGGGGACGTGTTCATCGACATGGTGTTTACGCCACCGATCTTGGGCGCGGCCTTCGACGTCGCTGACGTCAACTCCTCCGCTGGCGACGTTCAGGGCGACCTGCTGCTGATCTCGGGCCAGACGCCTGGTGGGCAGACCGTTGTCCCGCAGTTCGACGGCTCAGGGTCTCCCACATGGTCGGTGGTCAACGTTGGAACCGAGGTCGGAGTCAGCTCCACCGGTAACAGTGCCGACGAAGCCGACGAGCAGGTCGGTGTGACCTTCCAGCAGGAGCTCACGCGGATCCGAATTCGCTGGCGCGACTGCCTGACCTGTGGCGCGGACTTCCACGGCATCCAGCTCTTGCCGATCGATCTCTGCGTCAATGGCGACATGATCGTTCCGCCGCCAGAGACCACCAACACGGTCTGGACGGCGGTCGAAGAGCCTGTCGCTGGCCAGGTCACCGGCGGCACCGGCCTCGTGTCGGTCAAGCCGAGCGATCTTCCGGTCCCCGGCGTTGAAGGCACCCTGGTGATGAGCCCGAACGGCACCTTCACCTTCACCCCGGCGCCCGGTTTTGTTGGCGTTATCGAGGTTCCCTACGCCCAGGGAAGCGGCAGCGGCGTTCTCACGCTCGTCGTCAACGACCCGCCTGAGGTCACCGACGTGTCCAACAGCGTCACGCCCGGCTCGGTCACGACCGTCCCGCTCACGGACCTCGTGAGCGGCACCGACGTGGTCGCAGGCGACCTGCCGACCGACGTGGAGAGCCCTGACGATGCGCTCTCGGCGCAGACCGTCGCGATCTCGTCAACGGCCGGTGCGGCCAACAACGCCGGTCACCCGTCCTTCGGCTCCACGACCGCCCCCAACACGAGCGCGATCCTGCCAGCTGGCGGCTCGTGCACGGTCGACGCAACAGGGGCCGTCACGGTGACGGCGCCGACCGCGGCCGGTACCTACACCTGCCATGTTCGCGTCTGCGAAGAGAACCCCGTCGGCTCGGTCGCCATCTGCTCGATCGCCGACGTGAGCGTCACGGTCACCGGCACGGTCGCCGCTCCAGTGGCGAACAACGACCAGGCACAGGGCACTCCGGATCAGACGATCAGCGGCAACCTCTCGCCCAACGACACCGTCGACCCCAGCGGGACCCCGACCTACACGATCGCTCCCGCCGATCTGCCCGACCCCGCCACCGAAGGTACCCTCACCCTGCAGCCGAACGGCAGCTACGCCTTCGACCCGGTTCCCGGCTTTGCCGGCGTCTTGACCATTCCCTACACCCTCACCGACGGACTCGGCGGCAGCGACACAGCGACGCTGACGATCACGACCAACGACCCGCCGGTCGCTGCGGACCCCGACGTGACCGTGCCGCCAGGTGGCACGACGACCGTTCCGCTCGATGACCTTGTGGACAGCCCCGGCACCGTCGCTGGCGACGCCCCCAACGATGTCGAGAGCCCCGACGATCCCTACAACGCCGGCGAGACGGCTGTCTCGAGTGCCCCGACCGCCAACGACAACCCCGACGACCCCAGCTTTGGGCCCCTCGGCTCGCCGAACACTGCGGCGACCCTCCCGGGCGGCGGTCAGTGCGTCATCGGTGCCGGCGGTGCCGTCACCGTCACTGCGCCGACAGCACCCGGCACCTACCACTGCTACGTGCGCGTCTGTGAGGAGATCCCCGCAGGCAACACCGGCGTGTGCACGGTCAGCGACGTCGAGATCGTCGTGCCTCCGCCCGCCGGCGTTTTGACGGCCGTGGCCGACAACTACTCGACGCCTGAGGGCACCGCGATCACCATCAACACGACCGCTGCTGGTATCGCCGGCAACGACTCGGTGCCGGCCGGCGTGACCGCGACGGTCTCCGTCGCGCCAGCTGACCAGCCAGACCCCGCGACGGAAGGAACCCTGGTGGTTCAACCCGATGGTACCTTCGTGTTCGTACCGGCCGCCGGCTTTAGCGGCACGCTGACCATTCCTTACACCCTCAGCGACGGCCAAGGCGGCACGTCCATGAGCGTGATCACCATCATCGTTGATGGCCTGCCCGACGCGATGGACGACATGGCGAGCACCGGTCCAGACACGCCTGTCTCGGTCGATGTTCTCGACAACGACAGCGACCCAGAGGGCACGCCGCTTGACGTCACAATGGTCACTGACCCGCCCAACGGCACCGCAGTGATCGAGCCCGACGGCACGATCACCTACACGCCCGACCCGGGCTTCACCGGCCCCGACACCTTCCAGTACACGGTCTGCGACGCGGCCGGAAACTGCGAGATGGCGACCGTTACGGTTGACGTGAAGCTGCCAGCCGGCGCCCCTGTGGCGGCTGACGACGAGGTCACGACGCCCGAGGACACGCCCGTCCTCATCAACGCGACCGAAAACGACGAGGATCCTGACGGTGACCCCGTGACCGTCAGCGCCGTGACCGAGCCGCCGACGAGCGGAACGGCCGTGGTCAACCCCGACGGTACGATCACCTACACGCCCGACCCCGGCTTCACCGGAACGGACACCTTCACCTACGAGGCGTGCGACGACACGGGTCTCTGCGACACGGCGATCGTCATCGTCGAGGTCACGGTGCCTGAGGACGTCGCTCCGGTGGCAACCGACGACGAGACGTCGACCCAGGCAGACACGCCCGTCACCGTGGACGTAGCGGCCAACGACGAGAGCCCCAGTGACGAGCCCTTCGAGGTCACCGAGGTCACCGAGCCGACCAGCGGCGACGTGGTGATCGAGCCCGATGGGACCGTCACCTACACGCCCGACCCCGGTTTTGCCGGCACGGACACGTTCGACTACACGATCACCGACGGCAATGGCCTCACGGACACGGCGACCGTCACGGTCACGGTCGGACCGAACGCCAATCCCGAGGCGACCGACGACACGGCCATGACGCCCGAGGAGACGCCGATCGCGGTCGACGTGCTCTCCAACGACAACGACCCAGAGGCTGCTCCGCTGACAGTCACCGAGGTCACCGAGCCGTCGAACGGAACGGCCGAGATTCAGCCCGACGGCACCATCCTGTACACGCCGTTCGCCGACTTCACTGGACCTGACACCTTCACCTACACCGTGTGTGACGGGGCGGGCGGCTGTGACACGGCCGAGGTTGAGGTCATCGTCACCCCGGCTCAGGACGCACCGGTTGCGATCGACGACGAAGTGAGCACGGCACCGGCAACGCCCGTCAGCATTGACGCGCTTGCCAACGATGACGATCCCGACGGCGACCCGCTGACCATCACCGAGACCAGCGACCCGGCGAACGGCACCGCTGTTGTCGCGGCCGACGGCACGATCACCTACACGCCCGACGCTGGCTTTACCGGTGACGACACCTTCACCTACACGATCGACGACGGCAACGGCGGCACGGCCGAGGCCACGGTCTTGGTCCACGTCGGTCCAGACAACACCGATCCCGTCGCCATCGACGATGAGTACATGGTGCCCCAGGACACGGCGACGACGCTCGACGTCCTCGACAACGACAGCGACCCCGAGGGCGACACCCTCGTCATCGCCGACATTGTCCAGCCCGAGCACGGGACCGTGACCTTGGACGCCGCAGGCAACCCGGTGTACACGCCGGACGCTGGCTACGCCGGCCCGGACGAGTTCACGTACACCATCAGCGACGGTAACGGCGGTGAGGACACGGCAACGGTCGTGCTCAACGTTGGCGACAGCGATGGCGACGGCCTTGGCGACCTCTTCGAGGAGAACGTCTTGGGAACGGATCCGCTCGACCCCGACACCGATGGTGACGGCATCCCCGACGGCGACGAAGTCAACGGTACGGGTCCACTGGCCCCTTACGGTCCGACCGATCCGCTTGACCTCGACAGCGACGATGACGGCATCGAAGACGGCGAGGAGGCCCTGGCGACAGGTCCCCTGACCGGCGACGAGCCGACTGACCCGACCGACCCCGACAGCGACGACGACGGGCTGCCCGACGGGCTCGAGGCTGGCGTCACCGACCCGGTCGACAGCGACACAAGCGACGGCCCCGGGGCGATCCCGGTCGCCGGCACGGACCCGGCGGCACCGACCTTCATCCCCGACACCGATCCGACGACGACGACCGACCCGAACGATCCCGACTCCGATGATGACGGGCTCGAGGACGGCGTCGAAGACGCAAACACCGACGGTCAGGTCACCGACCCCGTCATTGGTGACACGGGCACTCCGGGATCGGGCGAGACCGATCCGACCAACCCCGACAGTGACGAGGACGGTCTGCAGGACGGTCCCGAGGTCAACGACATCGGCAGTGACCCGATGGACACCGACACTGACGACGGCAGCGTGCCGGACGGCGTTGAGGTGCTCAACGGCCTCGACCCGCTCGACCCTGACGACGACACGGGACTGCAAGACTCCGACAACGACGGTCTTGGCGACCCGCTTGAGGAAGAGCTCGGAACCGATCCGAACGACCCCGACACGGACGGCGACGGCATCAATGACGGCGACGAGGTCGGCGGCAGCGGTCCGCTCACTCCCTTCGGCCCGACCGACCCGCTCGACCTCGACAGCGACGACGACGGCATCACCGACGGTGATGAGGCCAACGGAACCGGTCCCTTGGCGGGCGACGATCCGACCGACCCGACCACGCCCGACACCGACGAGGACGGCTTGCCCGACGGCCTGGAGGCCGGCGTGACCGAGCCCGTGCCAGACGGCGTCAGCGACGGCCCAGAGATGGTTCCGGTCAGCGGCACGGACACGGCTCAGCCGAGCTGGACGCCCGACGCGGATCCCAGCACGACCACCGACCCGAACGACCCCGACAGCGACGACGATGGCCTCAAGGACGGCGAGGAAGACGCCAACGGCGACGGCCAGGTCACCGACCCGGTGATCGGCGACACGGGTACCTCCGGCGGCGGCGAGACCAACCCCGAAGACCCCGACAGCGATGACGACGGTCTGACCGACGGCCAAGAGGTCAACGAGACGGGCAGTGACCCGATGGACACTGACACCGACGACGGCGGCGTCGATGATGGCGCTGAGGTCACCAACGAGCTCGATCCCCTCGACCCGGCGGATGACGCTGGCTTCATCGACAGCGACGGCGACGGACTGCCCGATGCCCTCGAAGAGGCGCTCGGCACTGACCCGAACGACCCCGACACCGATGGTGACGGCATTGAGGACGGCGACGAGGTCAACGGAACCGGACCGCTGGAGCCCTTTGGCGAGACCGACCCGCTCGACCTCGACAGCGATGATGACGGCATCGAGGACGGCGACGAAGCTCTGGCAACGGGCCCGCTCTCCGGCCTGTCGGACGGTCCGACGGACCCCACCGATGGCGACACCGACAATGACGGCCTCTCCGACGGCCTTGAGGCTGGCGTGACCGAGCCCGTGCCGGACGGCACGAGCGATGGACCGGGCGCCGTCGAGATCTCCGGTACCGACGTGGACGCCCCGACGTGGGTCCCTGACGCGGACCCCTCGACGACCACCGATCCGACCAACGAAGACAGTGACGATGACGGTCTCGAGGACGGCGAGGAAGACACCAACAGCGACGGCGAAGTGACCGACCCGGTCATCGGCGACACGGGCTCGGACGGCTCCGGCGAGACGGATCCGAACAACCCCGACAGCGATAGCGACGGCGTTGAGGATGGGCCGGAGGTCGAGGACTACGGCAGTGACCCGATGGACACCGATACCGATGACGGCTCGCTCGGAGACGGCATCGAGGTCGCAAACGGTCTCGATCCCCTCGATCCCAACGACGACACGACGCTTGTCGACACCGATGAGGACGGCCTCGGCGACCCACTCGAGGAGACGCTCGGTACCGATCCGAACGACCCCGACAGCGACAACGACGGTCTGACCGACTTCGAAGAGCTCCAGAGCGGCGTTCCCGGTCTGCTCGACCTCGGCGAGGACACCGACCCGCTCGACTCCGACAGCGACGACGACGGCATCAACGACGGCGACGAGACCAACGGCGCTGGCCCGCTCTCGGAGCTCGGCCCCACGGATCCGCTCGACCCCGACACCGATGACGACGGACTCGTCGACGGCCTTGAGGCTGGCGTGACCGAGCCTGTCCCCGGCGGCATCAGCGACGGAAACGACGTCCCATTCGGCGGCACCGATGAGGACGAGGGCAACTTCGTGCCTGACGCGGACCCCAACACAACGACGGACCCGAGCGACGACGACACCGACGATGACGGTCTCATCGACGGCAACGAGGACGACAACCAGGACGGCGCTGTCGACAATGTCATTGGCGACACCGGCACGGACGGCTCGGGTGAGACCGATCCGAACAACGTCGACACCGACGAGGACGGCATCCAGGACGGCACCGAGTCCGGCCTCGAGGCGCCCGAGGGTGATGACACCGACCTGTCGATCTTCATGCCTGACGCGCATCCGTCGTCGACGACCAACCCGCTCGACGTCGACACAGACGACGGCGGCATCTTCGACGGCACGGAGGACATCAACGCCAACGGTGCAGTCGATGCCGACGAGGGCGACCCGCTCGACCCGTCCGATGACACGGTCGGCTCCGGTGGCCTGCTCGTCCGCGGCGGCGCATGCAACTCCGGCGGCTCCCCGCTGACGCTGCCGCTCGCACTGGCGTTCATGGGCATCATCGCCCTAGCACGCCGCCGCGAGGTCGCAGGCCGCTAAAACAGCAGCCCGCACGAACTGACGCAAAGGCGTCGCCGGAGTCATCCGGCGGCGCCTTTGTCCGTATGTGGTTGCACGCGTAGGCGTGACGCGTAGGCGCTTACGCTTACGCTTACGCTTACGCTTACGCCTACGCTTACGCTTACGCCTACGCCTACGCCTACGCCTACGCGTGACGCCTACGCCTACGCGTGACGCCTACGCTTACGCTTACGCTTACGCTTACGCTTACGCTTACGCTTACGCTTACGCTTACGCTTACGCT
>CALHXW010000223.1 GCA_938040325.1 uncultured bacterium | reverse complement strand
ACTGGCCAGCCGGCAGTGGCACAACATGGCTGGCCGAGCGTGCCCGTCACGAAGCCCTTGTGCTGATGAGCCTGCACGGATTGGCCGGTCGCTTCGAGCGCATCATCTGGGACGGTGACTGTCGCCAGCCCCCCGACGTCTCAACTTTTCGCCGAGACAGCTCGGCCGCCATTTAGTGGTCCGTGTCAGTTTCGAGCGTTTGAAGCGAGTTGACGTTGTTCAAGGCCGAGGATTGAGGACGGAGTGCATGAGAATCATGGACGACCGCGGACCGGACGAAGTCGGCCGGGGCAGGCGGCAAAAAAACTGACGCGGACCGCGACTCATGAGCTCACGCTGTGACACCTCTGCACTCGTTTTGTGACCGTGTGCTGGCGGCGGGCGTTGGCTTGTCAGCTCTTCAGCGCGAAGTCGTTCGCCGGAGCCATCAGCGGAAGCGTTCGCTTACTGGGGTAGCTGATGGTCGAGCGCGAGGTTGTCAAAGCGAGTGTATTGATTCCAGAACTTGAGCTTCACCGTGCCGGTCGGTCCGTTCCGGTGCTTGCCAATGATAAGCTCAGCAATGCCCTTCTCGGACTCGTCGACGTCCGGGTTGTAGACCTCGTCGCGATAGATAAAGCAGATCATGTCGGCGTCTTGCTCGATCGCGCCTGACTCGCGAAGATCGCTCATCATGGGCCGCTTGTCGGCACGCGACTCGACGCCGCGGTTGAGCTGGGACAGGGCGATCACCGGCACAGAGATGTCTTTCGCCAGCCCCTTGAGCGACCGCGAGATATGACTGATCTCTTGCTCGCGCGAGTTTTGCTTACCGCCGCCGCTCATCAGCTGAAGGTAGTCGATGAGCACGAGCCCGAGGTTGTGCTGACGCTTCAGGCGGCGGCACTTGGCGCGGACTGCGGCAGGCGTCACGCCCGGAGTGTCGTCGATGAAGATCTTGGCCTGTGAGACGCGATCGGCGGCTTCAGTGAGTCGTGGCCACTCTTCCTTGCGGACGTACCCGCCGCGCAAGCGGCTCAGGTCGATGCGTGCTTCGGCCGAGATCAAGCGCCCGGCAAGCTGCTCTGCTGGCATCTCAAGCGAGAAGATCGCGACCGCCGCGCCGTGCTTGAGCGCCGCGTTCGAGCCGAGGTTGAGCACGAAGCTCGTCTTTCCCATCGCAGGCCGGGCGGCGATGATGATGAGGTCACCGCCTTGGAGGCCGTTGGTGATCTTGTCGAAGTCACGAAAGCCCGTGCCGACACCGGTGATGTTGCCGTCGCTCTCGTAAGCCGCTGTGATCTGTTCGATCGCTGCAGCAACCACCTCGTTGATCGGGCGCAGCGACGTGTTGGTGCGGTCCTCAAGGACTTGGAACACTTGACGTTCGGCTTGGTCGAGGAACTCGTCGACGTCTTCGACCTGCGAGAGCCCTGCTGCTTCAATGCCGCGCGCGGCGTGGATCATCTTGCGCAGCATCGCCTTGCGCGACACGATCCGGCAGTAGTGCTCCACATGCCCAGCAACGCCAACGCGGTCCATGAGCTCACTGATCGCGCGAACGCCGCCGACCCGCTCGAGGTTGCCGGTGTTGGCGAGGGCGTCGCGCAGGGTCACAGGGTCGATGCTTGCTGCTCGCTCGTGCAGCGCGGTCATCTGCTCGAAGAGAAGGGCATGCTTTTCGTGGTAAAAGTCCTCGGACGTGAGGTGCTCTAAGACCGAGTCCATGACCTGCGGATCGATCAGGATGGCCGCCAGGACCTCGCGCTCCGTGTCGGTCGCGTTCGGCATGGTGAGGCGACCCTCACCTCCTAGGGGCGGCCCGTCATCCGGTGGTGGCCCGAAGTCGCTGCTCATGCGAAGCCTCGCTTCAGGGCGCGGTGGCTGAAGAGCCCGACGGGGGCGGTGGCCGCAGCGTCAGCGCCGGATGTCGTCTTCGAATTGGTAGGTGCCATCGGTGCGGATCCCGGTCGTAGTCGCCACGGCTCGACTGACCTTGCCGGGAACCAGGGGGCGTGTCTACGGTTGGCGCACAACGCGAGCTGGGAGGCCCCGTCGATGGAGATTCTGTTCGGGATTGCGGTCAATGACGCAAGTCTGTGCGCCACATTCGCCAGCGAGGTGAAGGCGTGGCTCGACCCGCTGGCTCAGCTGAGCGACGGCCAGCTCGGTCTTGGCTTCTACGGCAGCGGAGAGATGCTTACCCGCAAGCAGCCGATCGTCCCTCGAGCGGACCACATGCGCCTCGTGCGCGACCTCTCGGCTCGTCAGGCGCTGATCTGGGCGACGACGACGCGCCCGGCCAGTCTCGAGCAGGGCGCTCCGCTCAGGTACCGTGACTGGTTGGTGGCTGCGACGGGAACCGAGTCGCTTGGGCCGGAGTTCGTTGCACGCACGCGCGCTGAGCTCTCCGACTTTGCGTTCGCCGACCGCCGCAAGACCACCCCAGATGAAGCGCTGATGATGGTCTTTATGGACACGCTTCATCGCGCGAGCTTGCTCGACGCGCGCGAGTTCACGACCGAGTCGCTGTGGCGTGCGTTCGGCACGGCGGTGACCCGTGTTCGTACGCTTGCGGGGACCAACGAGACGCGGCTGTCGGTCCTGCTACATCGCCACGGGCAGCTCTTCGCCCTCAACCTTGGACGGAGTCTTAGGGTCCGCGCGATGAACGGTCTCGATGGCTCGGCGCGACGCCGAAGCGCCGGACATCGTCACTTTCGTGGCGTCGTCGTCAGTGATCAGTGGGCTGATGAGGGTGAGCTCGTCGCGAGCGGCTGTGAGGTAGGAGCGGACGCGGTTCCGCGCATGGTGTCTTTGACGTGCTGAGCGTGCCCTTAGGGGAGGGCGCGGCGCAACGTCTGGGCGGCTTCCGGGCTAACCTCGTAGCCGAGCTCCTTGAACGTACCGATGGGATCGGCCGCCAGGCGGGCAGCGAAGGCCAAGTCGCGCGTGATGTTGCCCAGCACTTTTTGCCAGGCTCGGCGAAGGTCGCTTGCGGTCTCGATGCGAATCATCTCGGTGTCCTCTTCTCAACTGTGTGTGTGTCACACGAGTACATGTAGCAAGAGACGTGCCAGCTCTCGCTTAGTTCAAAAAAACTCAGAACGGCGCTCAATATTCCCACAGACCTTCCCCTGTCGACCCTGCTCGCTGCGGTGTCGGTGGCTGTCAGGTTGCCACGGGCGGGCGTCGCAGATGGCGCTGCCAGGTTGTCACAGCCGGTGTACCGAAGTGGTGCAGATGTGCACCATCTGCATGGACAGTCGGCATGTCCTGCATGCAACTGGTTGCCTCTCGATTGGCTGCGACCGCGGCGTCGATGCGTTGTCGGCGCCGTCGCATAAGGGGATGACGGCCGCCGATCAACGGTGACTACAGCGTGCGTGTGCGATTCCGCGCGATCCAGAAGACGGCCGCAGGGAGGCTAACAAGGTCGACGATGAGGGCGAGAGCAAGGGTGAGAGCGGCGAACAGGCCGAACTGCTGGATGGCTACGAAGCCGCTCGCTACGTTGACCGCGAAGCCAACGATGAGGATCGCACTGGTTAGGGTGAGTGCGCGTCCGGTTGTGCGCATTGTGACACGCACCGCGTCTTCTGGTTCACGCCCCGCACCAAGCTCACGGCGAAGGCGATGCACGACGTGGATCGTGTCATCCACTGCAATTCCGAAAGCGACGGAAAAGATGATGACCGTCGACACACGAATCGAGATGCCGAGCAGAGCCATGACGGCCAGGGTTGCGATCAGCGGGACACAGTTGGCTACCATCGACAGCAAGGTCAGCGCGACGTCGCGCGTGACGACCGCGAACACCAACAGCAACCCAAGCATCGCCCACGCGATCGACGCACCGAGATCGACCATGATCGAGTCGAGCGCATCGCCTGCGACCGTCGCTGTGCCGGTGCGATGAACTGTGAAGCGGGCTCCAAGCTTGGTGTCAGGCCCAAAGTGTCGCGCGATCTCAACTTCGGCGTGTTTCTCAAGGCGCTGCCAGGCCCGGCTCCCGCGGTCGTTTGCGAGCAGCCGCATCGCCGCGCGGCGGTCGTCTGCGGTGATGAACCCCGCCACAACGTCAGGCGCGGATGCCAGCAGCGTGAAGCGATCCCTGATGTCGCCGTCGTTGAGGGTCCTTGCGTCGCCGATGAGCCCAGCGGCGGGAGGCGTGATGTCGGCGATAAGATCGGCAATACTCTCGACGCGGCTGAGTGCGTCGTCGGGGTCGGCGAGCCCGCGAATGGCTGCCGTCAGCTGAGCAAGACCGCGGACGAAGTCCGGACTGCGGACGCTCTCGATGCAGGTTCCGGACTGTGATGGGGACGCGTTTGCTGCGACATCGGCCACGTCCTCGCTGTCGTCGTCGATCACGATCAGCTCGTCGTCGCCGTCGCCACCGTCACTGGCCTCAGGAGACTGAAGAGCCCGCCGCACGCGTGCCCGAACCGCGTCACGCAGGAGGTCGGCCCGCTGTCCAACCAGCGCCTCTAAGGGCGCATGCACGATGCTAGACGTAGCTCGCGCTAGGTCACGCTTCGCGCATCGCCGGGCGCCCAGCGAAGCCTCGTCATCACAGTCGGCGTCGACTCGGCACGTCGTCTCGTTTGCGCGGCCCGTGAAGACCAGCGCGTGGCCCATGACTCCGCCGAGGCGTGCCTCCGTGGTCTCCAGCGCATGGGAGAGTGGGTGGTCGCTCGGAAGTTCCTCAAGCATCCGCAGGTCGCTCGACGCCTGAGTGGCGACAGCAGCGAGGGCAACGACCGCTACGAGCGTCACGATGCTCACCCGGCGGTAGTGCTTGAGGACCCAGCCCGCCAGTCGGTCGTGCTGAGCGCTGCCAACCCGCGCCGCTGCAGGCCGTGGCTCGACGAACGTCAGCGCGATCGGCAAGACACAAACTTGCGCGACGAACGTCATCATGACAGCAGCGCTTGCCCAGAGCCCGAAGTCGCGGACAGCAGGCTGCTCGGCGACGGCCAGCGAGGCGAAACCGATGGCCGTCGTGACGCTGGTCATCAGACAGGCCGGCGTGAGCTCGACCATCGTCGCAACGATGGCACGGTCTCTAGACAAGGTTGTCGTGGAGCGTTTGTCCCGGTAGGCGATGAGAATGTGAACTGCGTCCGCGACACCGATGACCAGGACGACGACGCCGATCACGTTGTTGACGAGGTCGAGAGGGATGCGCGCAAGCTGCATGCCGCCGAGCGCCCAGATGGTGCCGAGCGCGACACCCAGCATCGGCAGGGCTGTGGCCGCGACACTTCGAAACCATAGCCATAGGATGAACGACACGAGCAGCGCCGTGATTGGAATGAGGGTCGCGAGATCCTTGAGCGCCAACCCTTCGTAGGTAGCCTCGATGAGAGGCACTCCGATGGTCAGCACGTCAAAGGTCGAGGGCAGGCGTTCGCGGAGTCCGTCGACCAGAACCGGCAGAGCCGCGATGGTCTCGTCGCGGGCTTCGGGTGCGCGCGACGGGCGCTCCAGCGCAACCGACACGACAAGCGCGTCGCCAGAGCTGCTGACGGCTCTTCCGTTATATAGGCGATGGTCTCTGAGCTGACGCGCGGCGGCCGCGTAGTGAGCAGGGTTGCGTTGCAGGGTGCGACGAAGCGCGTTCTCAACAATGGTGTCGCCATGGAGGCTTGGCAGGTCGAGCGGAGAGCGAATCTGCTGCGGCTTGAGTCCGCCGGCAACCAGGTCGCCGGCGAAGGACTCGAGGGCTAGCCCGACCTCAGGGGTCCAGAGTGCGTCCGCGGTCGGGGCTGTGACGATGACCGAAATGGCGTCGCCGGGATCGCCAAACTCGCGGTGGTAGGACTCGAGGGCTGCAGTGGCTTCCGGGTCGCCAGCGAGCAGCGCATCGAACGAGAAGTCGACGAGGAGATCCGTCGTGGGCACGAGTGCACTGGCACACCAAACCGTCGGGACCATCAGCACGATGAGCCCGACGACGCGGTACCGAAGCAGCTTGGCAAAGAACCGCTCCATCAGCTTGTCGGCTCGGTTCATGATGTTTGCCAGCTCGCCAAGTGAGGTTCCCCAACGTGATCTTTCAGCAGTGTGTTCATCAATGGCCGGTCGTTCGCTCGAGGTGCCTCGGTTGCTCGGCAGCAGCCTGGGGCGAGCGTGCCCTCATAGCAGCGTGTTGGCCAATCCGAAATCGCGTCGCCGCTCCCCGTGCCCCAGCCGCCAGGAAACGGCTCTGTGACAGGTCCTTGCGAAGAAAAATGATCATTGAAGGAGCGTGGAACATCCAAGGTTATCGCGACCTGTGTCGAAGGTTGACCCGGCAAGATCGGACTGGCTATAAGGCGCCACCTCGTCGGGACCTGAGCGATCAGCGGACCCATTGAGATGAAACACGCGGAGTTGAGTGATGATGAATGTAGCGATTGTCGGGACTGGATACGTTGGGCTGGTAGCTGGGACGTGCTTTGCAGAACTCGGACACCGGGTCGTCTGTGTCGACAACAACATTGAGAAGCTGCGCAAGCTCCGCGCTGGTGAGCTGCCCATCTACGAGCCAGGGCTCGAGGAGATGGTTCCACGCAACGTCGAGCACGAGCGGTTGGTGTTTACCGACGACCTCAAGAGTGCCGTCGAGCGTGCTGACATCGTGTTCATTGCTGTCGGGACACCGCCCGGCGAAGATGGCTCTGCCGACCTGACGTACGTTGTCCAGGTCGCCGAGGCCATCGGCGACGCGCTCAACGGCTTTAAGGTCGTGGCGGTCAAGTCGACGGTGCCGATCGGGACCTGCGACAAGGTTCGCGCGGTAATTGCGAGCCGAAGCAAGGAGCACTTCGCGGTTGTCTCCAACCCCGAGTTCCTGCGTGAAGGCGTCGCGGTGCCGGACTTCATGAAGCCTGATCGTATCGTGGTCGGCGCTGCCGATGACCGCGCGATCGAGCTGATGACGCGACTCTACCGCCCGCTCACTCAGAACGGCGCGAAGCTGATGTTCATGGACGTCCGCAGCTCCGAGATGACGAAGTACGCTTCGAACTCGATGCTCGCGACGCGGATCTCGTTCATGAACGAGCTGGCCAACCTCTGTGAGGTCGTCGGTGCCGACATCGAGAACGTGCGCGGTGGCATGGGCAGCGACAATCGGATCGGCCCATCGTTTCTGCGGGCAGGCGTCGGATTCGGCGGAAGCTGCTTCCCGAAGGACGTCCGCGCTCTGCTCCAGACGGCCAAAGAATACAACAGCGAGCTCGGAGTTCTCGACTCGGTCGTGGCCGCAAACGTTCGCCAGAAAGTGCGAATGGTCTCGATCATTCGAGAGCAGCTTGGCGACGACCTGACAGGGATGCGATTCGGCGTGTGGGGGCTGGCGTTCAAGCCCGACACCGACGACATGCGAGAAGCCCCCGCTATTCAGATCATCCGAGGCTTAGTCGAGGCTGGCGCAACGGTCGTTGCCTACGACCCTGAGGCTACCGAGACAGCTCAAGCGGTCCTTGAGAACGTTCCGACGTACGCCAACAATGCCTACGCCTGCTGCGAAGGTGCCGACGCCCTGATCCTGCTGACCGAGTGGCGCGAGTTCGCATCGCCCGATTGGGACCGAGTGGCGGGCCTCATGCGCAGCAAGACCGTGTTCGACGGCCGCAACCTGTGGGAGCCGAACGAGATGCGCGAGCGCGGGTTCAACTACCGAGGCATCGGTCGCAAGTAGCGATCGCGGACTCGTAGAGCTCGTCACTGACGCGCGCGCAGCCAGGTTCGGTTCGCGCGCGTTTTTGCGTTTCAGCGGCCGCGTGTGGACTACATCACGGCCGTCGCGAACGCCCACCACAAGTAGGCCCCCAACACGATCGCAAGGGTCGGCGTGGTGGCGCGCTCAAGGGCGCGGTGTTGGATCGGCCCCAGAGCGAGCCCAGCCGCAGCGCCCCCGAGGTGCGCTGCGTGGTCCACACCCTCAAAGGCGAGTGGCCCGGCAAGGACCCCGATAAAGAGGACTACGACGCTGAGTCGAATGCGCCATCGCATGTCTCGATTCGCCACGCTGGCGAGCTGCCAAGCCTTGGCAGCGCCATAGCCTGCGAGTCCAAAGATGCCGCCGGACGCGCCAATGTTGTTGCCGATTCCGACGAGGTACGACGCGACTTGGCCGATGATCCCACAGAGCCAAAACACGGTCAGCGCGATGTTGGTCCTGGTCGCGAACACAACGCCGACGCCGAAGAGAGCGAGCCACGCCATGTTCATCAACAGATGGGTGGGCGAACCATGGAGCGGAATCGAGGTCACGATCCGATACCATTGACCGTCTGTGATCAGCACGTCGACCTTCGCGCCCATCACTGTGAGTGCATTCCCGGTCGGATTTCCGCCCGAAGTGGTCCCTAGGATCACGCTCAAGATGTAGGCAAGGACACACCCCGCAACCAAGACAACAAGGGGCCACGCGGCCTGTCCTGGTGCACGTCCGAGCCTCTTCGTTAGTGGCTTCCGGGTTGTCAACGCCAGCCTTGTCGGGTTTTGTTCGCAGCCGCTTCGCGGTAAGCTCCTGCTTGTCGCGACGCGACACTATCACCCCCCACCCCTTACCACGACCGGACCGCTCACTTGTCGCAACCGAAGGACGCACGCTCTGGGCTCATCAAGGAGCACACTCGCCTGGTCAAGGCTGTGGCGCTCAAGATCGCGAGCCGCCTGCCATCGCACGTCGAGCTGGATGACCTGATCAGCTCCGGTATGATTGGGCTGTTAGACGCGATCGATAAGTTCGATCAGGCGAAGTCCGTCAACTTCAAGAAGTACGCTGAGATTCGCATCAAGGGTGCGATTCTGGACGAGCTGAGGGCGATGGACCACGTCAGTCGCACGGTGCGTCGTCAGTCGAGCGCGCTCGGAAAGAGTATCCAGAGTCTGCAGGACAAGCTCGGTCGGAAGGTCTCTGACGAAGAGGTCGCGGAGCATCTTGGGCTTGAGATGACGGCCTACCAAGAGATGGTCACGAAGCTCCGGCCCGTGCTGGTGATGAGCTTTGAGGACCTCACGGACTCAAGCAACCGCGATCCAATGCAGTTTCTGCCGGATCCGAACGCGCTCGATCCCCAGTCGTTGCTGCACCAGAAGACCCTGATCATGGGAGTGCGCGACCACATCGACTCGCTCAAAGAGCGTGAGCGAATGGTGGTGCGGCTCTATTACTACAAGGCGATGACGCTCAAGGAGATCGGCAAGATTCTCGGCGTGAGCGAGAGCCGGGTCAGTCAGATGTTGACCCAAGCTACCGGCGTGCTGGGGCGGCGTATCCGGCGGCAGTTCGCCAGCGAGGGCTTGACCTCAGCTGACCTTGATTGAGGTCGTTCGGTAGCGGCGCGGTGAGCGGCTCAGCGAGCCGTCCTGCCAATGACGCGCCGAGGGAAACCGCTCTCGGACACTCCTCGTCTCGCGGTTGGCAAGGAAACGGGTGATGATGTCGGCGTCGCGCGTCGCGTGTCGTCGCCGGTCGGTGTAGAGTGGGGCCAATGAATCTGGGGAACACCATCGGTGTGGGAGCGGGCACGTCACTACGGCGGCTGAGTCGTTGCATCGTCACGCTCGCGCTCGTCGTCGCCGGCTTCGTTGGGTGGGCCGAGCAAGCCGCCGCCTTTGCGCCAGCGCCCGACGTGCTCGACGCCGATGATCCACTCGTCAATGACCAGCCAGGGGCCAGCGATGACGCCGGGATTCTGAACGCTGGTCCGTCTGACGAAGACCTCGTCCTCGCCGCTCAGAAGGTCGCGACCACGGTTCAAGAGGCGCCCTCCATCATCTTCGTTGTGACCCGCGACCAGATCCGCCGCCGTGGCTACCGCACCATCAACGAGGTGCTACGAACGGTACCGGGCTTCGAAGGGGACCGGTGGGAGGGTAACGGCTGGCAGCAAGAGAGCTTCGCCCGCGGTCTTCCGCGTACGATCTTGGTGCTGCTCGACGGCGTCAACATCGTCGAGCCACTACGAAACCAGGCCAGCCTGGACCGAAAGATCCCGCTTGAGCTGGTTGAGCGTGTGGAGGTCACCAGCGGTCCGGGCGGCGTGCTGTGGGGATCGAACGCACTGCTCGGTATCGTCAACATCGTCACCAAGCGCCCAGACGACGGTGGCGTTCAGCTGCTCGTTGGAGCCGGCGACGGGCCTGGTGACCGGCTGCAGGTGAAAGGCGCCATCGGCGTGTCCAAGCGCTTCTCTGAGGACGTCGGGCTCTTTACGCACCTCAACTTCTACAGCACGGAAGGGCCAGAGCTGCGCCTGGACGCTCAAAAGATCATCGGCTCTCTGCCTGAGCCGTCCGATGACACCGCGACGCTCTACCTGCCTCGTGCTGTAACGGTCTCAACGGGCGAGCGGAGCTGGTTTTTCAACTTCGCAGGACAGCTCGACATCGGTCCGGTGGCGCTCCGTTGGATGCTCCCAGTGGAGCGCGACTTCCGCGGCATTGCGACCGGTGGTGCCGACTTGCGCCGTGATTACTTGACCGGCGAGTCGACGGGCACGGTCAGTCGCAGCAGCGACAGCATTCGCTCGGTCTCTCTGACCTATAGCGACCGTTTCAGCGCCGACACCGTTGGCGTCGTCGCCCGTTTGTATGCAGTCCAGTGGCTGGTCGAGGATCGGCCGTTCGGGGTCTACCCCGCGAGTCCGATTCTGCTCGCGCAGCTCGGTCAGACACGGGATCTGCGCCTTTCGCTTGAGTCCGATCTTCAGCTTCGCCCAGGCGCGGCGTTTGATATCGACGTCGCGCTCAGCGACACGTTCACCATCATCGGTGGCTTGGAGCTCTTCGCCGATATGAGCGTTGGCGTCGTCCAGAAGAGCTGGACCCAAGACACCCTCGGCAACTGCCCGCAAGGATTCTCATACCGCCCTGACGATCCTTACCTCGCGTGCCGTATCGAGGATCCGCTCGTTGAGGACGTCACGCGCTTCACCGGTGGCGCGTTCGTCTCCGCCGACTTCAAGCCGCTGCCTGAGCTGGCGCTCAACGCGGGTCTGCGGCTCCAGGCTTCGAGCCAGTTCGAACCAGCGCTGCTCTGGAGCGGTGGCGCCGTGTTTCGCGCGGCCGATGACACGCACTTCAAGCTCTTTGCCTCGTCGGGTCTGCGACCGCCGGGCATCCTATCGACAAACGTGCTCGACACCACAGCCAGCATCAGCTTCCAGGCCAACCCTGACCTCAAGGCAGAGACCTCGACCTCCTTTGAGCTGGAAGCCAACACGGTGCTGCTGCGTGACGCGGGCAGCATTCGCGACCTGTACCTCCGTGCCAACGCAGCATTCACGCTCATGGACAACGTCATCGGGCGCCCTGGGGGCCAGTTTCAGAACTCTGAGGCTCAAGAGATTGTCAGTGCCGAGGGCTTCGCGCGACTGCGCTTCGACGGCGGCCACGAGCTCTGGGCCAACTACACCTTCACCCAGGTGTTTGATGACAGCCAACCCACAGGGCAGGTCGAGAACTTTGCCGCCCACATCATCAACTTGGGCGGCAGCGTGTCGTTTCTCGACGACCGCATCGAGCTCAACGGCGTCTTGACCTTCAAGAGTGGGTCGCGCGACGCGAACAGGCCGGCAGCGGTCGACCCCGACGACCCGAGCTACGCGGTCGCGTGCAGCGACATCGCAGGGACCGCTCATCCCCTGGCAGGCGCTTGCGGCTTTCCTGCGCTGGCCGACGGCATCTGGGTGCTACCAGGGAGCTCCATCAGTGAAGAGCTAGACCCGGTGCTGTTGCTGGACTTGGGCGTTCGCTTCAAGAAGATCTGGCGCGACCTGAGCGTGTCGCTCTACGTCCATAACGTCCTGGATTCGCGCTACTACGAGGCGGATTTCTTCAACGACGCGCGGGTGATCAGCCGGCCCCAGCCGAAGCCTGGTTTGAGCGTGTTTGGACAGGTGAGCTTAGGGCTCTAGTTGCCCGTCAAAAAGCCTTGGCTTTACGAGCACTTAGGGTTCGAGATACCGATTGACAGGCGATCGGGCCACAGGTAAGGTCCGGCTCCTTCTGGGCCGCATGAACTGCGGCTGAAACGCTCGCCGGGATGTGTTTATGGATCCTACGCCACCGATCGACGCCAACCGCATCCCCGTCAACATCGAAGAGGAGATGCGCGGTTCCTACCTCGCATACGCGATGTCGGTCATTATCGGCCGTGCGTTGCCCGATGTTCGCGACGGACTCAAGCCGGTTCATCGTCGCGTTCTCTACGCGATGTATGAGCAGCGCAACACCTTCAACTCGGCCTACAAGAAGTCTGCGCGTATCGTCGGCGACGTGATCGGCAAGTATCACCCGCACGGTGACTCCGCTGTCTACGACACGATGGTGCGGATGGCTCAGGACTTCTCGATGCGCTACTTGCTCGTCGATGGGCAGGGCAACTTCGGCAGCGTCGATGGGGATCCCCCCGCTGCGATGCGTTACACCGAAGTGCGCATGACCCGACTCGCCGGCGAGCTTCTCGCCGACATCGAGAAGGGAACGGTCGACTGGCAGGAGAACTACGACGGCTCCGAGAGTGAGCCGACGGTGATGCCGGCGGCCTACCCGAACCTGCTGGTGAATGGCTCGGGCGGTATCGCGGTCGGCATGGCGACCAACATGCCCCCGCACAACCTGCGCGAGGTTGTCGAAGCGACCATCGCGGCCATCAAGAACCCAGAGATCTCGATCGACGAGCTCGCCGAGATTGTCCCCGGACCCGACTTCCCGACCGGCGGCTACATCTACGGTCGTCAGGGCATCGACAGCGCGTACCGAACCGGTCGTGGCAAGATGAAGGTCCGCGCCAAGGCGCACATCGAGCTGGACGAGCGTGGCGACGAGAAGGCCATTATCGTCACCGAGCTTCCCTATCAGGTGAACAAGGCACGCCTGCTCGAGACCATCGCTGGTTTGGTTCGAGACAAAAAGATCGAGGGTATTCGAGACCTTCGTGACGAGAGCGACCGCACAGGGATGCGGATCTACATCGAGCTCAAGCGCGACGCGATGGGCCAGATCGTTCTCAACAAGCTCTTCCGCATGACGAACATGCAGACGACGTTTGGCATCATCAACCTAGCGATTGTCCGCGGGCAGCCGCGGGTGCTCAACCTCAAAGAGCTGCTCGTTCACTTCATCAACCACCGTCGCGATGTTGTCACGCGGCGCTGCCGCTTCGAGCTGAAGAAGGCCGAAGACCGGGCGCACATCCTTGAGGGCTACCTCATCGCGCTCGACCACATCGATGAGGTTATCGCCATCATCAAGGCGAGCCCGACGCCGGCAGAGGCTCGCGAGAAGCTGCGAGCGCGCTTTGGACTGAGTGAGATCCAAGCTCAGAGCATCTTGGACATGCGGCTGCAGCGACTGACAGGTCTCGAGCACGATAAGATCCGCGAAGAGTATGCCGAGGTTCAGAAGGTCATTGCCGACCTGAAGGCGATCCTTGCCGACGATGTGCGGCTCATGAACCTCATCGTTGAGGAACTCGAAGCCATCAAGGAGCGGTACTCGGACGAGCGTCGCACCGAGATCATCGCCTCGTCGGGCGAGATCGGAATGGAAGACCTCATCGCCGATGAGGACATGGTCGTGACCGTGACGACCACGGGGTACATCAAGCGCACGCCGCTGACCGAGTACCGAACGCAGCGGCGCGGTGGACGTGGCCGCAGCGGAATGAACACGAAGAGCGCTGACGACGTCACGCATCTCTTTGCGGCATCGGCCCACACGTCGCTGTTGCTCTTCACGGACCGCGGCCAGGTGTACCCGCTCAAGGTGTGGCAGCTGCCACGTGGTGGCCTGACGGCGCGCGGCAACGCGATGGTCAACCTCATCCCGCTTGAGCACGGCGAGCAGCTGCGCTCGATCGTGCCGGTTGAGAGCCTTGAGGACGACTCCCAGTTCTTGGTCTTCTCGACCCGTCTCGGCCAGGTCAAGCGGACCGCGCTTAGCGCCTACAAGAACGTCAGGAACTCAGGAATCCGAGCGATCGTGCTCACCGAGGAAGACGACTTGGTGAAAGTTGCGCTCGCGTCCGCCGACCAGCAGATCATGCTGGTGACGGAGCGTGGCCAGAGCATCATCTTCCAGCTTGGCGATGTGCGACCGACGGGGCGCGCAACCCAAGGTGTCCGAGGCATTCGTCTGCTCAAGGACGACCACGTGGCAGCCATGGACGTTCTCTCCGTGGGCGAGCTGCTGGCACGCGACGACAGCGAAGAGGAAGGCACCGAGCCCGACGCGGCAGACGATGCATCGGAAGACGCTGCCGCCGACGCCGGCGAAGACGCCGGCGAGATGACCGTCGTGCTTGTGACTGAGAACGGCTACGGCAAGCGGACGCCGCTGCGGCACTTCCGGCTCCAGAAGCGTGGCGGAAAGGGACTTCGTGCCCTGCCTTACGCCGAGCGCAACGGTCGCTTGGTGTCGATGTGTCAGGTCGTGCTCGGCGACGACCTGATGGTCGTGACCGACGGTGGGACAATCATCCGGCTGCCTGTGGCCGAGATTCGCTCCTACAGTCGCGGCGCAAAGGGCGTCCGAATCATTGGCGTTCAGGGCGAGCTGGTGGCATCGATCCAAGCCGTGCAGGCTTCTGAGGAAGACGACACGGAGCTGGATGCCGACGGCAACCCGATTGAGGCCCCTGAAGGTGTAGTGGGTGAGCAGGCCGAGTCCGCAGCCCCTAGCGACGATGGCGCGGCCGGAGACGAGGCGGCAGCCGACGCCGACAGCGGTGACGACCAGTGATTCAGGTCACACTAAAGCGCGGTCGGTCCAAGCCGTTCTGGCTTGGCCACCCATGGGTGTTCAGTGGAGCGATCCAGAAGGTGTCCGGCAAAGTCGGTGACCTCGGCGGCTCCTGCGTCGTGATTGACGAGCGTGACAACATCGTCGGGTCGGGGTTCTACAACCCCAACGCCAAGATTGCTGTCCGGATGCTCGAGCACCGGCGAACGACGGACCGCGAGTACGTTCCGAAGGACGCAGCCGAGATTGTGCCAAAGCGGCTCGAGGCTGCGGCCGCACGACGCCGAGCCCTCGGGCTGCCAACCAAGGCCGACACCACTGTCTATCGGCTGGTTCACGGCGAAGGTGACATGCTCCCGGGGTTGGTCATCGATCGGCTCGGCGATGTCGCCCATGTCCAGCTGAACTCGCGTGGCATGTACGTCCTTCGTGACAGCCTAGCAGGCTGGATCAAGCAGGCGTTCGGACTGTCGCGGGTCATCTTGAGCGTGACCGAGACCGCATCTCGTCTCGAGGCCATCCCGGTGATGACGGAGGTTGTCGAAGGGGAGGGGGGCAGTGCCCATTTCCGCGAGAACGGCATTGCCTACGACCTCGACCTCACAAAGGGGCAAAAGACAGGTTTCTACGCCGACCAGCGGGAAAACCGAGCGCGCTTCGCGGCCCTCAGCGTGGGCAAGACCGTGCTCGACGCGTACAGCTACATCGGTGGGTTCGGCCTGAATGCACTGAAAGCGGGCGCGGCAGCGGTCACGAGTGTTGATACCTCCAAGCCCGCCGTCGAGGCAGCGCTCCGTACCTCACGCGCCAACAACCTCGCTCTGACCGGGGTTAACGAGGACGCTGTGACCTTCATGAAGGAGGCACACGCCCGGGGAACACGCTTCGACCGGATCGTTGTTGACCCGCCGAAGTTCGCTCGCGGTCGCAGTCACCTCGACGATGCGCTGAAGAAGTACGCAAAGGTCAACAGCCTTGCGATGGCGCTGCTTGCGCCCGACGGACTCTTGCTCAGCTGCTCATGCAGTCAGCACGTCAGTGAGCGCGACTTTGGTCGAATGCTGACCGAGTCTGCTCACCGGCACCGTCGTGCAGCACTGATCCACGAGACGTGGAGTCAGCCAGGAGACCACCCGTTCCTGTCGGTGGCGCCCGAAGGGCAATACTTAAAGGCCTTCCTAGCGTCCGTGCACTAACTAGGAGACCGCGGATGCGCCGCTGTCGCGGCGGGATGGGGCCCGATACGCGTCACTGAGGCGCGTTTCGTCAGCGTCAACGTGACTCCGCCACGTCTCGGCTAACTCCTCGCTGCGCTCGGTTCCAAGACGCGCCTCAGCACCGCGCCCGACCCCGTCCCGCCGCGCCCTCGTCGCATCCGCGGACCGTTGCTGGACGGCATCGCAGCCCGGCGACATCGCTGCGCTGGCCGGCATCGCTGCGCTTGGCGCTCCGCGCTCGGCGCTCGCCCGCTCTGCTGCGCTTGGCGCTCGTCGCTCGACGCTCGCCCGCTTTGCTGCGCTCGGCGCTCAGCGCTCGACGCTGGC
>CALHXW010000222.1 GCA_938040325.1 uncultured bacterium | reverse complement strand
AGGAGGTAGCCGAGGTAGTCGACGTCGCTCGGCGTCGCGACCGTGACCTTCGTGAGCGCCAACATGGAGCAGCAGTAGGATGCACCGCAGCTGTTGCAGCTCTGCGCGTGAGCCTCGCGGTAGCTGAGGTCGTCGCGTCGGTTCTGCCACAGCGTCGAGGCGCGTACGTGCGACCATGGTTTGGGCGGCATCTCGTCACCAGCCTTTGGCGGCGCGCAACGACCTGCGGCCGGCCGCAAGAGCGTGCGGCTGCCGGCAGCGACGAGAGCCCAAGGACGCGTGGCCCACGCAGCTTGAGGGCCGCGGTGCACAACGCAGAGCAAAGAGATTGGCAGGTGTGAGCGTCTCGGGCATGCCCTAAGGTAGCGAAGGCGCCCCCGGATGGATAGGCCACCCGCAGAGGAGCCGTCCACGCAGGACAGCCTTGCGCTCGCAGAAACGAAAAACGCGCCGACTCCGTGAGGAGCAGCGCGTTCGCGTCAACTTGAGAAAAGACGTAGGGATTGGCCGAGGACCCGCACATGAAGCAACCGTTACCGTTGCTTCCTCCCGGACCTGGCGGAGTTCACAGAAACTCCATTGCGGGCCTCGACCATAAACGACGATGCGACTGGTTCACATCGTCGAAACTCGGCTGGCGGAGAGAGAGGGATTCGAACCCTCGGTAGAGTTGCCCCTACATACGAGTTCCAGTCGTACACCTTCAACCACTCGGTCACCTCTCCACAAGCGAGTCCTACAAGCGTACTCGCTCGTAGCTACGAGCGAGTACACTGGCGGAGAGGGAGGGATTCGAACCCCCGGTGCGTTGCCGCACACCTGATTTCGAATCAGGCACCTTAAGCCAACTCGGACACCCCTCCACGTTTAGCTTCGCGTTTGCGGATCTCCCGGAGTTGCTCGAAGAACGCGCTCATCAGCGCTGCGCACTCAGGCGCATGCTCGATCGCGTGACGCGTCTCGACGGGCGCGTCGTCTAGCAACCTCGGACCGTGCTCGACCGCGCCAGTTTTTTCTTCCAGCGCGCCGTAGACGACTCGCTTGAGACGCGCCTGCTGGATGGCGCTCGCGCACATAGCGCAAGGTTCCAGCGTGACGTACATCGTCGCGTCGTCGAGCCTCCAGCGACCGAGCCTCTGACCAGCCTCAGAGAGGGCTAGCAGCTCAGCGTGCGCTGTCGGGTCATTCAAAACGTCTCGTAGGTTGCCAGCGCGCGCGACGATCGTGTCGTCGACGACGATGACGGCTCCTACAGGGACGTTTCCGAGCCCCGCGGTGCGTCGGGCCTCGGCCAGCGCTGCCTTCATGAACCCCGCATCAGCGTCTGGTTCGTCGAGGACAGCGTCGGATCCGCTCATCAGCCTTTTCTCAAAGAGCGTCGGGCGAGCCCGAAAGGTAAGGGTTGCACCGGAGAGGATTCGAACCTCTGACCTACGGTTCCGTAGACCGTTGCTCTATCCAGCTGAGCTACCGGTGCAAGCGAGGGCGGACATTAGGCATGCCCTAGGGGTCTGTCAAGCGCGTTCGCGAAAGACTCGCAAGTCCCGCATTGGCGGGGGCTAGCCGCGTCCAAGACGCCCCGAAGATGTACGTCGACCTGCCGCGACCTACGATCGCGACGCCGCTGCGGCTTCAAACACAAAGGGCCGCCCGATTGCTCGGGCGACCCTTGGCGGAGAAGGAGGGATTCGAACCCTCGGTAGAGCTATAAACCCTACACTCGCTTAGCAGGCGAGCACCTTCAGCCACTCGGTCACTTCTCCAGGACTCAAATTTGTAGAGAGCGTCAGTTCGGAGGAGGAGGGATTCGAACCCCCGAGACTTGCGCCTGGCGGTTTTCAAGACCGCTGCCTTCAACCACTCGGCCACTCCTCCGTAGGGAGCGGCGCGGAACCTAACTCAACTCATTTCCGGTGGCAAGCATCACCAGCGAAGGCCGCGCCCGCCGTTCGTTTTCGCGGCTCGGAGGGACGCTTAGCGGTCCAAGACCTCGATCGCGACGGCGGCGTCGACCTACCACTCGTTGTCATCTTCCTCGCGCAGCCACTCGCCTTGATCCCAACCGGTGAGCCAGTCATTGAGCTCCTCGGTCGGATCGTAGTCATCGTCGACCTCCACGTCGTACTCGGCACCAAAGTCGACGCGCTCGATGCCCTCGTTCTCGTAGTCGGTCTCGCAAGTTCCCAACAGCTGGCACTCGCGCTTCTTGCGAGCCTTCTCCGTCTCGGCCCGCTTGAGCTGCTTGAGCTTGCGCTTGGACATCCCCTTGGAGATGACCTTGAGGCGCTGGTTGCTGTGAAACGTCATCCAGATCAGAAAGTGGATCGGATGGAAGTAGTTGAGGATGCCGTTGTAGTCCTTGATGCCGATGTGCTCAGCCACCTGCTTGTTGAGCCAGATAAAGGGCAGCACCGTCTCGATGGAGCTCCTCGCAAGCCCCGAGTTCTTTACGACCGTCTTGAACTCGCTGACCCGCTCGGTCCAGTCCTCTGCTGACGAGAGCGCGCTCACCCAGTCGACGCGATCGCTCCACTCGCTGACATGCCGCGTGACCAGCTTACGCAGCCAAGGCCGCACGTCCTCGGTCCGCTGGCCGCCGGTGAAGAAGTCGATGACGTCTTCACTGTCGAGAACCTTCTGCGGAGCGAGCGAGGTCTTGGACGCCTTCCGCCGTCCCTCGAAGAGGCTCAGGATGTTGTTGTCTTCAATGAAGAGGTCCGTGCCAACGTCGTCGTCGAGCTCCACGAGGTAGCGGCCGTGCGCGCCAATGTCGATCGCGTCCTTCCAGTCCTTGTCTGCGAAGATCTCCAGGTGGAGCATGCGCTTCCACTCGTCGGGCTGGCCGAACTCACCCATCGTGCCCAGCACGTCACCACTGCTGACCAAGATCGGCTGCTCTTTGTCGAAGAGCGCGATCTGGCCTCGCTTGAGGCCCGTGATGTGGTCGCCCACCTCAAGCCACGGCACTCGCGGGCCCGTGTCGATGAAGTCCTCGCCTTCAGGGTCCTTCTTTTCCTTGTTGGCTTTCTCACCCTCGAGCGTGTCGAGGTCTTCCTCAAACTCATCGTCGTCGAGCTTCTTCTTTTCCAGATCCGGCTCGTTCTCTTCTTCCTCGGGATCTTTGAAGCGGTAGAGGTCCTTGATCCACTTCGGACTTGAGACGGTAGCCTTGTCGATGTCTTGCGACTCGAGGTGCATGTAGAGGCTGTAGAACGTGAAGTACTTGGGGTCGACGCCCTTCTGTTTGGCCGGGATCTTCACCCGGTGGCGCAGCAGGATGAAGTTGTTGGAGCCAAGCTTGGTGGTGTGGTCGCCGAAGTGAGCCGCCACCAGCTGCCCGTCGAACATCGCGCGGATCTTGGTGCTCGAGTGGCCGTGCAAGTGGATGCCGCCATGCCACGTCTGGTTCAGCCCGATCGGGTAGTAGCCGCCTGACTCGTTGGACTCGTTGTTGTCGTAGTACATCTTGGCGTACTCGGTGACCTTATCTTTCGACAACAAGTCCCGAATGTTACGCCCTTCAACGATCTCGAAGGGGAACGAGTTATGCTCGCTGTGGAGCGCGTGATAGACCCGCTGCCAGTCGAAGCCTGGCCCCGGATCCCACCGCTGGGTCGAGATGTGCCAGTGGCCGATGAAGCCACTGAAGCTCTCGTCGTCGAGCACGTTCTTGACGATCTCGCCAGTGGCGTCGAAAGGCGCCTCTTTCTTGATGGCGGGCAGGTACTTGGTGAGCGTCTTCAGAAGCTCCACCAGGGCTGTGTACTGCGCGTCCGTGTAGCCATACGACCTCAAGGGTCGGCCTTTGTTGATGCGCATGCGCCCGCTCTTCGGACGCCGAAACTCCTTGCTCATCATCTCCTGGTAGCGCGGATGCTTCCGATTATACATCGGTGCGCCGGGCTTCTTCACCAGGTTGGGCAGGAGGTTGTTGAGGTCGATCCCGATGGAGAGGTCGTTGAAGTCGCCGGCGTGAAACGCCTTCTTCATGACGTCCATGCCTTGGTAGATGACGCCGTCCCAGTCGATGAGGAAGTGGGTCGACAGGCCACGCGCCACCAACACGTCGAAGCACTTCTTGGAGTCCCGCGTCAGATCCGCGTGAAGAATGACCTGGTTGACGTGCTCTTTGACCTTCTCGAGGGTCTTGAGCTTTCCTTTGCCCTTCTTCTTGCGCCACGCCATCAGCGGCGAGCCGGTCTTCGCGAGCGCTTTTCGCTTCTTCTTCTTGAAGCTCATGCCGCCAGGATCTTCGTAGGTGATGATGGTGACTTTGTCGGAGACTTCGTAGCGCTCACCGTCGATGATGATCTCGTTGCCCACCGGCTATCCCTTCTTCGCTTTGGCTTTCGCCTTCGCCTTGGCCTTCACGAGCGCCGCCTTCTTCTTGATCGCAGCCTTCTTGGCCTTGTCCTTGGCCTTGGCCGCCTTCTTGGCATGCTTGCTCATGCCCTTCATGTCCTTGGCGCCCTTTGCCCCCTTCGCTCCAGCCTTCGCCTTCTTGAGTGCCTTAGCACCACCGCCTCCAAAGACCTTCTTGCCCAGCTTGAACAAGATGAGCAGCAAGATCAGCCCAACGCCCGCAGCGGCGGCCATGAAACCGGCCGGTCCCAGCTTTTCCGTGCCGAGCTCGCGTAGCTCGTCGACCGTGGACTTGACCTTCACCGCCGGGATGAAGACTTCGTAGGGCTCGGTCTTGTAGTCATCCTGAGGTGCAAAGGCCTGGACGATGTAGGTCCGTGGCGCGCCACCAACGGCGTCCTCGTCGTTGAAGGTGACCACGAACTGACTGTTGAGCTCTTCGATGAGCGTGTCGTAGTGGTCGACGACCTCGTTGGGGTCATCCGCGACGCGCGCCGTGCCGCCGGTGCGCCACGCGAGCAGCTGGAGACGCGTGCTCTGCTCTGGCGTAGCGTTCGGGTGAACGACCGAGTAGATGCGCACGTTGGCCGTCTTCGCCAGCGAGATCCAGCTGTTGAGTCGCGACGCGAACTCGGCCTGCTTCTTGTTGATGCGCTGCTGACGCTTGGCTTTCATGCAGCTAGCAAGACCCGTTCGGCGGGCCCGACGCTCCTTACGGGTCAGCTTCGGCTCACCCTCCTCACCGCCACCGATGCTGCCGCCGCCCGACTCGCACTCCTTGCGAAAGACGATGTCGCAGTCTTCGTCGGCGAGGACGTAGCCGTCAGCGCCGTCGCCGGTCAGGATCATGATCTTGGGCTGGTGCGGCTTGCCCTCTTTCACCAGCATCTTGAGCGCGACATCGAACGCTGACGACCCGTCGTGGTCAGCGTACGGGTTCTTTTCTCGATCGCGCTCGGACTTGGGCACTTTGATCGACATGAACTTCGGGTCGTTCTCGGGCTGGCCGCAGAGCACCGGGTTGAGCCGAAAGAGCTGCGGCCAAAATCCCTCGTGGACCTTCTTCTTCACGAAGTCGCCCAGCGAGCTGTACTCCGACGTCAGCCCACACAACACCTCATCAGGGTCGCTAGCCGCGTCCTCCGCCGGAGGCTCGCCGTACATCGGCAGCTGCAGGTCGGCCCATTTTTCGCACTTTTCTTTGTAGAGGTCGTACTTGGCGAGCTCGTTCTCGCGGTTTTGCGCTTTGACGAAGCTCCACACGAAGTCGTTGTAAAAGACGACGTTCATGTTGTGGGTCTTGCCCATCTTCTTAAAGAACATCGCCGCGCCGTTGCGGTTCCGGTTGCCGAGCTCGCCCTTGTATTCCTCGCCGCCGTGGCCTGGCACGACAACGACGACGGCCGCGCCTTCTTCCTGATCGATCGCTGCAGCGAGCTCAGGCGGGTTCTCGGACTTGTCGGCCTTTTCCGAGTCATCCATGTCGTCAGGAAAGATCGGCTCATCGTCGGCGACGCCCATCAGGAACTCGGCCGACTCGCCCTTATCCTTATGGTAGATCTTGACCTTGTTGACCTGGGCAAGCGTCGCTGGCTTGAGACTCGATCCGAGCAGCGAGAAGTAGACCTTGATCTTAGGTGCTTCACTGACGTCGATGTGGTTGATCTTGGCCTGCGGGAACCCCGTTGCTGCGGTCGCGTCCTCGAGACCTGCGCTTGCCATGAGCAGCGTGAGCGCGATGGCCAGCAACCGCATCATGAGAACCACACGATCGGACGAACCCGGTAGCTCACCGCGTCGCTGGTGGCGACTTCGGCACCCGCGACCTCGACGCGGGCTCGGTAGGTGTACTCGCCGGCAACCCGCGTCTCGAACGGGTAGCGCAAGACGACCGGACCGTCGGCCTGGCCACCGCGGAAGCGCAGCGTGCCGCCGTCGACGACCACTTCGCCATCCGGCGTGTCGACCAGCAAGCGCACCTGCGCGGTGGTGTCATCGGCGAGATCGGCGACGACCCGCAGCGCAAGCGGCAAGTCGGGCGCAGCCTCGCGCTGCTCAAAGCCGGCGGTGGCTCGCCGCCGCGATCGCCGGGTGGCGGTGAGCGCGCCGACTCCCAAGAGTCCTGACGCGGCCCCAAGTGCTCCGATAAAGCCGCGACGACCAACGCCGCGAGCGCCACTGGAGCGGGGCGCACGGGTGGCCGGAAGATCGGGTGAGTCCCCGGAACCTGATGTCACATCTTTGCCCATGGTCCCGAGAGTAGTTCACGGGTCATCGGCCTGACAAGCGACGCGGACCCTTGGCACCGTGAGCGATTGGACGCAGCCTGCTAGCCCCCGGCAACGCTGGCACGCAGGCCACCGTCCGACCGGCCACTGCGGGCCCGACACGCCTCGAGGGCCATCGCATGAGGGCGGACGCCCGACAGCTCCGCGCCGAACGCCCCGCGAGGGTGCACGCCACCGGCGCTGCTGGCGCTACCCGCCGCTTGAGGTTATCGTCGCGCCGACTAGGACCGAGGTGAGTCATGGCCGCGATCGGCAGCTTCATGTGGCACGATTTGATGACGACGGACGTCGAGAAATCGCTGACGTTCTTCTGTGGACTCTTTGGCTGGCGCGTCGCCCAGCAGGAGCTCCCCAACAACGGGGGCAACTACATCGCGTGCGTCGATCCGCAGTCGAACCTCGCGGTCTTCGGCTGCGTGCAGATCGTCCCGACGGAGACCTCGCGCACCCACTGGATAAGCTACCTCAGCGCCTCCGACCCAAGCGCAACTGCCGACAGCGGCGCATCGTCTGGGGGTCACGTTCACCTCACAGCCGAGCAGTCGGGCGGCAACATGACCGTGCTGACCGATCCAGGAGGCGCGGTGTTCGCGGCCCTGCGTGACGCGGGCGACCTCGGCGACGCCGACCCGCGCGGCAGTGCGTTCGGCTTCTACGAGCTCTTGACCGACGACGTGCAAGGCGCGTTCGGCTTCTACAGCGACCTCTTCGGCTGGCGCGCAGATGACCCCGTCGACCTCGGCGACGGCGTGATGGGCGTGCCGCTGGTGAACGGCGCTGCCCCCTTTGCGGTTGCGCGGACCCGACTTCAAGGCAGCACCCAGCCCCCGCGCTGGCAGCCCTACGTGAGTGTCCGCGATGTCGACGCCGCGACCGCGCGTGCGAAAGAGCTTGGCGGATTCGTCTACGATGACCCACGCGACGGCCCGTTTGGGCGCAGCGCTATGCTGATCGGCCCCGCCGGCGCGAGCTTCGGAGTCTGGCGCGCTCCCGCATGACGTCGCCGTTCGTCACCTACCTCCACGACCCGGAGGCGGCGAGTCGGCCGGCGTTCGTCTTTGGAGACACGACGCTGACCTATGGCGAGCTGGCCACGCGAACTCACCACTACGCGCGTGGTCTTGCTGCCAGCGGCGTCTGTCCCGGCGACCGGGTCGCCCTCATGCTTCCGTCGTGCCCGCAGCTGGTCATCGCGCTGCTCGCCCACCTCGAGTTCGGCTTCGTCCACGTGCCGATCAACACCCGCTACCGTGGCGCGGAAGTCGCTCACATCCTCACCGACTCGGGTGCCTCAGCGCTCATCGCGGCGACCGACAGTGAAGCCGCAGCGGTCGCCGCCGGGCTGCCGAACCCTCCGCGGCTGATCTCACCGACGAGCGCGCCCTTTGCCGTCCCGCCTCCCGGACAACGCTCACAGCCCCCGCAGCTCGAGCCCGCGAGCCCCGACGCTCTTGGGCTCATCATCTACACGTCCGGGACAACCGGACGCTCCAAGGGCGTGATGCTGAGCCAGCGCGCGCTCGCCGCCAACGTGGGCGCAACGACCGGGCTGTGGCGCTTTTCCAAAGACGACACCCTCGCCCTCGCCCTGCCGCTCTTCCACGTCCACGGCCTGGGTCTCGGCGTGCTGGGCACCATGCTCCACGGCATGACCAGCCACGTGCTTGCGCGCTTTAGCGTCGAGGGCGTTCTGGCCGCACTTCGAGCCGGCGCGACCATCTTCATGGGGGTGCCGACCATGCACCACCGGCTGCTCGAGCACCTCGATGCGCACCCTGCCGACACCGACGCCTTTGCCGGCGCACGGCTCTTCACGAGCGGCTCCGCTGCGCTCCCCGCAAGCGACCACGAACGCTTCGAGACCCACACTGGAACACGCATCCTCGAGCGCTATGGCATGAGCGAGACGGGCTTCACCCTCTCCAACCCTTATGATGGCGAGCGTCGCGCTGGGACGGTCGGCTTTGCGGTGCCCGGCTACGAGGCCGAGCTGCGGGGGGATGACGGCCGTCCGCTTGTCCCGGATGCGACGGGGGCCGTTGGCGAGCCAGGCGAGATCTGGGTCCGAGGCAACGGCTTGATGGACGGCTACTGGCAGAACCCAACGGCGACTGCCGCCAGCTTCGATGCTGACGGTTGGTTCCAGACGGGCGACGTGGCGACCTGCGACGCCGACGGCTACTTTCGCATTGTCGGCCGCAAGTCCGTCGACATCATCAAGAGCGGCGGCTTCAAGCTGAGTGCGCGCGAGATCGAGGATGTGCTGCTGGGGCACCCCAGCGTCAGCGAGGCAGCCGTTGTCGGCGTCGCCGACCCCGCGTGGGGCGAGCGCATCTGTGCCGCCATCGTCCGAGCACCGAACGCCAGCGACACCTCCGACGATGAGCTTGCCGATGCGCTACCGCCGTGGGTCAGCGAGCGGCTCGCAAGCTACAAGAAGCCGCGCGCGGTCATCGTGCTTGAGCGCCTCCCGAAGAACGCGCTCGGCAAGGTACAAAAACACCGGCTTCGCCCCCTCTTCGACGTTCACCAGCCCGGCTAGAGCCACCGTTCAGGTGGCAGCGGCGTCCGCTGGACGAAGGCGATGCGTGCATCGTTTGAGCTTCAGGTGAGCGAAGCGAACGCACGGACGTCGCTGGCGAGGGCATCGCCTTCGTCGCAGCCGGAAAGAGCGCTTGTTTTGAGTCTAGAGAGCCAGGCCCAAGTAGGTCAGCAAACGCTTGCGGTCCGGCGAGGTGTAGGTGGCGAGCGGCATTCCCTGCCCGTTGTTGCGGTAGAACTCGACGAAGTGCCCCTTGGCGATGGGCGCCAGAAACGGCGGCATCGTCAGGGACGCTGGGTGCTCGGTCATGGTGATGACCTTTTTGCCGGGCGAGCAGGTCCGCTTGTAGTGGACCGTGCCATCCGCCTCGATGCGCTCGATGCGGTTGGTGTCGCGGCAGACGTAGGGGCGGGCTTTGTACGTCTGCTTTTTGAAGCTGAGCGTCGCCTCGCGACCCGCGACCTTGACGTGCTTGGCGATGCCGTCTTTGGGCTGGCCAAGGTTGAAGCGCGCCAGTCCAGACTCGTGCCAGCTGGCTGCGTTGCCGGGGCGAAAGGGTTGGATGCTCACTGGGCTGCCGCCATCTTTGAAAGACGCGGCGTGAAGCACACCGTTGGCTGCAGCCTCGGCCAGCGAGCGCGGTCCGCGGAAGCTCGCGCGGCGATAGACCAGCTCGGCCTGGTAGATACCGGCGGCGGTCTGGTGGCCATTGTGGCTCAGGCAGGCGATGGCGGCTCTCGCCAGGCGGGCGCCAAGGGGATCGGCAAACGCGTCCCGGGCATCGTCGATGGTCTTGGGTGACGCACGGCTGAAGTGAGCGGCAAGGTGGGTCGCGGCCTGGGCATCGCACCCAGCCAACCCGCTGTCGTCGCCACCGCGCGTCGCCGCTTCGATGGCGTCGGCAAACTTGAACGCGTCAGCGTGCTTGCTCTTGAGGTCAGCGAAGGCTGCGACAGCGGCGTCGGCGGCAGCCCTTGCCTTCGACAGCACCGGTGACGCTTGGGCGAGCTCGTCGAGGCGGGCCTCGATGATGGCAACGCGCGATGTCGCCGCGCTAAACGAGAGCCGAGCGAGCTGGTGCTGAACGCCGGTCACGCCAGCCGACTTGAGCTCGGCCAAAAAAGTCGTCTCATCGAGGTTGAGGCGATCAACGGCCGTCAGCGCATAGTGGTTGATGGCCTGCCCCTCGGTGGCCGCGGCGACCTGAGCGTTGTCGGCGGGGATGGCCGCGAGCACGTTCGCGACGCTCACCGCCACCCCGACGTTCGTGTCCCTGTCGATGTCCCACCACGCCCGGTCGAAGTGCTCGCCATTAGCGCAGCCGGTCACCACGGCGATGGCCCGCTGCGGCAAGGACGCAGCGGAACCGCCACCTGCACCGGACCGAGCCCGACGACGCGAGCGCTCGTCTCCTGCGCTGCCACACCCGGCCTGAGCCTCGCGTGCTGGACGCTTCATCGCAACGAACGTCGCCACCAACGCCTGGGCGTCTCGCAGCGTCACGCCGTAGGTGTTAATGAGCTGCTGGAGGTAGTGGCCGGTCCAAGCCTGCATCGCGTCGAGCTGCGGCGCGCCGCACAAGAGCTGCCCCATCTTCTTGATGCCCTCGGGTCGAAGGTCAGCAGCCATCTTCGCCATGTTCTTTGGGGTCACGCGCTTCACGCGCGCCTTCACCCCATCGCACCACGTCGCGACCACTGGACCCGCTTGCTCGAGGCCGACGAATGGCTCGGGGATTGGCGGCGCCGGTGGGATAGCGTCCTTGACCGCCGCTGCGGCCGCCCCGGCGGCGCGCTCGTTGAAGAGCTTCTCCGCGGCATCGATGCGCTGAACGAAGCGGCTGACGTCGTAGGACGGGTCCTTGGCGCGAATCTTGTCGATGCGCTCCCGGATCTTTTGGATCTTCTTGTCGACGGAGCGAACGCGGAGCGTGTCGGCGGCAAGGCTCTTGTCGAGGCTCTTGAACGCCGACTCGACCGTCCGAACTTGGCTGTCAGCAGGCCCCTTGGCACTTGCAGGTGGGGCCGATGCGGCGACGCTCAGCGCGGCGAGCATCATCAGGAATCGAGTGAACAAGCGACGACGGGTCATGGCCCCTCCAGACAGTTGGGTGGTTTGCAGAGTGCGGCCCGACACAGGTCTCCCTCGCCGTCGCGAGTTCCGCTGACCTCTAGGCAAGCGCTTGAGACGCGCGGCGTCAGCGAGCTGGTGTGTGTGAGCCATGCTGAGACGGACCGCGAGCGCTCACGGAGGGCAAACTTTCTTAGATGGCGCTGCCGTCTTGGCCGCGCGGACCGGGGCCGCTGGGGACGCTCGCCCGCTGGCGGTCCACTCCGGCCGCTCGGCCAGGCGAGTCAGTCCAGAAAGCGCGCGCGCTGCTCTGGGCTCGGTAGCGAGCACGTCTCCAGCTCGCCCCACACGCGGTAGCGGATGGCGGCGACTCCGCGATAGACCAAGTCTGTGAGCGGACGCGGAATGATCCAGAGCCAGCTCGCCGCCCGCGACGGATAGGGCAGAGCCCGCGCCATACGAAAGAACGCCGCTGAGCGGAGCCATAGCCGCCCGCTGTCGACGTACGCGACACTGGATAGATCGGTCGGCAGCTCTGGATGCCGCGTCCGCACCTGGCCCGCCGTCTCGCCTTGCAGCGGAGCAAACCAAAGACGTTGCTGGCGGTCTCGCTTGAGCAGCGCGCGAACCGCATGATGACAGAGCCCGCAGGCACCATCATAGAGGACTAGGCGCTCGGGGAGCTGATCGGATGTCGACACGTTTCGCTGGCCCGTCATGCCGACCATGATAGTCACCACGGCTTCACGCACCAATGGGCCACAGCAGCGTGCCGGCAAGCTCCCTCACGCGGCGCATCCTCGGCCAGCTTTGGGGTTGCGCGTTCCGTATTCTCGACTCGGGTAAAAATGACACAGTAAGACATCTTGGACACACAGCTGCATGCAGGTAGTGTCGGCTGACAACTGGCTCTTGGAGAAAACAATGAAATTCCTTATCTCGGCGCTCGCCCTGGCCTGCCTCGTCGTATTCCCCAGCTGTGGAGACGAGACTGAGGCGGACCGCCTAGGCATTGGCGCGCAGTGCACCACGAACGCCGACTGCCTCGAGGACGACGGCCAGGTCTGCCTCCAGCAGTTCAAGGGCGGGTACTGCGGCGTGAGCGGCTGCACCGTCGACGCAGACTGTCCGAGCACGAGCGCGTGCGTGACCCACGACGACAACGTCAACTACTGCTTCCGCACCTGCAGCTCCAAGTCCGAGTGCAACGCCAACCGCGACGCCGCCAACGAGTCGAACTGCTCGGGCAGCATCACCTGGGCGGACACCGATGCGGGCAAGGCCTGCGTACCTCCCTCGAACTAGACGAAGGCAGCACCCATGAGTGGAGCGACCTTCTCACGACGCAGGCTGTTAGCGTTCTTCCGTCGCGGTCGAGATCGCGCTAGCGGCGTTCTGACACTCGGACCGAGCGGCGGTGACGAACTCCAAGTCCGCTCGGACGAGGTGACCAAGGCGTGCCTGACGAACAACGATCGCCCGACGCGTGTCTCACGGGCGCTCGCTCCTGGGTTACTCACGGCCATGTTCACGCTCTTGGTCGCAGCGTCGAGCTGTGGCCACGACGCCAAGAGCACTCAAGGCGGCGATGCGGCAAGCGACACTGCAGGCGACGCGAGCGACATGGACTCGAGCGCGGACCTCGATGGGGCATTGGTTTGCAATCCCGGACAGCGCACGTGCAGTGGCGCTGAGAACAACGAGATCCTGGAGTGCGACGAGCTTGGTCAAGCCACATTCCTCGCTCAGACCTGCGATCCGGGCCTCGAGTGCTTCAACGGCTTCTGTCTCGATCCGTGCGCGAGCGACATCAAGGCGAGCGTCAACGTTGGCTGCGATTACTTCGCTGTCGACCTGCAGAACGGGGACGTCACGCTCGACGTCCCTCCTGAAGAGCACCCCTCCAACGCGAACTTCGCGGTGATCGTGTCCAACCCGCACCCGGTGCTAAGCCTCGAGGTGGCCGTCCATGACCGGTTCGGTGGCGACGTCATTGATGTCCAGAGTCTTGCCCCGCGCGAGCTCCACGTCTTCGAGCTGGGAACGCGCAACACCATTGGCACGTCACTCGGTGCCGAGTCGTTCTATCTCAGCGGCACTCGCCCCTTCATCGCCTATCAGTTCAACCCGCTTGACAACGACCGGCCTGTCTTCAGCAACGACGCGTCGCTGCTCTTGCCAGCGGGTGGCGTCGGCACTGACTACATCGCCTTGACTGGCGCCCGCAGCGGGTTCGTGACCGTCGTAGGCGTCTTCGCCAACACCGAGGTAACAGTCACACCGACCGCCACGATCGCCAGTGGTGCGGGTGTCCCGACGATCGCGGCCGCCGCAACTCACACGGCCACCGTCCATGGCGGCACGGTACTCAACCTCAGCGCCGACGCTGCTGGTGATCTCTCCGGAACGACCATCTCGGCCACGAAACCGGTGGTCGTGTTCAGCGGCAACCGTCAGACACGGACGGCGGAGCGATGTTGCGCCGACCACCTTGAGCAGCAGCTCCTGCCCATCTCGACTTGGGGCACGTCGGTGGTCGCAGCTTCATCCATTCAAAGGGGGTTGGCACCTGACTACTGGCGCGTCGTCGCCGCCGCGGACACAACGCTCACGTTCGACCCGCCTGTCATCGCGGAGCGTGCTGTGACTGCAGGCGAGGTCGTCGAGGTTGTGAGCCGTCAGAGTTTTGTGGTCACAGCCGACCAACCCATTCAGGTCGTACAGATCCTCGCCTCAAGTCACGAAGCGACCTCCCAGGGCCAGCCCTGCGCGGCCGATGCAGACTGCAAAGCGAGCGAGCGTTGCCTTGCGACCAGCCCAGGGGGCGAGAGGCGTTGCCTGGCGTTGTGTGAGGTAGGCAGTAGCGACTGCGAGCATGCTGGCAGCCAGTGCCTGGCCGCTGGCGGCCCCGGTGAGGTGAGCGTCGGCAACGGCCACTGCCTGCCTACGCCTTGCAATGGTGCTGCTGACTGCAGCGGTCCTGCGGTGTGTCGAAGCGGCTTTTGCACGAACGAGTGCGCAGCAGACACATCGTGTAGCGCCAGCGCCGGATGCCTCGTGCTTTCCGATGGTGCTCAGGTCTGCATTGGCGATGCATGCGACCAGGACTCGGGATGTGGAGGCTCGGCCCAGTGTTTCCCATTTGAGACCGGCGCACGATGCGCCGAGTCGTGCCCACTCCCAGACGCCTGCCCCGATGCTGGTTACCGCTGCCTCCCCGGACGGTTCTTTGGAGACCCCGTGGGCCCCAATCGATGCGTGGAACCAGCATGCGCATCAGACGCGGACTGTCCAACTGGGCATCTCTGTAGTGGAGAACGCTGCGAGCCAGTCGGTGATCCAGCAATGCTCGTGATGCTGTCGACCAACCAGTTCCGATCCGACTTTGTATTCTTGGTGCCGTCGGGGTTCGTCGACGACTACATCACGGTCGTCGGCCCACGCGGTGCCGTGGTCGAGCTCGATGGCGTCGCCCTCGGACCACCCACGGAACAGCTTGCAGACTTTGACGTCTGGCGTCGCCCCATCAGCGACGGGGTGCATGTTGCGACATCCAGCGAAAAGTTCAGCATCTCAGTATACGGCTTTGACAACGACGTCTCATATGGATACCCGGCAGGCGCCGCCCTTTCGGACAAATAGAATAGCTATTAAAAACAGGCACATGCAGCCAAAGGCGCGCGAAAGCCTCATACCAAAACCCCATCCGGGTTTCTTGAAGGTCACACTCTATTCACATTCCGTTTGCAGGTCTTTGCGCGTGTAGCTAGTATTCACAACACGATGGATGCCCCCAGTCCATTGGAGAACACGGAGACAAGTATGCGTAAGATTTTTGTTATCGGGATTGCGTCGCTAGCGATCGGCTGTGCCAACAACTACGAACAGCCGGAAGAGCTGGGCGGAGTGAGCAGCGCGCTCGAAGAAGGCGGCCCAGGGATTACCTACGGCGGAGATGACGGCACAGCCGATGACGGCACGCCAGCTGACGAAGGGAGCGGAACAGAGTCCGGCGAGGCGCTCGATGACGGTAGCGCGGGCCCCGGCGGGACAGACGGCCTCGATGGTGTCCCTGCTGATGGCGACGTCCCGACCGAAGAAGAGACACCGTCGGACCCCTACGGCGACCCCGTTGAGGAAGAGCCCACCGACGAGGAAGAGCCCACCGACGAGGAAGAGCCAGAGGGCTACACGTTTGAGTATGGCGATGAGCCAGAGCGCAATGACTGCCGCGACGACGAGCCCCACCCGGCCTGCGGCGACGGTGAGGACGAAGAAGGGGTCCTCGAGTGCAGCTTCATGGGCAGCATCGACGACATCGAAGTGATCTGGGGCTGCGACTTTGTCGAAGTCGTTTCCTGCAAGGAGCTCAGCAACGTCGTCGTGGCCTGTGACGGTGCCGAAGACGTCAAGTTCGACAACCTCAGCGGCCACTACTCGGCCACGATCTCGGCAGACTGCGACCCCACCGCGGTTTGGGTCAAGGCTGGCAACAACAAGTCCAGCGACGGTCCGGGCTACGGCGAGCGCTTCGATCGCCCTGACGATCTCGACTGCGGCGACGGCGAGTTCAGCGGCCCCTACGACGGCCCGGTTGGGCGATAGGGGATGCTCGGGCCTAACCGCCCACTCAGCCGCTGTTGTTAAACAGCGTCGCGCATACTAGCGGCGGCACCCGACTCACGGGTGCCGCCGTTGTCATATCCCACCGCTCGATTCTGACCTCCACCTGCCGCTCAGCCCCCGCAACGAACCCCGAAGGACTGCCATGAACCGGCTTCGTCTCCCCCAATATCTCTGGACTGCTGCCACTGTCGCACTTCTGTGCTCGTGCGCCGATGACGCGCCTGACGGCATGGTCACCGACGTTCTGAACGATGACTCGCAGCAGACCTTCGACACCATCTCAGGCGACGACACGTTTGGCGACACCAGCGCCGAAGACACCACCCCTGCCGATGACGTAGAGGTCACAGAGGGCGAGCTCGGCTGGCCATGCCAGAGCAACGTCGAGTGCCTCAGCGGTTGGTGCGTCGAAGGCTGGGATGGCTACATCTGCACCAAGCTATGCGAAGAGGTCTGCCCCGAGCGCTTTGACTGCAAGTCGATCAGCTCGGACGGCGCCGACATCGCTTTCGTCTGCGTTCCCAACCGCGAGTGCGACCTCCAGCCGGGACCCGACCTCGCCGGCGATGGCATCGACACCAACTGCGACGGCATCGATGGTGAAGCCGACAATGGAGTGTTCGTTGCGCGCAATGGTGATGACGCGGCCCTTGGCACCCAGACCTCGCCCCTACGCACCATCGGCGCTGGCATCGTGCAAGCGGCCAGTCTCGGTCTGCGAGACGTGTATGTGGCGTCCGGCGTTTACGCCGAGAACATCATGGTTGCCGATGGCGTCGGAGTGTTTGGCGGCTATTCCGCGAACTTCAGGTCCCGCGACACGGTGGCGTACGAGACGGCAATCTTGGGTCGGCACGGTGTTGTCGGCGCGCCGGGAACCGTCACTGCTGTGTCGGTTGGACAGCAGGCGGTGACCGTGGTGCGCGGCTTCTCGATCTTCGGCCCCAACTCGGCCAACGTCAGCGGCGCCAACAGCTACGCTGTCTACCTCCGCGACGTTGGCGAGTTCTTTGAGCTCCGAGACAACGCGATCTTTGCGGGCGCGGGCGGCAACGGCACGGTCGGCAACGTGGGAGCTGACGGCGCCAACGGGACCGACGGGTTTGATGGCGTCGACGCCTACGACATCGGCGAGGTCGCCAACAACGGCACGCGCAGCTGCGGGAGCGCACATGAGACCCTCGGGGGCGCCGGTGGCCAAGGCTTCTGCGGTGACGGCACCAGTGTCTCTGGCGGTCCTGGTGGCGACGGAAACTGTCCGCAGTGGGGCAGCGCTCCGGCATCCGGTGACAAGGGACGCGAAGGCGATGGACCGGCTCCCGGCGTCGGCGGCGAGGCTGGCTGGGACCTGAAAGTCGAGACGCAATCGGATTGTGAGCTGTGTCGCGCTCCGCCCAATGACCAACCCCTCGCCGCGCAAGCGGGAGCCGCCGGCGGCATTGGCCAGGACGGAGCTGGCGGACAGGGTTGCGCGACACCAGCAGGCGCGGTGGTCGGCGGTCACTGGGTCGGCGGCATGGGCGACGATGGCGTGTCTGGCAGCCATGGCAGTGGCGGAGGCGGAGGCGGCGCAGGCGCAGGCGTCGAGGTCCTCGGGAACCAATGCGGGGCGACGATCGGCGGCATCGACATCGGTGGCACCGGCGGCGGCGGCGGATCAGGTGGGTGCCGCGCTCGGCATGGCCAAGGCGGTGCCGCTGGGGGTGGCAGCTTTGGTGTGTTCATCACCTACACGACCGCGGCCACCGCGGGCCCGATCGTCGCAGACAACATTGTGTCGCGCGGCGATGGCGGCAATGGCGGCAACGGCGGCAACGGCGGCGTCGGCGGTGCAGCAGGCTTCGGCGGCGGCGGCGGCGCAGCAGGGCAAGGGCTGATGTCGTTTTGCGCATTCGACGGCGGCGATGGCGGCGACGGCGGCCGGGGCGGCCACGGCGGTGGTGGTGGTGGCGGCTGTGGCGGCGCGAGCTTCGGCGTATACGTCTGGGCGGCTGGCGGTTCACTAGCCCCTTCAGACTTCGACCCAACCAACACATTCGTGAATGAAGGCTCCGGCGGCTTGGGCGGAGTCGGCGGCGCGTCTCTCGGCGGTAGCGGCACAGCCGGTGCAAACGGTGGAGCAGCGAACGTCGGGCCGTAGGAACTCGATCAACGCCGCAACAAGAGACCTCTACGAAGGTGGTGGTGCAGCGATATCGCTGCGCCATCACCTTTTTCGTTGCGTGCAGGACCGCAGCGTTCGCTTTGTGGGGGCCGTTGCTAAAGAAGCTCTGACGTCGCGAGACAGGCGCAAGGGCAAGCGACCGGCCGCCAACTCGACCGCGTGCATGGATGGTCTCGACGTCAATGTTGTTGTTGTCAGATCCAGCTCAGGCGTACCTTGGGGTACTGTGACTGGCGGAGGTGTCGATGCGACAACGAATCAACCGATTGACGATGACCCTGTGCGCGCTTGTCATCGGCTGCGGAGACGACACGAACGACGATGCGGACAGCGATGCTGTGTCGGAGCTGGACGTGCAGTCGCCCGACAGCGACGCCCCCGACAGCACCGGCGCGACGACCTACCACGGCACGGTGCGAGCCATCATCGAAGAGAACTGCGTGTCGTGCCACACCGACGGGGGGGCCGCGCCCTTCGCCCTCGACACCTTTGAGCAGGCTCACACCGCACGGTTTTCGCTTGTGGCGGCGGTCGCGTCCGGCCAGATGCCGCCATGGCCGATGGACCCTGACTGCCGCGACGTCAAGGATGCCCGCGTCCTGAGCGAGAGCGACCTTGCTGCCGTTGCTGCATGGGCCGAGGACGGCTTCGCTGAGGGCGACCCGGCGGACTACACGGCACCACCGGCATCGGTGGACGTGCTGGCTAGCCTCGGGCCGGCGGATCTTGAGCTGGTGCCGAGTGATGGCTATGTCCCCGACCGCGCCAGACCCGACGACTACCGCTGCTTTCTATACCCGCAGACCGTCGACAGCGATCTCTACATCCGAGCCCACGACGTGGTGCCCGACCAGCGCCCCTACGTGCACCACGTGCTGCTCTACATGATCCCGGCGGCAGACGTGGCAGCCGTTGAGACCCGCATCGCGGCCGACGCGCAGCCGGGCTACACCTGCTACGGCGGCGTTGGGACCCCAGGCGATACGCTCATCGGTGGCTGGGTTCCCGGCATGGTCCCGACCGTGTATCCAGAGGGCGCCGCGTTCTTCGTACCGGCCGGCTCTCGGTTCGTCGCCCAGATCCACTACAACACGCTGGGCATCCCCGCCGACACAGAGATCCCTGCCGACGCGTCAGGTGCTAGGCTCTGGCAGATGACCGAGCGCCCGACCCACAACGTGGCGATCGCCGGGCTTGCCAAGGGCAACCTGCAGATCCCCGCCAACGAGCGCGACGTCGTCGCCGTCCAAGAGGTCCCTAGCCCTGTCTCTGGCACCATCATCGGGACCATTCCTCACATGCACCTCTTGGGCACGGCCATCGACGTCGATGTCACCCACTACAGCGGCGAGACGTCGTGCGTGACGCGCGTGCCTAGCTGGGACTTCAACTGGCAGCAGGTCTACATGTTCGACGACGCCGACCACGTCGACGTCCGCCTGGGCGAGACCCTGCGCATCAGCTGCACCTATGACAACACGGCCGAGAACCAGCCGACCGTCAACGGCGAGCCGCAGACGCCACGCGACGTCACGTGGGGCGAGGGCACTCTCGATGAGATGTGCTTGAACTACGTTCTGACGATGACCCCAAACATCGCGAGCGGCGACGGAACCCTCTGCGATGGGTTCGACGTGTGCATCGACACGTGCGACGACGACGACGCACTCTGCGTCCTCGACTGCCTCAGTTATCCCGGCGTCGGCTGTGTGCAGTGCGGCATCGGCCCGGTGTACACCGACTGCGGCGTCCGCGAGTGCCCGCTGCAGATGGCGGGCCTCGGCGGCTGCATTCAAGACTGCGGAGGCGACGTATTGGAGTGCGCGGTGACCGAGTGCCAGCCTCAGCTCAGCGTGGTCAACGCCTGCCTGCTCCCGAAGCTTCGTGCCGGCGCATGCAACGCCGACACAGCCGCCTGCGAGATCAACGTCGCGCCCTAGCCCTAGCAGCGTTCGGGAAACGCGGATTCTGGGACGCAGCGAGGTGGGCCGCGTCCACGCGATCCGACCGGCGCTGGCGCAGCGATGTCGCGCCCGCCGGCCTCGCGACCGGATTTTTCCGTTTCCGAACGCGACGCTGCTCACCAGCCTGTTAAGGTCGCGACGCTCGATGGATGGAGGGCTTGATGCGGCGACTTGGAAGCTTGATCTCGGCACTGGCGCTGGTCGTCTCAGGCTGCGGCGACGACGGCGATGACGGCACGAACATGCTGGTCGAGGACGCGAGCGTGGACACCATGTTCGGGGGCACTGACACGCTCGGCGGCACGGACACTGGCGGCGACACGACCTTTGGCGACGACACGGTCCCGGCGCCCGACACCGGGGTTCCGCCCCAAGACACAACGGTGACCCAGACGTCCTACCTCTGCGACGAGAACCTCTACAGCGAGACGCCCCCGAGCCCAAACGCCAGCGTTGCATCGGCCGTCGCTGCCTTCAACGCGAGCAACCGGGTGCCCTTCATCTACCAGTCGCTGGAGGCCCGCTACCCGATTGGCCGCTACATCACCGAGCAGGGCCAGCTCCGCGGGGCGTTCGACAACTGCGCCGAGATCTTCTTAGGCAACGCGAGCACCCCTGTTGAGGTCATGAACCGGCTGTCGACGGTCGTCCATGAGTGCGGCCACTCGCTCGACCTCAGCATCGGCGAGTTCGGCGAGGACACCTTCGTGTTCCGCCCAGACCTGCAGCTCACCTGCAAGGACGGCGACACGACCGACCGCTACGGCAAGACCTTCGCGCGCAGTCTCATCAATGGCGATGCGTACGCGGCGACGAATCCCGACGACTTCTACCGCGACGTCTACATGGACGGCGACCCCTTCAACGCGGCATTCGAGGGCGGCGACCAAGGATTCAACAGCGTCGTGGAGGAGGCCACTCAGTACATCAACTCGCTCGCCACCGACTACGCATTCGAAGACCAGTTCGGCGGCTACTCTACGTCGGCACGCGACGGCATCCTCACCTTCCTCTGGTACATCGAGCGCTACCTCAAGCTCGCCCGAGAGAGCTACCCGGGCGTCTACCAGTTCATCTCGGGTGACGCGTGCTATCGCGAGGCGGTGCTCACGGTCTGGGCACGCGCATGGTTCTACCTCAACCTGACCGAGGGGCGTCCAGCGCTGGAGATCGACGGCCCAACGCTTAAGCCGCTGGTGCTCTCGGCAGACTTGGCCAACGAAATCCAGCTTCTGCGACAGGCGCATGGCTGCCAGTAGCGACGCGTCGTCGCTCAGCAGAGCGCACTGCCCGGACGAGCAAGCGGCGCCGCGGCCGTCGAGCAAGGGCGAGAAGGTGTCGTGATGACGGGCATGAACGCGTAGAGCGAACCGAAGATGCGTCGGGCTCCCCTCAAGTTTCGCAGCATGAGTACGCGCCCGTCATGACTGCAGATCCGCGTCCGCAGCCGGATTCTTATGAGAAGGCCGGGGTAGGTTGCTTGAATCGGCGACCGATTCGGCCAATCATGGAGTCGCCGGGAGCCTCGTCGTCGACGTGCCCCAAGTTGAGTCAGGTCCTCAGGAAAGGGAGTCGAAGTCAGGGCTATGCGCGTCTGCCCCCAGTGTCGTCTTGAGACCGAAGCCCGCTCCTGCCCGGCCGACGGCTACAAGACGCTGCCAGTCCGCGAGAGCGAGACGGCTGAGTACGAGCGACGCATCGGCACCACCTTTGAGGGTCGCTTCGAGCTTGAAGAGATCCTCGGCGTCGGCGGGATGGGCGTGGTCTACCGCGCCAAGCAGCTCAATGTCGGGCGCACGGTCGCCATCAAGCTGATGCATCAGCACATGTCGCAGGACCTGACCCATGCCGCACGCTTTCAACAGGAAGCACGCGCGGTCGCAGCGCTGAAGCACCCCCACGCCGTTCGCATGCTCGACTTCGGCTGCTCGGAAAACGACCAGCTCTACCTCGTGATGGAGTACCTTGAGGGGACGTCGCTTGAAGAGCTGCTCGACGACGGCGAGCCACTGAGTGAAGACAGCGTCGTCCAGATTGCCGAAGCGATCTTGACGGTGCTCGCAGAAGCCCATGAGCGCGGCATCATCCACCGCGACCTCAAGCCGGAAAACATCTTCCTGGCCAACATCGCCGGCCAAGAGAACTTCGTGAAGGTCCTCGACTTCGGCATTGCCAAGGTCAGCGACGAGCTCTCGGCCGAGATGACGCTCACCCGCGCTGGCGCGGTCATCGGCTCGCCGCGCTACATGTCACCGGAGCAGGCGACCGCCAAAGAGGTGGGACCAGCGTCCGACCTCTACTCGCTTGGCGTCATCATGTACGAGTGCCTGACAGGGGTGAGCCTCTTCGAGTGTGAGTCGCCCAACGAGTACATGGTCGCGCACGTCGTCGAGAAGCCGCAGCCCATGCTGCGCAACGGTGCGCGAATCAAGGGTCCGCTGGCAGACCTCGTCATGTGCCTGCTCGAGAAGAAGAAGCGAAACCGCCCGTCGGACGCGCGCGAGGCCCTGGCGATGCTGCGCTTGGAGATGCCGGTCAAGGGCACCACGCAGGCTAGCGACGTCGAGCAGCCAGCGGCGCCGCCCGTCATCATCGATACCCCGCCACCCTCGAGTGGCCCAGCGAGCGAGCCTGACTTTGCGTTCCGCGAGACGCGGCGAGGTGCCCACCCCGATGCGCTGCTGACGGGTGTGAAGCTGAGCCAGACGATGTCGCAGCTCAAGATCCAGCGCCGTACGCCCCTGTGGCCTTGGCTCTTGGCGACGGTGGTGTTGGTCGCGGGCGGTGCGTTTGCTGCGGTGCAGCTTGGGCTCTTCGGAAGCGGCGATGACGCGACGGCGACCCGGTCAGACACAGCGGCGCTTGTGGACGAGACCAGCGCGGACGAAGTCGGCATGGTCGGAGGCGGCGAGCCGACGGAGGGCCCGGAGACCAACGCCGAAGACGCGCGCGCCTCGGAGGCTGCTGCGGGCGCGCCGATCGACGCGAAGTCCGCCGAGCCCGACGCTGCGGGAGTCCGCGTCGCAAGGGCCGAGGAGCCCACGGGTGCGACGGCACCGCCAGCTGCTGTGGCCGCCATCGCGGCTCAGGCACCAACGGTCGCGACGCCGGTCCTGACTGGAGCAACCGCCACGACGGCGGCTGTGGCAGGCACGAACGCTGGGCAACGCAGTGCTGAGATCGCGGCGGTGGCCAACACGCCGCCAGCCGCACCCGCTGTCGTCGCGACGCCGACCGAGGTGGCGCCTGTGAGGTCGGCGCCGGTCGTCAACCCAACACCAGCAGCGCCCGTGGCGACTGCACCTGCCGTGGCCAAGCCGGAGCGCTACACGGTGTTTCTCCAGACGCGTCCGACAGCAGCGCGTGCCCGCATCCATTGGGGCCGAAACCACAAGCGCCGGCGGGCGCAGATCAGCTGGAAGTCATCGGATGCTCCACCTCGGATCCGCGTGGTCGCCGACAACGAGGAGTACCGCAATCAGTCGGTGACCGTCACGCCCGAGCAGGACGGCCAGACGATCACGGTGACGCTGAAGCCCCAGCCGAAAGCGAAGCGCCCCTGGTAGGCTGCTCGGGTCCGGTCCCCACGGCCGGCTCAGCGTCAGCGGAGACGCGCTTGCGCAGGATGACGGCGAGCTGGCTAAACATCGACGAGCGCCAGTACTGCTCGAGCGCGTCTGCCCGCGACTCGGCGCCGCCAAGCTCTTCGAAGGCGCGTCCCGTCTGGTAGGCGATGCGGGCCGCGACCGGCACGTCGCCAACGGCTCGCTTGGCACGGGCAGCATGCTCGCGGGCCTTCTCCTCCGCGAGCGTGAGCATTGTGGCGAAGGCCTTCTTGCGCCCGACCGCGGTGATGCGTCCGTCGTTGAGCTTCATGTCGAGGGAGTAGTACTTCGCGATGAGGGTCGCTGCGCCGATGTAGATATTGAAGGCGGTCGACAGGTCGAAGATCGACAGCGGAAAGGAATTGCCGCCCAAGTGCTCCTCGAGAATGCTGTGCAGCATTCGCGGGTCGTGCCGAATGTGCTGCCAGGTCGGGTCTTTGAAGCGAACGCGGGCATCGGACACCGAGATCTTGATCTTGTTGGCCATTGGCTCGAGCGCGATGGTCTCGAAGTAGGTCTTGTTGGCGCCTGCGGCCACACGCAAGAGCTGACCGAGTCGCTCGACGCGGCCCTGACTGGCCTGACTGCGCTTGCGGTTGCCGCGCTCGGACTCGTCGGCAGCAGGCCGGAACTCGAGGCTCTGCTTGGCAATGACGGTGTTGACGTTGGCGTTAATGATCGCCTCGAGCGGCTCGTAGAGTAGGCGGATCAGCCGGGCCTTGAGCTTGTTGTCGACCTTGAGCTTCTTCGCCTTGAGGCCAAGGCCGATCACCTGGAGCTCTCGGTTGGACTTCTGACGTTCCTTGATGGCGTCACCGAGGTAGCGGACCGCCTCACCAAAGGCCTCGTAGCCGTCGATGAGCGTCATCAGGTCGGACGCGGAGCGCGGCTCGATGTCTTTGAATCGCTTGATGGTGTCGGCCATGCGCGAGTCGACGGACTCGAAGACGCCGTTGGCGAAGTTCCGGGCAGCAATCAGCTCGTTCTTACCCACGTCCGAGACGATCCTAGCGAGCAGGAGCGCGCTGTCGGCGGCCGCAAACATCCCGGCGGAGCGAAGGTAGGCAGCTGACACGCGACCCTTCTTGAGCAGGCTCTCCGCGAGCCCGAAGTTGCGATTAACCACCTCCCAGCGCCGCTTGAGCGCCGGATTATTGAGCTTGAGCGCCTCGAAGTCTCGGTAGGTCCGCTGTGCGCCGCCGAGCCAGTGCTTCGTCTGCTCGGTCATTGCCTTTGCGACGTTGTCAGGCAGCGCCATGGCGGCCACCGGCAGCGGGGCCGGCCCCTTGAGGGACCTGCCGGTGAGTGCCTCGTAGGCGTCGCCCACATCCTTCATCTCCACCAGGCGCACGTTGTCGCTGCCAAAGCGCGTCTTGAGGTCGACCATCGCCTTTGTCTTCAGATCGCGCGCTTTGCCTTGGCCAAGCGGGAAACCCAGCACGCGCTTGCCGTTGTTGACGGCGGCCGAGAACTTGTTGGGGATACCGCTGACCGGGCCGATCGTTCCGTCCGGGTTGACGGTCCCTGTCATGCTGAAGTTGGCGTCAGCGTTCGCTCCCAACATCCCTGCCATCATCGCCGCGGTGAGCAGGCCGCCAGCACTTGGCCCGTCAATGCGGTCGCCGAGGTTGTCGACCTCGACGCTGACGAGCCAATCTGCCGGATCTTGGTTGGTGGCGACCGCGGCTTGAAACGCCGCCATCCAGATCGCCGCCCGCCACATCTTGCCGGTCTGAAGCGATGCGCTCTCGATCACGCCGACCCGGATCTTGTCTTCCGGGTTCGGCTCGACCCGCACGTTCGTTCGGCTGCTGCCCTGCCCCGGTCCCGCCGTCCCGGCGTTGTACCAGAGCACGTCCACGTCGATCTGACGCTTGATGGGAAGCGACGAACACGCACCCAAGACCAAGGCAGACGCGACCACCGCTGCCCCGCGACACGCGTGCGTCAGCCGCGAACGACGACAGGAGAGCGTCGGCAGACTGCGTCTCGGCGCTGCGGAGCCCGGTCTCTTGGCCACGTTGTTCACCGCAACTCCTCTCCAGCAGACACTCATGCGCCCAAGCCATGCCGAACAGGGTGACCCACACGACCATTCCGTGAGCATACCGGTCGCAGCACATCTGAGAAACTGCACCGGGTCCGCTGGGGCACACCTCTGACAGCGAAACGCGCGCGGCAACCTTGCCGCACGCGCCCATGTTGTCCCGACCACTCAAGCGGAACGACCTCCCGGAGCCTGTGGCCGCGTCGGGACCCTTCAAGAAGTCGGACCGAAGAGATCGGCGATGGACCGTCGAGGAGATAGGAACGAACTTCCGGCATGTAAAACTAGGCCCAAAACAAGCGCTGTTTTCGAGCGAGGCGAAGGCGATGTGCTTGATTTGGGACTAGCCCGGACTAGCCCCCGAGCTTCGCGTCCTTGTCGCGCGGCGTCGTCGCGCTCTTTGCCAGAGTCAGCTCGGCCACACCATCTTGGAAGCGGATGCGGTTGAGCATGAGCTTCTCTTTGAGATCGACCACCGCGATCGTGTCCTTTTGCACGCGCGCTGAGGTCTCCTTGAGCTTGGCCTGGAGGTGCCGCATGAGCTGACTGGCTCCCTTCACGTCGTGCAGGCTCGCGATCTGCGTCTGCAGCTCGATCATGCGGGTGCGGAACTCGGCAAGGCGCTCGCGGGTGTGCTGGATCTTCTGGCGGGTGTCGCCCATGTCCCGATAGAGCGCGAGCAGCGCCCGCATGGGCTTATCGAACGCGCTGTCGGTCGCGCCACCGTCGAGGTAGAGCCGCACAAGATCCACGCCGCTGCGGGTCCGGAGATCCAGGGTCTTCATCAACGGGGTCGTCTCAGCAATGACGACCTTGGTCTGCTCGCCGGGCTCAAGACGCACCTTAAAGAGGTGGCGCTCGCCGATCTGCTCGTAGACATCGGGGCTCTTTGTCAGCGACCAGCCCTTCATCACGTTGTGGCGAATGAAGAGCTCGACCGGCTTGTGCAGCATGCTCGTCAGCTCGAGTGTCGTCCGGCGGGTGTGCTTGACCTCGGTGCGCAGGACGCCGCGGTCGAGCGCGACAAGTCGATGAATGCTGTCGACGCTGTCATCAGCACGCTCGACGATGACCTGACGGTCCAGGGCGAAGGGCACGACCGCGGTGGCGCGCGGGGGGATCGGCTCGGTCAGTCCCTCACCGATGAAGCGGCCCTCGCCGTAGACCGTCATAGGACCTGTCTCAAGCGTCGAGTCGGTGGGGTTTTTGAAGCGAATCGCCTTAAACGCGAAGCGCTCGTTCCCACGCTCAGCAACCGGATCGTAGAGGTAGACGATGTCGCCGTCCGCTTTGTCGTCGAGCATCGCGATCATCGCGCTCGTGCCGCGCTCGACCGTCATGGTTCGCTCGGACTCGAAGTGGCTCTCACCGACCGGCTCAGCGGCTAGGTCTGCGGCGTTCTCGGGTGAGATCGGCGCCTGCACCAAGCGCACCCCAGCGCTGCGTCCCGCAACGGCTCCCTTGGCGTCGACCGCCACCTGGGCTGGCGGGACGCCATTCTTGATGAGCTCGTTGCGCAGCCAGTTCGCCCGATCGCTCGAGACCCACTGTCCGTTGCGCTCGCCCTTGCTCGAGTAGCCTTCGATCACGACCTGACGCTTGCTGTTGCGGAGCTGGGTGGCCAGCTGCTGGACCTGTTGCGTCGGCATCGGCTTAACGACCGGCCTGGGGCGCGTCTGGGCCTTTGCACCACTTGCCAAGCCAGCAAGCCCGCCACCGAAGTTGGTCGCGGTGGAGGTTGTCTTGCGAGGCGCCCGGCCCTTCCGGCCCCGCGCCTTCGCCTTGCGACGCCTGGCCTCTGTGCGTGCAATCGCCTGCTCGCGCTGCGGCGCATCGACGTCGGCGAGCAGGTCGTCCTCCGCCACGTCACCGTCAGCGCGGTCCATGGTTGGGATCGAGCGCGCGTCGAAGCTGGCGACCACCTGCTGCTGGTCATGCTTTTTGCGCACCACCGCGCCGCCGGTCGGCGGTGCGACCGCGAAGCCCGTCTGCCCGTGCAGTGTCTGGCGGTGCACGTTCACGACGTTTCGCAGGTTGTACTTAAAGGACAACGCCGAGCTCGAGCCGACACCGACCCGCACCTTCTCCCAGCGCTCGCCCGACGTGTTGTCGACGATCGCCCAACCCTGGAGCTTCACGCCCTGGTCGCCAACCACCACACGGTAGCTCGGCTTCCACGCAGGCGCGTCACCGATGTAGGTCAGGACCACGTCGCGGACGCTGGGGTCATTGACCTGGATAGTCATGTCCACCGCCCCCGTGTCGCCGGTACCGGAGGTCGGAAACGACACCGGCAGCGGGCGCCCCGTGCCGTACTCGGCGACCGTCAGTGACTTGAGCAGGTCGTCGACTTTGTCGGGCGGCACATCGAGCTTGATGACGCCATCTTCGACGGTGGCGCGGCGCTCGTAAAACGCGATGCCGTTTCGGTAGACCACGACACGCCCAAGCCCCTCATCGGGGTTGGTGTCAACGTAGCTGCCGTACGACGAACAGCCCGTCGTGAGCGTGAGCGCACCTAGCCAAACGAACGCACTAATCCCTGCGAGAATACTTCGCATTTCCGACCTCCTGTGTCTCTCCGTGGTGTCCGATGAGCGTGGACGGAGCACGCGAGAAAAAGGTCTATTGGATGTGAAATTTCTGTGATTGTTGATGCGTTCTAGTGTCGCTCGGCCGGTGCAACACGGTTGCGCCCGTCGATGAGCCGCGCCACCATGCCGGCATGGTCGACACCACCGCCAAGCCCAGCGACGTGCCTGGCTCGCGCACGGACGCGGGCTCTCCGTTCGTCTTTGCGCACGCCAATGGCTTTCCGCCCGGCTGCTACCATGCGCTGCTCGAGCGCCTGCAAGAGCATGGAGAGGTCATCGCCCCGGCCCACCGGGCGCTCTGGCCCGACGCGCCTGACCCGCTCGACCCAGAGCTCAAGCTCGATGGCTGGCGCGTGTTCGCCACCGACCTCATTGCAGCGCTTGAGCTCCATGGGCGCGGTCCGTACCGAGCCGTCGGGCACTCGCTCGGCGCGGTCACCATCGCCTTTGCAGCCGAACAGCGCCCGGATCTCTTCGAGCGCGTGGTGCTCGTCGAGCCTGTGTTCTTGCCCCCGGAGTGGATCGCCCAAGCGGTGGCGCTCTCGCTGCCCGACCGGCTTGCCAACCCCATGTCTGCGGGCGCGGCGAGACGTCGACAACACTACGATGACCACGCCAGCGCCTGGGCCTCTTGGCGCTCGAAGCGGGTCTTCTCCGACATCAGCGACGACGCGCTGAGCGCCTTGGTGCACCACGCTCTCGTGCCGAGCGCCGAGGGCGTCAGCCTCGCATTCCCACGTCTGTGGGAGGCGAGGATCTACGCGGAACCGCCCGACCCCTGGGGCATGCTCGCCAACCTTAGCGTCCCCACGACGGCGGTCCGCGGTAGCCGCTCGAGCACCTTGAACAAGGACTCGTGGAGCCGCTGGCAGGCGCTCGCCCCGAACGCCAGGTTCATCGAGCTTGAGGGCACCCACCTGGTGCCGCTGGAAGACCCAGACGCGGTTGCGGACGCAGCGCTCGCTGGCGACTGACCTGTCCTGCCCGCGGTCGCGAGGCCCCGCTGAGTTGGTGCTCTGTGGTCTCGAGGTGCAGACCCCCGCCTCCAACCAACGAGCATCGGCTGATTCAGCTTGGCGTGGCGGACCGGGACCGGGTACAACGCGGGCGACTCGCGGGAGGACACATGAGCAACCCAGTGACGCGCGGCCTGAAGTTCCGGGAACCGTTGATCTTCGAGATGTCGACGCCGGGCCGCTATGCCCACTCCCTGCCGGCCAGTGCGAGTAGCGCGCCTGGAAAGGTCAACCTGCCGGCGGGCTTCGTTCGCGACGAGGCGCCGCTGTGGCCTGAGGTCAGTGAGCTGGAAGCCGTCCGCCACTTCGTCCGTCTGTCGCAGCAGAACTACGGCATCGACGTGGGTTTTGTGCCGCTCGGCTCGTGCACGATGAAGTACAACCCAAAGATCAACGAGGAAGTCGCCCGCATGGACGGCTTTGCGGGACTCCATCCCCTGGCGCCCGAGAGCTGGATCCAAGGAGCCCTCGAGCTCTACTGGACGCTTGAGCGCTACCTGGCCGAGATCACGGGCTTTGACTGCGTGACGCTACAGCCAGCTGCAGGCGCGCAGGGCGAGTTCACCGCGCTCGCCATGTTCCGAAGCCGGCTGATCGCTCGCGACGGCAATCCGCGAAAGACAGTTTTGATCCCCGACACCGCCCACGGCACCAACCCTGCCACCTGCGCGATGAACGGCTACAAGACGATACCGATCGCATCCACAGCCAACGGCACCGTCGATCCGGCGGCCATCGCGGCCGCGATGACCGAAGATGTTGCCGGCATCATGGTCACCAACCCCAACACCCTGGGGCTCTTCGAGTCCGACATCACCCAGATCGCAGAGCTCGTGCACGCCAAGGGTGGGTTCGTGTACTGCGATGGCGCGAACATGAACTCGCTGCTGGGGCGTGCCCGCCCAGGCGACATGGGCGTCGACGCGATGCACCTAAACCTGCACAAGACCTTCTCGACGCCTCACGGCGGCGGTGGTCCTGGGTCGGGTCCCGTGTGCGCCGTCAGCGAGCTGGAGCCGCACCTGCCGACGCCGCGCGTCGTCAAGACAGACGACGGCTACACCTTCGATCACGACCGCCCAGAGTCGGTCGGGCGCGTCAAAGCGTTCTTCGGCAACTTCGGCATGCACGTCCGCGCCTACACCTACATCCGCGAGCTCGGCTGTGAAGGCCTCAAGGACGCGACCGACATGGCCGTCCTCAACGCGAACTACGTGCGCGTGCGACTCCGCGACCACTACCACGTGCCCTTCGACCGGACCTGCATGCACGAGGTCGTGCTGACCGACAAGCACCAGCGCAAGGCGACGGGCGTCCAGACCCGTGACATTGCCAAGGGCCTGATCGATCGGGGCTTTCACCCGCCCACCATGTACTTTCCGATCTGCGTGCCCAACGCCATCATGATCGAACCGACCGAGAGCGAGAGCCTCCAGACCCTCGACACGTTCATCGACGCCATGATCGACGTCGACGAGACCGCGAGGCGCGACCCACAGGCCATCCTCGACGCTCCGACGAAGACGATCGTGGGACGACTCGACGAGACCCGCGCCATCCGAAAGCCTATCCTCCGGTGGCACCCGGAGGCGGGCGAAGACGTCTAGCAACGTTCGGGGAAACGAGGATTCACCACACCTCGCGCGCGTCCCAAGAGTCCGCATTTCCCAGCAACGCTGCTAAACGCCCCGCCTCCCCAGCCCGATCGCTGCGGGCTAGACTTGGGTCATCCCGCCGTCTACTGGAATCTCAGCTCCGGAGATGAAGCTGGCGGCATCCGAGGCGAGAAACACAGCCGTCTGAGCAACTTCGTCGGGCCGCCCAAAGCGTCCAAGCGGGATCTGCGCCTCGATGCTCGCAGCAAACTCCGAGACGGCCTCAGCCGGCATGCCGAGCTTGCCGTAGATCGGCGTCGTCACGGGTCCCGGTGAGATCGCATTGACGCGCACGCCGTTGGCCGCGAACTCGGCAGCGGCCGTCCGCACGATGGAGCGTAGCGCTGCCTTGGTGGCCGCGTACGCGCTGGTGCCCGGCATCCCCTTGACGTTGGTGACGCTCGTGTTCAGGAGCACGCTCGCGCCAGAGCTCAAGAGGGGCGCTGCAGCCTGAAGCGCCAGCCACGGCCCACGGACGTTGACCTTCCACATCGTATCGAACGTCTCGACGCTCGCTTCCGTGACGGGCGCAAAGAGGGCGACGCCTGCGTTCAGAAAGAGCACGTCGAGGCGGCCGTGTTTCGCCTTCACCGTGGCGAAGAGGTCGGCAATGGCAGCCGGATCGCCTGCGTCGGAGGCGATGACCTCTGCGCGGCCTGCAAGCTCGGCGCGGGCTTGAGCCAAGGTCTCTGGGTTGCGTCCAGTGACGATCACTGTCGCTCCGGCGTCGGCGAAGGCACGCGCAGTGGCAAGGCCAATGCCGGTGGTTCCGCCGGTGATCACTGCGACTTTGTTGTTGAGTGCTGTCATGGTCTCTCTCCTGTTATAGACGTATGTCACTGACACACTTACAATTATGAGCGCGGGTGCGCTCGGGGCATGCGCCGGCACCATGCCGGACGCGAAGACTGGGTGGCGAGCCGCCGCTGCGACTCAGCGCGTGCGGAGGCTCCCCGCGATGTCGGCGACGCTCGTGCGCGCCAGCTCTTCGGAGATGACGGCGTCAAGTCGCGCTGAGAGTGCACCGAGGAACTGCGGCACTTCTCGGGCAACGACGCACTCGCTGTCGGGAGCGCAGGTGTGCGTGCAGAGCTCCGCCTGCCCCTCGGTCGCTCGGTAGATGTCGAGCAGCGTGATCGCGTCTGGTTGTCGGGCGATCAGGGCGCCGCCGCCCTTGCCGAGCTTGGTCTTGACGAGCCCGGCGCTCTTGAGTCGCCCGATGACTTGGCGGAGAAATGCGGGGTTGGTGTCGACGCTGCCCGCCAGTTGCTCCGACGAGATCGGAACACCCGGATTGTACGCAAGCGCCGTGAGCACGTGCACTCCGATGCTGAAATGTGTGTTTCCGGTGACCACGGTCGCCTCCAAGTGTACCCATTGTGATTACAGTTTGGCTGGAGTCAAGACCCAGCGCTGACAAAGATGATGTCGCCGACGTTCACTGCCGCACGACGTGTGGCGCGCCTTGCCCCTAAGCCGCACCCGGTTCGAATTTTCGGCGGCCCGCTCGAGTTTTCGGGCGCGATCGACCGCGGGCGCGTACCCTCACGCCCCATGCTTCGACTCTCTGTCTCGACGCGAATCTTTCTGGGGTTCGCGGTTGTCATCATCGCGTTCGGCGCGACCTGCGCGTTCACGCTCTACGAGATGAGCTCTCAGCGACGCGCAGCCACGCTGCTGTGGCGCGAAGTGATTCCGATGCATGACCAGCTCGACGGGCTGATGCGTCAGCTCAAGACGGTCGAAGGGATGGTGCGGCGCTTCAACGTGACTGACCAGCCCTTGCTCCGTCGCATGATGCCAAAGACCCGGCCCTTCGTCGGTCCGACAAGCATTGAAGCGATCGTGGCGCGGCTCGACAACGTCGCCGATACGCCGCTGCTGCATGAAGACGAGCGAGCGGCGTTCGTCGAGGTGAGGCGCCAGCTCGTCGAGTTCGCCGAGTCCCGCGTGCTAGCCGACGCAGTGGCCGGCGTAGCCCCAAAGGACCTCGTCAGCCTGGCCGATCCTCTACCTAGCGCCGACCTCTACGACCAGCTGCTCCGGCGCGCCAACAAGCTCCTCACTGAGGACAGCCTCACGGCGGAGTCGCAGGAGGCGCGCGCGCTGGCCATGGTCTTGCGTCGCATCCAGGTGACGCTGCAACCGGTGGCCCAGACGATCGCCCAGCAGATCACAGCGGTGGATGGTCGCGCGGAGGCGCGTGAACGCTCCACCACGCTCGCCGTCGTCATCGTCGCCACCGGGGCTCTGCTCCTGTCGCTCTTGATGCTCTTTATCTCGCTGTGGACCTTGCGACCCATCAGCCGCCTGACGGCTGGCGCCAAGCGGATCGGCGCAGGTCACTACGACGAGCGGGTCGACATAGGTGGCGCCGCGGCCGGCCGTGACGAGATCCAGCAGCTCGGCGCCGAGTTCAACCGCATGGCCGCGTCGCTTCAGTCACGCGACGCCGAGCTTGCTGCCAGCCGCGACGAGCTGCTCCGGACTGAGCGCCTCGCCACCATCGGCAAGCTCTCGGCACAGATCACCCACGAGGTACGCAATCCGCTCTCCTCGATCAGCCTCAACGCGGAGTTCATTGAAGAAGAGCTGACCGAGCTGTCGGACGCTCCTGTCGAGGTTCGCGACTCGCTCAAGGCCATCATGAGCGAGGTCCAGCGCCTGCGCTCGATCACCGACGGCTACCTTCACTTCGCGCGCTTGCCGAAGCCGAACCGGGTGCAGGTCGACGTCGGCGCGCTGCTCTCCGACTTCGCCGAGTTCATCAAGCGCGAGGTGCACGACGCGGGCATCGAGCTTGAGCTGTCGGGGGTGGCGTCCAGCCTGGAAGGCGGTCCGCCGCCGGTCCGTGCAGACGCCGACCAGCTACGCCAGGCCATCATCAACGTCGCACGCAATGGGATCGAAGCCCTGGCGACCGTTCCCAAGCCGCGCCACTTGGCGATCCGGCTGGCACCCAGCCCCGAGGGCGTGACCATCGAGGTCGTCGACAACGGGCCAGGCATCCCAGACGAGGTCCGCGAGCGGCTCTTTGACCCCTTTGTGACCGGCAAGTCGTACGGCACTGGGCTCGGTCTCGCGCTCACTCGTGAGATTGTGCTGGAGCACGGTGGTTCCATCGACGCGGTCTCGCCCGTCCAGAGCGGCAAGGGGACATCCTTTACGATCCGCTTGCCGCGTGAGCCGCAGCGGCGTAATGACGGTGGCCGAGCCTGATGGACAGCGTTGACGGGCGGATCGACAGATGGAGGGAGACAAGGTGAAGCGCAACGGCCTCTTGCTGGTCAATCTAGGAACACCCGACGCTCCCACGACGCCGGCGGTGCGTCGCTACCTGCGCGAGTTCCTCAGTGATCCTCGGGTGCTCGACATCCCTGCTGCCGGGCGCAACGCGCTCCTCTACGGCGTCATCCTGCCCTTCCGCCCGAAGAAGAGCGCAGCGGCCTACGCCGAGATCTGGTCGGATCGTGGCTCCCCGCTGCTGACCAACCTCCATGACCTGGCCGACGGCGTGCGCGAGCGACTCGGACCCGAGTGGGTCGTCGCCGCTGGCATGCGCTACCAGCGCCCCAAGGTGAGCGACGCCCTCGACGAGCTCCAGGCTGCGGGCGCCGACCGCATCGTCGTCTTGCCCCTCTACCCGCAGTACGCTTCCGCCTCGACAGGCTCGACGCTCCAGCGCGTGTTCGAGCTCGCCAGCAAGAAGACCGTGGTCCCGGCGCTCTCGGTCGTGCCCGACTTCTACGAGGACCCCGGCTTCATCAAGGCCGTTGCCGACGTCGCGCGAGAGCCGCTCGCCGCGTTCAAGCCTGACCACGTCATGTTCAGCTTTCACGGGCTGCCTGAGCGCCAGGTCCAGGCCACGGACTTCAGCCAGGCCCACTGCCTCGCGCGGGCCAACTGCTGCGATGCGATCGTCGACGCCAACCGAAGCTGCTACCGGGCCCAGTCGTACGCGACCGCTCGCGCTGCAGCCGCAGCCCTCGGACTCGACGATCCAGAGAGCTGGTCGGTCGGGTTTCAGTCCCGGCTTGGGCGCACGCCATGGATTCAGCCCTACACCGACGAGCTGCTGATTCGCTACGCTAAGCGCGGCGTGAAGCGGCTGGCGGTGCTCACCCCGTCCTTTGTGGCCGACTGCCTCGAGACCCTCGAAGAGATCGGGATCCGGGCCAAAGAAGACTTCGTCGAGGCTGGCGGCGACGACCTCTTGCAGGTGCCGTGCGTCAACAGCGACCCGAGCTGGATGGACGCGGTGGCCAACCTGGCGCGTCAGTCGCTGCAAGGGCGCGGCTAAGCGCTCCACGCGATCTCGGCCATCCGCGCGAGCAGGGCCATGCTGGTATCGCCCGCGCCGACGACGTGTCACGCCGCCGGCTCTCACGCGAGTCAGAAACGAGCGCTTGATTTAGGACAGTCGTCGGCGGCAGGGGTTTGATCGGTTGGCGCGAGTTGACGCCGCTGGCCGCAGAGGATTGAGGACGACGCGTATCGACAACCGTGACCGGCGCACAAGACGCTGGGATCGGACGAAGTCGGCCGGCGAAGACGGTCACAACCCCGGTCGCCGAGCGCTTGGTGACCGGGACGCCGTCAGCCCACACCGACGACTCACGCCGACAACGCGGACGGCGGTTGTCGGCGGACTGCTAACCGAGTACAACAGTCTTCTTTGCCAAAGCATGTGGAGGCGCAATGGAGTTCTCGGTGATGACCTACAACGTCAAACTAGGTCTCGAGAGTGACTTAGAGACGGTCGCGGGTATCATCGGCGAGGCTGACGTTGTCGCCGTCCAAGAGGTCGGAAACGACTGGATCGAGGGCGTTCCCGGCCGACACACCCAAGAGCTGTCGCGCTTGTCCGGGCTCGGACACTTCCGCTTCGCCTCCGCTCTGGGTGTTCGTAAGGGCACCGACCCCGTCGAGATCAAGCCCGCCCCGACCGCCGAAGAGAAGCCCGGATACGGCGTCGCGCTGCTGTCGCGGTTCCCCATGGGGCCCTGGACGCGCCATCGCTTGCCCAAGCGCAAGGACGAGCAGCGTTGCATCCTCTCGGCGACGGTCGTGACCCCCAAGGGGCCGGTGAGCGTCTTGGTGACGCACCTGTCGGTCAACCCGATCGATCGTGCGGCGCAGGTTCCGGCGCTGCTCCGACACGCCCAGACGCAAGCGTCGCCGCTGCTGCTGCTCGGCGACCTCAACGCCGATGTGGACGACGAGGCGCTGCGGCAGCTCTCGCCCTTCCTGACCAACGCTGCGGGTGACGTCCCGATGCCGACCTACCCGGCCGACGACCCCGAGTTCGCTATCGACCACATCTACGTCTCCAAGGAGATCGAGGTCGTGGCGCCGGCGATGCCGCTTCCCTTCATGGGCAGCGACCACCTGCCGGTCATGGCCAAGGTCTCTCTGTAGCCGGTGCTCACTCAGCGCTGTGGATCATGCGCCGCCGTCTTTGCGTGGCTCGTTGTGTCAGCCTGCGCCCGCCCGCCGGCGACGCCCGAGACACCCGACGTAGCGCCACGAGCGCAGGCACTCGACACCCGCGCTGAGGCCCCGCGCCCAGACGCCGCCGTCACTCAGAGACCAGCGACCCCACCGTGGACACCTGACCTCGCGCCACCGGATAGCGTCGGGCCAAGCCTTGAGAAGCTGCTCAGCGACCCGGCAGCTCATGCGCACCCCCATGGTGTGGTGTGGGCAGACGCGAAGCATCCAGCCTCGCGCATTCAAGGCGAGGCGCTCACGACCCGCCTCGCAGCGCTTCCAAGCGGGTTCCGCTGCTATGCGACCGAGTGCTCAGCGGTGGTCGACGGCCACCGGTGGTATCTGCGCTTTATGCGCCCGAAGCTGGCGCCACCGCGGATCGTCGGCGTCTTCGACGCGGGCAAGGGCGGTGTCTCGATCGCCCACGAAGCCTGGTCGGAGGCAACCGACGAGATCTTCTTGGAGCCGGTGATCGGCGACATCGGAGATGCACTGTCGAGCGAAGAAGGCGGGGCTTGGGAGGATGGCATCAGGAGCCTCGAGCGCGTCTTCCTCGTCAATCGCGACAATCCTTGGGTGCGGGTCTACGCGGCACGGATCCTGCTCCAGAAAGGCGACGCGGAGGCTGCCCAGAACATGCTTGGAGAGCTTCGTCGCTCCGTGGAGGCCCCGGCGGTGATTGCCCAGCGCATGGCGACGGGCGACAACATCCTCGCCACGCAGGCCGACTTGCCTGCGTTTCAAGCCTTTGCTGCCGAGGTCCGCGCCTCGCCGCCGCGCGAGCCCGCTCACTTTCTGGCGTGGCTACGCCGCTTCCGGCGCGATCCGGCTGCAGCAAAGATGGCAGCGCCTGAGGTTGACGAGGACGCGCTGTACCGGGTCCTGCAGGCGTATCTCCTCGAGCCCGTCGAGCCCGTGGCCGGTGCACTCCGCTGGCCGTCGGGCGAGGGCATCGATATCGAGCGCGGCAGCGACGGGACGCTCACGGTGACAGCGGTCAAGGAATCGCCGACGACCAAGCCGGGTTCAGACGACTGACGTGCCAGCGACGGGTGCGTGTACCCGACTGGACCATCCGCCGTCCTCGGGTAGGACAGGCGCTCTCCCCACGATGAGGCTTCATGCGTACAACGGTGATGTTGCTGACAGTGTGCCTCCTCTCGGCTGCGAGTAGCGCGTGGGCCGGACCGCCGAAGGTGAGCGACCGCCTGCCGCTCGCCGCGCGGATCTTGGCAGAGAGCGATCTCTCGACCGCGCCGACCACGCAGCTGCTGGGCCAGATTCGCAGGCTCACGAACCGGTTGCTCCTCGGCGACGAAGACCTCGGTCTCGACACCCCCGCCGACCTCCATGACCTGGTCCTGCTCGCGACGACCGTGCAGGTGGTCGTCGACCGTGGGGAGACGAGCCGCGGGCTCGACATCGCTCGGATGACAACGTCGTTTATGGTCCATGCCGTCGGCTACACGTTCGACACCCAGCCCACGATGCGTGAGTCGCTCTCGCAGCTGCTCGAGCAGGTGCCGAGCAACGCCCGCGACAGCTACGTCGACCTGCTTGCATCGCTCCGTGCGATGCGCCAGCTGGGCAAAGACTGGTTCCCCCACACCCTCCACGCGGTGCTCGACCGCGATCGCGACCTCGCGATCGCGCACAATCAGCGGGGACACTGGCTCGACCGCGAGAAGCGACCTGCGGATGCAGCGGCGGCGTTTCAGCAGGCGTTCGTCATCAGCGAAGCCCCGCACCACGCCATCAACCTCCACCGCACCTTGCTCAAGGTCGACAAGCCCGAGGCCGCTCGCCGGCTCTACGAGCGGGTCACCGACGGTGCACCGGGGCTCGCGGCAAGGCTCGACCTCGCCCAGCAGCGCTACAAGGACGAGCAGGCCACGCGCGCCTACGAGGCCGGGCGAGACGGCGCTCCACCGGCGGTCGCTGCCGCGCAGCTTGCGAGCTATCAGCGGCTGGGACGCCTGGGACCTGCACTCTTTCTCGCCAAGCAGCTCGTCGCCGACCACCCCACAGATCTGCAGGTCCAGCAGTCCGCCGCCGATCTCTACCTGTCTCAGCAACGCTTCGGCAGCCTCTTGTCGCTGGTCGACGAAGCCGAGCAGAGCGGCGCGCCCGGCGGCCTCGATGCCCAGCTTCGCGACGCCCGCATTGCAGCGATCGTCCACGCGCGCGTGACCGCGGACCCACAGCTCGCAGCCATCGCTGCTCGCGATCTCGACAGCGACCTCGCCGCACTCAAGGAGCGCGAACCAGAGCGGGGCGCGCTGGTTGGCCACGCGGCGCGAATTCTGCTCGCGATTGGCCAGTGGAAAGCGGCCAACGAACGCGGCGAGAAGACCCCGACGAGCGACGTGCTCAACACGGTGAAGGGTGAGGTCGCTGCTGGTCTCAAGGCGTTTCCGCGCTCGCTGACCATGGCACGGCTCGCGCTTGCCGCTTATGTAGGCGTCGATCGACCTGACCAAGCCCTCAAGACGGCCGACACGTCCGCCAAGCGTCTCAAGGGCGATGACCGCCTGGCGCTGCGCTTTATGACCGCACAAGTTCGCGCCGGCTATGGCGTCCAGCGCGGCGACAAGAAGCTCGTTCGGCGAGCGCTCGCGACCTACAAGACGCTCCGCCGCGAGTTCAAAGCGCGCGGCGCGCTCGCCGATCCCGACAAGATGCCGCCAGGGATGGATCTCGGGACCTGGCACCTCGCGACCGTGACCGCTCAGCTCGCGTCCCAGACCCTCGACGGCGCGCCGCTCGACGCCAAAGACGCCGGCAAGGGACGGCTGAGCGCCGAAGAGGCCATCAACCGACTGCCAAAGCCTCGCGTGGCGTTCGACGAGTCCAGCTCGGCCGGACGAAAGCGCTCGCTCGCGCTGGTTGCGACGCTCGGCGCACTGCTGGTGTCGACCGGCAACCACGACGTGACGCCGCTCTTGCTCAAGCAGGTCCGGCGACTCGAACCGAAGAGCTCGTTTGCCAAGCTAGCCGCCGGGCAGGCGGCCGTGATGACCGGTGATCCCGCTGGCGCTCGCGGGCTCCTCGACGCCGGCCTCACCATGAAGCCTGCCCCTGGAATCGGCTTTTTGACCCTGAAGTGGCTGAGCTATGCGTCCAACCTCATGGGCGACAAGGCACGCGGTGCCGAAGAGCTCAGGCTCTTGCTCAACATCTGGGACCTCGCCGGCGTCCCCGACGTGGTGCAGTCACGATCGCCCCGCCCCGTCTTCATGGGAGACTTCTCCGTGTCGATCCACAAGCGCCCGGGAATGCCGCTCGAGCCACGCATCGAGATCGTGCCGGTCATCGCGCTCGTTCCCGATGTTGCCCACGATCGCAAGGCGTTACGAGCAGCTGCGACGGAGTAGCTCGGGCAGCTCCGAACAACTTGGTGGCCAAACAAGGACGCAGGCCGGTTTTTGTTCGCAGCGCATGCTGCATCGCACTATGGTCAGCGCCTCGAACCACGCGAAGTCATGTGCTGACGTTGTTGCCTCCGCCGGCGGAACGTCGCGCGCGCCAGGGCTCCATGAATTTGTGCGCCAACCAACTCGAGCGAGTGATCGCCGACCTCGACGAAGAGCTCCATCCGGATGCCTTTGGGGCCGCCGTTGAGCAGCTCGTTGACGCACCGCTGGCCATGACCCACTCGCTGGTTCAGGGCGCTCGTGCCGGCGCAGACATCGCCCCGCAGGTCGTGATGGCGGCGCTGATGCGACGCCTCTACCGAGACAGTCCAGGTCGCTTCGTCCGCTGGGAGGCGAGCGAGCGCTACTGCGCGGCGACCATGGCGATCGTGGAAGACGGTGACGAGCGCCAAGTCGGTGTGTTGATGCTAGGGCGCGTCTCGAAAGGTGGCGCTGTCTTGTGGGCAGCGCGCGAGCTCGAGCGAAGCACGTTCGATGAAGCGGACGAGCTCGAGGTCATCGTCGGCGGGCTCGGCGAGGAGATCCACGACGAGGAGCTCTTGACCCGGCTGCTGGCCGATCCGCGACTCATCGACAGCGCGTGCCGCCGCCTGACGCTGACGTGGCTCACTCCTCACGGGCTCCGGCACCGCACGTGGGAACGAGTGGGCTCAGCCCCCTTTCATCGGAACGCGCTCCTGACGGACCTGCACCCAGAGCACGCTCGGGAACTCGGACTGTGGCGGCTGCGAGGCTACTCGCTTCGACAGCTCGCCATCAGCGCGCCCCTGACCGTGTACAGCGGACGCCCCTACGTCCATGGGCAGGAACAGATGGTCTTCGTGTTCGCGCGCATCGACCTCGACGGTGGCGCCACTGCCGGCCTCGATGACGTCTGTACAGCAATCACGGCGCTGATCCGGCTCCTCCGAGCCGACACGCCCGGCGATGAGCCTGCGCGAAAAGTGGCCGTCACCATCGTCGCTCGTGCTCGCACCTGCCTTGCAGCGCTTGGCGCCGATAGCGAGCTCTTGCCGGCAGTCGCCTCCGCCCTGGCGCCGCTCAATAGGCTGAAGACCGGCATCGCCGAGATCAGCTCTCTCCGGGTGATGGTCCCGCCGCAGCCCACACGACACGAGAGCCATGTCACGCCAGTGACGCTGTCGCTCGATGGCACCGCGATCGTCGTAGAGCGCAGCTGACCCGCTGTCTCGGACGTGACACGGCGACCGCGCGGCCCGCGTTTTCCGTGAATTCTGAGCATTTTCTTGGATGACGGTGGGTCTGCCCTATGTTGTCACGACGTGACAACGCTTCGCTCCACCCTCGTTTGCCTGTGCATGGCGCTCGGCTCGCCCTCGCTGGCGGTCCCAGCCCAGTGCGATGAGCCCACGGTCGTCGCCGACGCGGTCCACACGACGGCCAGCCGCCACAGGACGCTCGAGACGTGGTTGGCCAGCCACCCTGGGGACGAGCTCGACCGCGTCCTGCTCACGGCCACGGAGATCGCTCAGCTCAACCTGGCAAACAGCCGACGCCTCGGGACCTACCAGGACCTCGTCGACGGCGCAGCACGGGCCCCAGACAAGGTGACGCGCGAGCTGCAGGAGCGCTTTGACTGGCTCAAAGATCGGGTCACGAGCGGTGACTATATCGAAGGCAGCCACGGAAGCCTCCGCCGTGCCGCGCGGCGGGCCCGCGAGTCCCGCGCTGTGGACGAGCTACGGGTTGTGTCCCAAGGCACAGACCTCCATTGCGTTCCCCTCGATGGAGGCCTCTACCGCCCACCGGCAGACCCAGACTTTGACCGCAACCAGTGCTCGTCGGTCCATGTCGGCGAGCTGGTCCGGGTGCACCGGATCAGCGCGGACGGACTCTGGCGCTACGTGCACGCTGGCCACACGGTGGGGTGGCTCCGCGGTGAGGTGCTCACGCCGCCGCTTCCGGCCTGGCGCGCGCGCCACTTCGCCCACCGCTCGGACCACGACCGGCTCGTCATCCTCGATGACTGGGTGATGTTGAGCACGGGCCACCAGGCCCGCATGGGCACGAGCTTTCCCCTGCTCGGCCGGACCGATGATGGCAGCTACCACGTGCTCGCCCCCACCAACCACGGCCTTGCCGATGCCTTTATCGAGGCATCCGCAGACGTCCACGAGGGGCCGCTGCCGCTCACGCGCCGCAATGTCCTCGCGCGGGTGGCCCCGAGGCTGGGTGAGACCTACGGCTGGGGCGGGATGGGTCGCGGCCGCGACTGCTCGCGGCTGCTGCTCGACACGCTCGCCCTCTTCGACGTCCGGCTCGGGCGCCACAGCGGCGTCCAAGCCAGCTCTGGAGGCCAGGTCATCAACGTCGCTGGGCTCGACGAACGCGCCAAGCTCGCCGCCATTCGCGCGGCCGGCCGACGCGGCGTTGTCTTGCTCTACATGCCGGGTCACATCATGCTCTATCTCGGCGAGTTCGATGGAAAACCCTTTAGTATCTCGGCGATCAGTGAGTACAAGCGGCCCTGCGGCGCAGACGCTGAGCAGACGGTGCGAATCGACCGTGTCGAGGTCAGCGACCTCGAGGTCGGGCGCGGAACAAGTAAGACGGCGTTTATCCAACGCATCAGCAAGCTGGCGGTGTTCGGACAGTGACGATGACGATCGCGACTATTCTGATGTTGGCCGAGATGGCTGCGCCCCAGGCGCCACTCCCAGACATCGGCAAGCTCCGGCGCTGCGAAGACTCGCTCGACGTGTCGATCTTCAACATGCCACGGCGGCCTGACCAGCGCCGAGACCTCTCGGTGGTGGTCGTGGCCGACAAAGACCCCGGCCCAGTGCGGATGGTTGCGCGCTCGCCCGATGGCGCCCAGCGAGTCGTCGACCCGAAGATCTCGGGCGGCCCACCCTTCGGCTTTACCTACACAATGGAGCGCCCCGAGCGCGGGAACTGGCGCTTCGCGCTCGTCAGCCAAGCCGGGGAGGTCCTGGCCTGCCAGCGGGTCAAGGTCCGCTGGCGCCGGAAGGTCGACCCGATGCAGGTGCTCGACGTGGAGAATCCACCGCCGGTGTGGAAGAGCCGTGTGAAGTGGGAGCGCGACGTCGAGAACCTCTACAGCCTCTGGATCGAGCACCTCTTCGATGCACCGCTCGAGGCCGATGTGAGCTGGCGTCCTCTGTCGGAGGTGCTGCGCGACCCGGACCGCAACCTCCTCTACAACTACCTGGCGCTCGACGAGGACGCGTCACGGGGAGACCACCGGCTACGCGCGAACCCCGACTGCGCTGACTTCCCCTACTACCTGCGGGGCTACTTTGCCTGGAAGCTGGGCTTGCCCTTCACGTTCCGGGCGTGTCGCCGCGGCAATGCGAAGCGACCGCCCCGGTGCTCGGAGGAGTTCTACTCCAACGAGATGCCGGCTGAAGCCGAACACAAGGTTGACGCCTTCGAGAAGTTCGCCCGCAAGATGCAGTCGATCGTGCACTCGTCGAGCCTGCGTAGCCTGCCTGAAGACCAGAAGTCCGACTTCTATCCGGTCGAGCTCACGCGGCACTCGCTGCGACCAGGCACCATCTATGCCGATCCCTACGGTCACACCATGATGGTCGGTCGTTGGTACCCTCAGGAGGGCACAAACGCCGGCGTTCTCATGGCCGTCGACGCCCAGCCGGACGGGACGATCGGCCGTCGAATTTTCTGGCGTGGCTCGTTCATGTTCCCGGAGGACGACAAGCTCGCGGGCGCCGGCTGGAAGCGCTTCCGACCGGTCCGCAAGAAGCGGGATGTCATCGAGGTGCTGAGCAACCGAGACATCGATCGCAAGACGTACGACTACGGCGACTTCAGCCTTGAGCAGTGGGAAAACGGCAAGGAGGGCTTCTATGAGACGATGGACGAGCTCATCACGCCGCGGCCACTGCCGCCCACCGTTGCGCTAACAGCGACCATCGATGCCCTCGACCAGCAGGTCCGTCGCCGCGTCGAGTCGGTCGAAAACGGTGAACAGTGGAAGCGAGAGCGACCTGGGGTCGACATGGAGATGCCCAACGGCGGCAAGATCTTCATCACGTCTGGCCCGTGGGAAGACTACTCTACGCCGTCGCGCGACATGCGCCTGCTGATCGCCATGGACACGGTGCTGAACTTCCCGGAGCGCGTGGAGAAGTACCCCCACCGGTTCGTGCTGCCGAAGGGCGTCTCGCAGGCACAGCTCAGACGCAACCTGACCCGCAAGATCAAGACGCTCACCCAAGCGCGGAAGTACACCTACCGACGCTCGGACGGCTCGACCTGGCCGCTCACGCTCGCCGACGTCCTCAGCCGCATTAAGCGCTTTGAGGTCAGCTACAACCCCAACGAGTGCGTCGAGCGTCGCTGGGCCGCCGAGCCCGGCAGCAAAGAGATCGCGACCTGCAACCGCAGGGCACCGGAGGACCAGCAGATGAAGGTCCGACTCTACCGCCCGTGGTTCGAGAAGCGTGAGCGTCCTGCACACACGCGTGGACGCTGTCGTGACCCAGCAGGTGTCTGCGCCCCGTGAGCTTCACGGCGTTTCAGCTTGCATGCGTGGGCGTCCTCACGCTCGCCTATGCTGTGGTGTTGGCGCCACGTGAGGGCCGCCGCGAGCGCGCACTCACGCTCGTGTGTGTGGCGCTCACCGCTTGGGTTGGCGAGCAAAGCTGTATCAGCGCGTACCGTGCCTATGCCTACGCAGACGGCTGGTGGCTGAAGCTCGGCGATGTGCCCCTCCTCATCCCTCTGATATGGCCGATGGTGGTGCTGAGCGCGCGCGAGGTCGTGATGGTCCTCTGGCCGGGCCTCACGCGTCGCCAGCGCGCCGCGGCCGTCGGTCTGCTGGTCTTCATCGACGCGTCATTGATGGAGATCATAGCGGTGTCCGCTGGGCTCTGGTCGTGGACGCTGCCAAACTACTTCGATGTGCCTCTCATTGGCATCATCGGCTGGGGCTTCTTCGGTGTCGCCGCGAGCTGGTGGCTCGACGGCGAGCGGCCGCTAAGGCAGCGGCTACTCTTGCTTCCGGTCTTCACCATCGGCGTGACACATGCGCTGCTGATCGCGACATGGTGGGGAGCACTCCGGTGGGTGCTGCGCGACCCGTGGCCGCCCGAAGCCGTGTACGGGTTCGCCGCCCTGTGCGTTGCCATCGCCATCGGGGTCGCCCGGAGCAGGGCCGCGGGCCATGCGATGCCCTGGGCGACCGCCGGCCCGCGCATCATCGCGTCTAGCCTCTTCTTCGTGCTGCTAGCCACCCTCGACCAGCCGTCGACGCCGTGGCTGTGGCTCCACACCGCCGCTGTGGCTGTGCCCTATCTGCTGGCGACCCGCTGGCGCTTTCCAGCAAAGGACGCGCCGCCAACGTAGCAAACTCGCGCAGCGAGCGCGCTGACTCCGCTGACGAGGGCATCGCCTTCGTCCAGCGGACGCCGCTGGCAAGCACATCGCCGTCGCCTCGCTCGAAAACAGCGCTTGATTTGGGTCTAGTCCTAGAACAAACGCTCTTTCCGGCTGCGGCTTTAGGCGATCCAGTCGCCCACATCCCTGGTTCGCTCGCCGTCCGGCGAGTTGGCGGCGACGAGGGCGCTAATGCCCTTGGAGCTGCGCCCCAGGGCCCCGCGTTGCGCGCATCACATGCGGCTCCGGAACGTTCGAACGAGCACGCCGACGTGCCGCGATGACGCGCTTAGCGTCGCTTTTTGTGCGACAGCCGTTTTTGGTTGCGCACAAGCCTCGTGGAGCTATAGTTCCGTCCCCGAAGGCGCCCAAGGGCGCAACCACGAGGAGAACGGACATGGGTAAGGGCACGAAGTCCACGAAAATGCGGCAGAAAGAAGCTCAGAACAAGAAGAAGGCTCGCATCGCTCGTGCGCTTGCAGCTGCGAAGGGTGGGAAGCGTCGCTAGCGACGTCTCTCCGATGATTTGCGAAAGTGGCGGAATTGGTAGACGCGCTAGA